>CAYZWG010000095.1:0-12441 GCA_964481605.1 uncultured Planctomycetaceae bacterium
GCCGGTTGCCGCACTTCGCCGGCGCCAGCCACGTTTCGGCCGGCACAGCCGGCCCGACGGGGCTCGGTCCCCCCCACGCTTGGTCCCAAGCTCCAGCCCCCTCTCGGTCCCAAGCTGGAGCTTGACTCTGCACAGCGCTCGGCGGGGTCGGGAGACCCGCGCCGAACGGGTGCGCCGAACGGGAGACCCGCAACCGAACCTAATCCCCAATTATTCGACACTTGGACGATTACGTAAAGCTGGGCCGCTTGACCGCTGCCGATTTTGCCCGATAAGATGAATCGGTCGTCAATCTGCCTTGCCTGGTTGGCCCGGTTTAACAGGTCTCGTGCGTAACGTCACCGCCGGGCGGTTTTTCGACCTGCCTCGACTGGCGTGGAGAAGGTCTCGTCGATGAGTTGGACGCTCCCTTACGGAGCCGGATTGTCGCTGCGGCTGAACTTGCCCGACCGGTGCGTCGTGGCCGAGTGTGGGACCGGCACGCAAAACGGGCAGAACGACCCGGCCGCCGCCACCCGCCGGGCCCTGGCCGAACCGCTGGACTATCCTCCCCTGGCCAAGTGTACCACGCCTGGCGACCGCGTGGCCCTGGCCCTCCAGCCCGGCGTGCCCCGCTCGGCGGAAATTGTCGCCGCCGCGATGGAATCCCTGGTCACCGCCGGCGTCGATCCCGACGGAATCACCCTCCTGCATACCGACCGGCCGCAGGGCCCGGGGTCCGCCGACCCCCGCCCCTTCCTGCCGCCGCACGTGGCCGCCCGAATCACCCTCCAGGTCCACGACCCCGGCGACCGCCGCGGCATGGCCTACCTGGCCGCCGACCCGGCGGGAAACCCCATCCTTCTCAATCGCGCCTTGACCGACGCCGACCTTGTCTTGCCGGTGGGGTGTTTTCACTCCCGCCACGTGGCCGGTTATTACGGCCTCCACACCCCGGTCTTCCCCACCTTCGCCGACGCCGCCAACCAGGCCAGGTTTCGCGGCCCGGCCACCATCGGACCCCGCGGACGTCACACCAAGAAGGTCGTTCATGCCGTCGACCAGGTCGCCTGGCTGCTGGGCATCAATTTCAGTATCCAGGTCATTCCGGGCACCCGGCAATCGCCCCTGGACGTCGTGGCCGGATCGCCCCGCGCCGTCCGCCGCCGTTGCCGCGCGCTCTATCGGCGCGCCTGGCGCGACCTCGTACCCCGGCGGGCCGGCCTGGTCGTGGCCGCCATCGAAGGCGCCGCCGAACAACAAACCTGGGATAACCTCGGACGGGCTCTCTCGGCCGCGCTCGACCTGCTCGAAGACGGCGGAACCATCGTCCTCTGCACCGATCTGGAAGCCTCGCCCGGAACCGGAATTCAGCGGTTGCGGTCCGCTCGCGACCGCTGCGACGCAATCCGCCAGATCCAAAACGATCGGCCCCCGGATACCTTGCCCGCCACCCAACTCGCCCGCGCCCAAGACCGCGCCTCCGTATGCCTCATCAGCCGCCTGGCGCCCGAGATGGTCGAGGATTTGCAGATCGCGCCCATCGAGACGGCCGCCCAGGTCGAACGCCTGGCGGCACGCCATAAGAGCTGCATTCTGCTGGGCAATGCCCCCCGGGCCGTGGTGCGGCTGGAGGAAGGAAGCTAGCCCGCCGATGAGCCAGCCACTTCAACACCAAATCGCCCAGAACCTCGCCGCGGTCCGCTCGCGCATGGCCCATGCGGCTGCCTCCAGCGGTCGCAGCGATGCCGACGTGCAACTGGTGGCGGTGACCAAGTACGTGGGTCCGGAGGTGATTCGCGCGCTGGCCGCCGCCGGCTGCCGTGTGCTGGGCGAGAGCCGGCCCCAGCCCTTCTGGGAGAAAGCCGCCGCCCTGGCCGATCTCCACCTCCAGTGGCAGATGATCGGCCACTTGCAGCGAAACAAGGTCCGCCGCACCCTCCCCCTGGTGACCATGCTCCAATCGCTCGATTCGCCCCGCCTGGCCTCCGCCGTGGACCGCGTTGCTGGCGAGCTTTCCCTCCGCCTGCCGGTGCTCGTGGAGGTCAACATCTCCGGCGACGCGGCCAAGCACGGCTTCACGCCGGAACGGATCGAGCCGTTTCTGGCCGCCGCCCCGCAGTTGGCCTGCATCGAAGTTCGCGGCCTGATGGGGATGGCCTCGGCCGCCGGCGGGCGCGACCAGGCCCGCCGCGATTTCTCCGCCCTGCGCCAATTGCGCGACCGGCTCAGGCCAAACTGCCCCCAGGGCGTGCGGCTGGACGAGCTTTCCATGGGCATGAGCGGCGACTACGACATCGCCATCGAAGAGGGCGCCACCATCGTCCGCGTCGGCTCGGCCCTCTATGAAGGAATCCCCCGGTGATCGACTTGCAACAACATCCGCAAGGAACGATCCTCCCCGTCCGCGCCCAGCCGGGAGCAAGGAAAAACGAAATCCGCGGCATCCAGAACGGAATGCTCAAGGTCTGCGTCACCCAGTCGCCGGAAAAAGGCAAGGCAAACCGGGCGATCGTCGTCTTTCTGGCAAACAGCCTGAACCTGAAGAAAAGTCAGTTCGAATTGTTTGCCGGAAAGGCCTCGCGGGCCAAGCAGTTCCTCGTCCACGGTGTAACGCGAAAGGAGCTTCTGGCCCGAATCGCCGCGTTGCTTTCGCCCCCCCGCTGAATCACAGACAATCCACCGGCTCTGCCGGTGAGAACCGTAAAGGCTCTGCCGTTTCCCGCAAGAATCTTCCGTATTCTTTCACCACGGATGGCACGGATATCTCGGATCAACTCGATCGTCAAAGTGACTCGCCGTACTGGGGTGTCCTATCCGTATAATCCGTGTGATCCGTGGTTTCACCAGAAATATGCAATCCGCAGGGGCAAACCGTCTGGCTTGACGGCCCCTTTCAGGGGCCTTCCTCATACCTCCGGCTCTGCCGGTGGTTCTGATTGCCGGTCACCCGCGAAACGCCCCAACATCATGGTCCGCACCAGCAGCCCCGTACCGCCCCAGTGGAAATCAACACGCGGATTGCGGGCGAGAACTTCCCCAGTCCGGATCGTAGAAGAGGCGAATGCGAAGCAGCCCGGGAATATCGCGGTAGCGCCTGATGTATCGGAGGCTCGCGGAAAGGTCCTCCTTCCTCTCCGGCTCCCTGGAGAAAATGGCTTGGGGGCGATTTCTCGGCCACCCCAGCGGCTCCACCCCCCCATACCTCACCTTGTAATAGATGCCGCCGCCAAAATTCGTCGGATAGAAATGGCAGCCATCCAGATTGGCAAAAGAGAAATTCGTTTCCTCCAGGGTCGAGTCGCCAAAAACCGCCCGCGAAAGGTCCGCCCCGCCAAAATTGCAAGCAGTCAACTCGGCGCAGGAAAAATTCGCCCCTCCCGCCGCGGCAGCACGAAAGTCCGCACCTGACAGGTCGCATCCGGTAAAGTCGCACCCCCGCAAGTCCGCTCCGCAGAAATTCGCCCCCGTCAGATTCGAGCCGCATAGCGAAGCCATCCGCCATAGTGACCAGCGGCAATCGCTGTGAATGAACTTGGCGCCCTCGGCCCGCGCCTCCGGCAGCACCGCCGCAATCAATCGGCTTTCCGAGAAATTGCCGCCCCGCAAATCAAAGTGCGATAGGTCCGCCTGCTGAAAATCGCACTCCACGTACTCGCGGTTGGCCAAACTCCGCCCGGGAACAAGCTTCGCCAGCTTCTTGCCGCGAAAACTCTTTCCGCAAGCGCCGGCCTCCGACGGACCGGGCAGACCATAAACCACGGGGTAGCGCTGCTCCTCCAATTCCTTGATGATCTGGCGAAAACCTCTCCTCGCAACACCCGACCACAGCGGCGGACTCGCCGGCGGCCAATCCGGAAACCTGCTCCCATAGGCCGCAATGATCTCGCGTACCAGGGCAAATCCCGTCTCGTCCCCTACCCTCCGGCCACGGCCATCGCCGCACATCTTGTCTTCCTCGGAAAAACCAGCGTTCGACATCGTGCGTTTCCCAAACTAGGGTTTTTTACCCACACCACGTGGAACTCTTCACGTTCGGCCCCCGTCGTTGCTACTCTCCTGAGGCGGCCCGCCGCGGTCCCTCAGGCGAAACAACGCAATCAACTCTTCCGTCCCCGGTGCCGACGGCAACTCGAATCCTTGCCCTAACGGGCGCCTTGTCCTTGAGAAGAACTCGGTCAGCACGATCCGACACGCCTCGCAGAACTCCTTCAAACCCGCTTTGCTGTACGCCGCGCGTCGATACTGCTGTTCCAGCAACTGCAATCCCGTGATCGCCTGGTCGCACGCAATCGTGTCGTTCCGATAGTGATGGCTGACAACATACAACAGCCAAAACAACACGGCAAACATCACAAAGCCGAACCCGCCGACGTACACGAATGACCTCGGTGCCGCCCCCTGTCTGGCCAGCAGGGCAAGCACGTACAGTATCCCCCCGGGAATGGTCACCGTCACCGCGGCAAGCACTCCGCGGAAGAACATCGCCGTCCACACGATACGCCTTTGTATCTGGTCGACGCGAACGACATAGGGTTGGGCTGTGTAACAGGCGGTGTGGGCAACCTCCCCCCTTTCAGAATCCGGTAACGCCGTCATTGCCTCTCCATCCCGCTGGGCAGGAAACGGAGCAGGTGGTCAGGGAATGGCCAGATTGAGGGGATTGTATCACTCCCCGCCGATACTACAACACTGCCACGCTCAATTCCAGAAGAAATCTTGCCCATTTTCCAACCGGCCAGCCCGCACATGCCGTCCAAACGTCCCGCTTGCCGGCCAACTCACGCGGTCCTCCCACCAGGGGCCACGCCCACAGGGGGAAAGCACATGATAGACCACCCCCCACAATGAGGGGAAACCCGCCTTGCCAAATGGTCCTCCGCCGCCACCGGGCAACGTGCCCGCCCGAACCCGTCGCCCGCCCACGGGTTGTCCCCCAGGGCCCCATTGCCCCCAGGACCCAGCCGCGACAAGAAAGGCCGGGTCCCCACTCGCGGGAACCCGGCCCTTGGTGCTTCTTTGCAGCCGCCCCAGCGGCCGACGGCTATTCCTCGTCGCTTCGCAGCTTCGCCAGCACGCTGTAATCTTCCAGCGTGGTGGTGTCGCCCACCGTCTCCCGCCCCGAGGCGATGTCGCGCAACAGTCGCCGCATGATCTTGCCGCTGCGGGTCTTGGGCAATGAAGCGGTGAAACGGATGTCCGCCGGCGCGGCAAACTTGCCGATCTCCTTGCCCACGTGGGCTTTCAACTCCTTCTTCAACTTATCGCTGGGCTCGACGCCCCCGGTCAGCGTCACGAACACGGCCACCGCTTCGCCCGTCAGCTCGTCGGGACGTCCCACCGCGGCCGCTTCCGCCACCAACTCGTGGCTGACCAACGCCGATTCGATCTCGATCGTGCTCAACCGGTGACCGGAAACGTTCAACACGTCGTCGATTCGGCCCATGATCCAGTAGTAGCCGTCCTCGTCGCAGCGGGCGTTGTCGCCGCAGAGGTACTTGCCCGGCACGTCCGACCAGTATTGCTCCCGGTAGCGCTCGTCGTCGCCCCAAATCCCGCGGATCATGCCCGGCCAAGGGGCGGCAATCATCAGCCAGCCGCCGCTGCCCGGGGGCACCGGCTTGCCGTCCTCGCCCACGATCTCCGGGATGATGCCCGGCAGCGGTTTGCAGCAGCTACCCGGCTTGGTGGGCGTGGCCCCGGGAAGCGGCGTCATCATGATCCCACCCGTTTCCGTCTGCCACCAGGTATCCACGATCGGGCATCGCTCGCCGCCGATCTTGGTGTGATACCACATCCAGGCCTCGGGGTTGATGCCTTCGCCCACGGTTCCCAAGAGGCGAAGACTGGAGAGGTCTCGTTTCTCCACCCACTTGTCGCCCCACTTGATAAACGCCCGAATCGCCGTGGGGGCGGTGTAGAAAATGTTCACCCGGTACCGCTCCACGATTTCCCAGAAGCGGCCTTCGTCCGGCCAGTTGGGCGCGCCTTCATACATGAAGCTGGTGGCGCCGGCGGTGAGCGGACCATACACGATGTAGCTGTGCCCGGTGACCCAGCCGATGTCGGCCGTACACCAGAAAACATCCTCGTCGCGATAGTCGAAAACCCACTCGAACGTCTTCTTGGCAAACAGGTTGTAGCCCGCCGTGGTGTGCTTGACCCCCTTGGGCTTGCCGGTCGAGCCGGAGGTGTAAAGAATAAACAGGGGCGCCTCGGAGTCCATCGGCTCGGCGGGACAATCAAGCGGCGCCTCTTCCATCAACTCGTGCCACCAATAATCGCGGCCCTCGGTCATCGGCACTTCGTTGCCCACCCGTCGCAGCACGATGCACTTCTCCACCGTGGGTGACTTCTCCAAGGCGGTGTCGACCGTCTGCTTCAAGGGCAGTTGCTTGCCCCGGCGCCATCCGCCGTCGGCCGTGATCTGCAACTTGGCCGATGCGTCGTGGTTGCGATCCGCAATCGCCTCCGCCGAAAACCCGCCGAAAACCACCGAGTGGACCGCGCCGATGCGGCTACAGGCGAGCATCGCAATCGCCAATTCGGGGACCATCGGCATGTAGATCGAAACCACGTCCCCCTTGCCCACCCCCAGCTTCTTCAGCACGTTGGCAAACTTGCACACTTCCTGGTGGAGCATCCGGTAGGTGAGCACGCGAACGTCGCCCGGCTCTCCTTCCCAGATCAATGCCGCCTTGTTCGCCCGGGCGGTGCCCAGGTGCGCGTCCAGACAATTGTACGAAACATTGGTCTGGCCCCCGCCAAACCACGTGGCAAATGGCTCGTCCCACTGGAGCACTTTGTCATACGGCTTGAACCAATGAAGTTCCTGGGCCAACTCACCCCAAAACTTCTCGGGGTCGTCGGCCGCCGCCTTCCAAAGCCTCTCAAACTCCTCCGCCGACCCCACCCTCGCCTTGCGGGAAAATTCTTCTGAGGGCGGGAACAGCCGTTCCTCTTTCATCACGTTGACGATGTGGCCAGATTGTTCTTCTGCCATCTGCGGCTTCCTCCAACTCCGTGTTGAAAAGGGTAGAGTGTGGACCATTCACTGGGGTAGAATCCCGTATTCTAGGAGTCGCTCCCAACAGTGTCAACGGTGCGATCGACCAAAGCCGGCGTTCCCATTGTCCCGCCCCCGCTCAACCTTCCAAACACCCTCCACTTGTTTCGACAACTCGAAACACGCCCCTTATTTCACCAAGTCCGATTGACAAAATCCGGTCGCCACGGAAAGATCGATAGGTGCAGCGACAACTTGGTTCCCAAGCTCCAGCCTCACAACCTGGTTCCCAAGCTCCAGCCTCACAACCTGGTTCCCAAGCTCCAGCTTGGGAACCCGCCACACAAAATCCTATCTCCTCTCAACCAAAGCACCGCTTTCCCACAACACGATCCGCCCACGACCGCGGATGACTCGCCCCCACTCCCGTCGCCTCGACCACGATCCGCGGGTTGAGAACCCCGGCCCGCCTGCTAGACTGTCTCCCGCGGCGATTCCGCTGACCGCCTCACCGGTGTTTGATTCCAGGAGCACTTCCCATGCGGCCGTTTTTCCCCCGCTGTGTTTCGGCGGTTGTTCTCACTCTCTCGCTGGCCACGGTCTCCCCCGCGGAAGTCCCACCAGCCGGCTCCGGCTGTCTCCAGTGCCATCAGGGCATCGAGCCGATCCGCCAGTCCGGCTCCCAGATGATGGAGGAAATCCTCGACCTGGGCCAGGTCCGCGGCGATCCGGCCGGCTGCGTTGTTTGCCACAAGGGTGACCCCAAGGCCACCGACAAGGAAATCGCCCACGGCGGCGAGTTCTATCCCGATCCCGGCAGCCCCTGGGTCAATCAGAAAACCTGCGGACGCTGCCATCCCGATCACACCCACACCCAGTGG
The DNA here is from genome assembly GCA_964481605.1 of uncultured Planctomycetaceae bacterium. Classification (GTDB taxonomy): domain Bacteria; phylum Planctomycetota; class Planctomycetia; order Pirellulales; family Thermoguttaceae; genus CAYZWG01. Next base: position 7,867 of record CAYZWG010000095.1, read on the forward strand.
CAGAGCCTGATGATGACCGAGGCGGGCAAAATCCAGGGCACCACCTGGACCTTCGGCTCGCTCACCGGCTACCAACACCTTTACGGCAACTACGCCGTGGAGAATCCTGACGATCCCTCGCTCCGCATCGGCACCGACGTCTACCGGGCCTACATGGAACGGCTCAAGGCGCTCCAGCCGCAGGTCTTCGTCGACCGGCACGAGGCCTTGCCCGCCGCGCTGACCGACCTCGGCCAGTTGCGAGACCATCCCCAAGGGGCCGTCTTCACCTATCTCCGAAACCAGTGCTTGCGGTGCCACCACGCGGTCAAGGGCCGCCAGGTTCGCGGCGACTATCGCGGCATGGGTTGCTCGAGTTGCCATCTCCCCTACGGCAACGAAGGATTCTACGAAGGCGGCGATCCCAGCATCCCCCACGACCAACCGGGCCATGCCCTGGTGCATTCCATCCAGGCCACCCGGGAGGCCAAGGTCACCGTGCATGGCCACCAGTACAGCGGCATCCCCGTGGAAACCTGCACCACCTGCCACGATCGCGGCAAGCGAATCGGCGTCTCCTTTCAAGGGCTGATGGAAACCGCCTACCGTTCGCCCTTCGCCGCCGACGGCGAAGGGCAGCCGGCGCTGCACACGAAACACTACATCGCCATGCACCAGGACATTCACTACCAGCGGGGAATGCTCTGCCAGGACTGCCACACCACGAACGACGTCCACAGCGACGGATTCCTCGCCGCGGCCAACCTGGCTGCCGTGGAAATCGAATGCGCCGACTGCCACGGCACCCCCCAGGCGTTTCCCTGGGAACTGCCCATCGGCTTTGGCGACGAGTTCCAGGAGCAGGCCGCCACCGGGCCGCCGCGAGGAACACGGGACGACCTCCTCCCCAGGCAACGGCAGGGAACCATCTACCCGAAACATGACGGCTACCTGCTCACCGCCAGGGGAAACCCCTACGGCAACGTCGTTCGCCGGGGCGACCAGGTCGTCGTCCACACCGCCGCCGGCAAGGACCTCACGCTCGATCCGCTCAAGCTGGTGAAGCGTAACAAGGAGTTGAGCAAGGCGGCTCGGGTAGCGATGGTCAACATCGCGCCCCACCTGGCTCGGATGGAATGCTACACCTGCCATTCGGCCTGGGTGCCGCAGTGCTACGGCTGCCACGTGAAGGTCGACTACTCGCAAGGAAAAACCAGCTTCGATTGGCTCGCCGCCGGACACCAGCACATGCGGCCCGAGTGCATGGCCGACCGGGGGGAAGGCGACTACGAGCTGCAAATCCCCGGCAAGATCGAGGAGCAGCGATCGTACCTCCGCTGGGAGGATCCGCCCCTGGGCGTCAATGGCGAAGGCCGCGTCTCCCCCGTCGCGCCCGGCTGCCAACCATCGATCACGATCGTCGCAGCCGACGGCCAGACCGTCCTCTTGAACCACATCTTCCGCACCATGGCCGACGCCGAGGGGTCCGGGGAGGAAGGACAGTTGGCACTGGACATGAGCCCCACCACGCCCCACACCACCTCCGCCGGCGCGCGAAACTGCGAGTCCTGCCACGCCTCGGAAAAAGCGCTCGGCTACGGAATCGACGGCGGGCGAGATACCCGGCCCCTCGACAAAAAAGTGGTGGTCGACCTGGAAACGCCCGACGGCCATATCCTGCCGCAGAACGTGCAAACCCAGATGGAGCCCATCGAAGGACTGACCGACGACTGGTCGCGGTTCGTCTCCGAAGACGGCAAACAACTGCAGACGGTGGGCCACCACTTCACCGGCTCGCGCCCCCTCAACAACCAGGAGCGGGCTCGCATCAACCGCCAGGGCGTCTGCCTCGGGTGCCACCAGGAAATCCCCCAGGCATCCTTGGCCGTCAGCCTGCTGCACCACGTCGCCGAGTACGCCGACCAGTTGCCCAAATCGGCCGACCAGCACAACGACCTGATCCACAAGATCCTGCTCCTGGCGGCGTGGGTCCAGGTTGGCGGAATGGTGGGCGTGCCGCTGGTTGCCTTGGCGGCCGTCTTCTGGTGGATACGGCGGCGGAAAAAGAACAAGTCGGCACCCCACCGGGACAACTGATCCGCCGCCATCCACCTTCCCCGGACGGAGGTCATGTGATGTGGACCCCTTCTCGTCGCGAATTTCTGCGGGCCGGTGTGGCCGCAACGGCCGGCGGGGGCCTGGCCGGTGCCGGACTATGGCACTCCCGCCAGGCCTTGGCCCAATTGCCCGGCCAGCGGCCTGCCCCGCCCGACGGCGTCCAGGTGCTCAACCCGGCCGCCCGCGTGCCCGTCTCGCTGATCATCGACGATTCGACCTGCCTGGCCAATCTGGCGCACTTCGCCATGCCCCAGTTTGCCCAGACCTGGCCCCACCGCGATGCCTATCAAAAACCCTGGCGACAGTGGCCGCGCGAGATTCCCGACGACTTTCTGCGGCGGTTCGCCCAGTGGTGCGGCGAGCGGGGCGTGAAGGGAAAGTTCAGCGTCGTCCCCTACCCCGCCTGCGTGGGCTGGCTCGACCGGTTTCTCCCCGGATGGTCGGCCGACGAGCTTCGCCAGAGCCTCGAGCTGGTGCACCAACAGATCGTGCCCCAGTGGGATATCCACCCCGAAATGGTCAGCCACACCCGTGTGATCGACACGAAGACGGGCCGCCCCTTCCAGGACCCCGGCGAGTATTTCATGGAGAATTGGCGCTGGTCCGACGGCAAGTCGGTCGACGAGTTGGCCCACTACATGGCTTACGCGCTGAAGGTTCTCAAAAACGTCGATTTGCCTTGCCAGGGAATCACCACCCCGGGCGGGTTCGGCAACCGCGTGCTGCCCGAGCTGGCCCAGGCCACGCTCCAGGCGTGTCGCGACGTCCACGCGGTCGAGGTGCCCCACTATTTCCGCCATCTGTACACCGACCAACGAAGTGTCGCGCCCCAGGTACAGTACGCCGCCGGGCTGGACGGCAGCGACCCCCGCTGCGTCGTCTCCATCATCGGCTGCACCGGCGACTGGTTTGGCGGCTGGGACGGCGATACGCCGGGCAGCGCGGATCGGTTCATTGCCCCCGATCTGGCCTCCGGCCGTATGGTCGACGTGATCGCCCGGGGCGAGCCGGCGATCATGGTTTGCCACTGGCCCGGGCTCTACTTCAACGGCCAAGAATTGGGCTTCCACATCTTTCAGCAGGTGGTCGCCCGGCTCGACGCGCGATTCGATCACCTCCTCTGGATGAAGCTCAGCGAAATCGCCCGATACTGGGCCGCCCGCGAGTTGACCCGCATCCAGCGACACGCCAACACCGTGGTGCTCGAAGCCCCCTTTGCCGCCGAGCGGTTTACCCTGGCCGTGGACGTTCCGCCGGGCAGCACGCCCGCCCCGCCCCGCCTCGACGACGGGAAGCCGCTGCGGAAGGTTGCCCGGCCGATCGACCTCGAGCCGGACACGTGGACCCCCAAGGGGCAGCAGATGTGGGTCTGTTTCAACCTCGACCGCGGTCGCACACAGGTGCGCCTCTGACCGCTGCGGGGGGCAACGATCACTCGGGAACCCCCCCGCGAGCCGCGCGGCAGAGGTCCACCAGGGTTGCCACCTTCGAGCGAATGTCCTCCTCCGGCAGCGACCCCTTCGCGGCCTCTTCCACTTCAGCGGCCGAAGGCGAAATGGCGGAAAATCCATAGCTCCCGGCCGCCCCCTTGAGCTGATGTGCCGCCCGGCCCAGGGCTTCCCAGTCCGACCTTTCCAGGCACTCCAGCAAACCGGCGATCCGGCCCGGCATCTCCTCCACGAACATCTCCACAATCGCCCTTAGATCGGGGTCCTCTGCCAATGTCGAATACAGGGGAGTCGAACTCTTCACTCGGGTTTCCATGTCGATCCTTTCCACGAATCGTCTCGTGTTCCGCCATTGCGGCCGGCGGCTTCCGCACCAGCGCCGGCCGGCCGATAAAGCCCCTTACGACCTTGGGCCTACCAAAAACCCAGCGAGGTGGTCGCCTCACGCGGTCCCGATGTATCCCAAAAAAGCTGGCACATCGGGCACAAGCCTGGGCCTACCAAAAACCCTGCGAGGTGGTCGCCTCACGCGGTCCCGATGTATCCCAAGACACTTGGCTCATTCGGCACAAGCTTGGGCCCACCAAAAAACGTAGGTCGGACAACGTGTCGTGCGGGGTGCACCCGGCGGATGTTTCCCGGAGATCTTTCCAAAAAAGGGCCGAAGAAGCGGCAACTGCGGATTTCGTCAACTTTATCGAGCACGGAAGCTTTGTCGAGCACGCAAGCCAGATCCGGCCGATCGACGCTGCCGGTTGGAGCGTGCCCGCGACGCGAATCGACCGTAAGCCGATCTCTCGACTGGCGGCAATCCGTCCGTCGCCCAGGCAATTTATCGAGCCGCCACGCCCCACGCAACACATCTTCCGCCTGGTCTCCCACCCCCCTGTTCCGGCTACCATGTCGTGGATGGTCTCCCGACCGAGCCACCCCACGGCCCGAGGTCTCATGTTGTGGCCGGTCTCCCGACCGAGCTGTTGTGGCCGGTCTCCCTCATGTTGTGGCCGGTCTCCCTCATGTTGTGGCCGGT
>CAYZWG010000095.1:12541-14997 GCA_964481605.1 uncultured Planctomycetaceae bacterium
TGGCCGGTCTCCCTCATGTTGTGGCCGGTCTCCCTCATGTTGTGGCCGGTCTCCCTCATGTTGTGGCCGGTCTCCCGACCGAGCCACTGGCCGAACCGCAGCTCTCCCCGCCCAACGCGTGCCAGCCTGCCCAAAACCCATTGTCCCGCCCCCACGATCCGCAACACCCCCACAACCCCCACAATGCGAGATTGGAATCTGCGACCCATGGCGAAAATGGGCCGTCTAGTTAAGAAAAGACCGCCGCACCGTCGATAGAATTCGCTAGATTGGTGCTAGACCGTGTAGCCTCCGCAGGCTGCTCGGGCCGCTGTGGACTACCCGTCGCGCCCCGCTTGCCAACCTTCCTCATTCGGGAAGCTCAGCAGAAAACGGGCCGGCGGCTGACGTGTATTCGGAAAGCGTTCCCCGGGTTCTTCCTTACAAGGAGTCTCTCCCATGAAGCGTCGTGTCATCCTTTCGGCGTTGGCCGTTGCCGCCGTTTTCGCGGTGGCCTCCAACGCGGATGCCCACCTGTTCGGCCACAAGGGTTGTTGCCAGCCGGCCTGCTGCGAGCCCGCCGCTTGTCAGCCGGCGGCTTGCGAGCCGGCGGCTTGTGAGCCGGCCTGCTGCGAGCCCACTTGCTGCCAGCCGCGTTGCGGTCTGTTGGCCCGGCTGAAGGCCCGTTGCGCTGCCAAGCGCTGCTCGAAGGCCGCCTGCTGCGAGCCCGCGCCCTGCGCCCCGGCCTGCGAGCCCGCGCCCTGCGCCCCGGCCGCTTGCGAGCCGGCCTGCTGCGAGCCCACCTGCTGCAAGCCGCGTTGCGGTCTGTTGGCTCGGCTGAAGGCCCGTCACGCCGCCCGGCACTGCTCGAAGGTCGCCTGCTGCGAGCCCGCCCCCTGCGCCCCGGCCTGTGAGCCCGCGCCCTGCGCCCCGGCCTGCGAGCCCGCGCCCTGCGCCCCGGCCGCTTGCGAGCCGGCCTGCTGCGAGCCCACCTGCTGCAAGCCCCGTTGCGGCTTCTTCGCTCGGCTGAAGGCCCGCTGTGCCGCCAAACGCTGCTGCCGATCCGCCTGCTGCGAGCCCGCCTGCTGCGAGCCCGCTGGTTGCGGCTGCTGAGCAATCGGAAATCGAGAAAACCCCGGTCGTAAGTCCCGAAGTGCAACTTCTCTTACGACAAGAAAAGCGGCCCCCTGCCCGAGGCAAGGGGCCGCTTCGTTCGTTTCTTGTCTTCTCCGGCCGCCGACCGTGCTCCTCTCCTCGTTTTCGCTCGGACCAACCACCCGGTCAACCCGTTGCGCCAGCCGACTGCCCAACCGCCAACGGACTACTCCGGAAAGAGCTTGGTCGAAAGGTAGCGTTCGCCCAGGTCGGGCAGAATCGCCACCACGAGCTTGCCGCGATTCGCCTCACGGCGGGCCACCTCAATCGCTGCCCAGGCGGCCGCACCCGAACTGATCCCACACATCACGCCCTCTTCCTTGGCCAGCCGCCGGGCCGTCGCCGTGGCGTTTTCGTCCTCCACCTGAACCACTTCGTCCACAATCTCCAGGTTCAACACGTCCGGGATGAATCCGGCTCCGATTCCTTGGATCGTGTGTTTGCCCGGCTTCAGTTCCTGGCCGGCCCGCTTCTGCGAAATCACCGGGCTGTTGGCCGGCTCCACGGCCACCATCTTGACCCCCGGCTTGCGGGCCTTCAGCACCTCCCCCACCCCCGTGATTGTGCCGCCCGTGCCCACGCCCGACACGACAATGTCGACTTGCCCCTGGGTATCACGCCAGATTTCTTCGGCCGTCGTGGTGCGGTGCACTTCCGGGTTGGCCGGATTCTTGAACTGCTGGGGCATGAAATAGTTGGCGTTGGCCTCCACAAGTTGTTCGGCCTTGCGGACCGCCCCGGGCATCCCTTCCGCCGCGGGCGTCAGCACGAGTTCCGCCCCCAACGCCTTCAGCATCCGCCGCCGCTCCAGGCTCATGCTCTCCGGCATGGTGACCATCAGCCGGTAGCCCCGGGCCGCACAAACGAAGGCCAGCGCGATCCCCGTGTTCCCGCTGGTCGGCTCAATCACCACGGTGTCGTCGTGGATCAGCCCGTCCCGCTCGGCGGCCTCGATCATTGCCCGGCCGATGCGGTCCTTCACACTCCAGAGGGGGTTGGCGCTCTCCATTTTCACCACCACGGTGGCCACACAGCCGTCGGCCACCCGGCGCAGTTGCACCAAGGGCGTGTTTCCCACGCACTGCGTAGTATCTCGCCGAATCTGACCCGGGGACGTTTCTGCCATCACTCACCTTCCTTTTCGACCAAGGGGTATCCACCAGTTCGACGCATCCAACGTACCACAGCGGCAGTAGCGAAAGAACATTGCCTAACTGATGTATATTTCCGCCACCGCCGAATTCCGGCCGAGATTATAGGTCCGCACCAAAAATCAATCAATGCTTATCAACAACCCGATCAAAGGTTGGCGCAGGCAGCCC
>CAYZWG010000096.1:0-4307 GCA_964481605.1 uncultured Planctomycetaceae bacterium
CCCCCGGCCCCTCTCCCAGAGGGAGAGGGGAGGAGTTTGCAAAAGTCCAGTAAGAACGTAGGCCGACGGACCTGATCGACGAAACGAAGAGGCAAACCTCACTGCATGAGCGCTGAATGCTGTGCACCTCGATTCCACCCCGGTGAGGAAATCGCCAACACGGTGATTCACGGTGCCGGCGCCCTGCTGGCGATCGGCGGGTTGGTCGTGCTGACGGTGCTGGCCAGCCGGTTCGGCAACGCATGGCACATCGTCGGCTGTAGCGTTTTTGGCGGCTCGCTGGTGCTGCTCTATCTGGCGTCCGCTGTTTACCACGCTACCCCCCACGTCGGGGCACGAGCATTCTTGCGAAGGCTCGACCACGCGGCCATCTTCATTCTGATCGCCGGCACCTATACGCCGTTCACGCTCGTCAATCTCCGCGGTCCTTGGGGTTGGTCGCTGTTGGGCACGATTTGGGGGATCGCGCTGCTGGGAATTCTCTTTCAGGCGGCTCTCCAACGTCGATCCAGGCTCGCCTCGCTGCTGTTGTACCTGGGCATGGGTTGGGTCGTGGTGGCCGCCATCAAGCCGTTGCTCTCTTCGCTTGCCCCAGCGGGAATGGTCCTCTTGGCCGCCGGCGGCGCGGCGTACACCCTGGGGACGGTATTCTATGCCTGGCAACGGCTGCCCTACGGCCATGCGATCTGGCACGTCTTCGTCCTGGCCGGAAGCGTCCTCCATTTCTTCGCCGTGCTCTTCTACGTCATCCCGCTGGCCAACTTGCCCGGCGGATAAGAGCCCAAACGCAACGTTCGCGCTCCAGTCCACGGGTGGCCCAGGTTCTTGAACCTGCACCCGGCGGCAGATTCGTAGGGTGCGTGCTCGGCACGCACGCAGGAACTACGTCGGCGCATCGCGTGGGTGCAGAGCACCCACCCTACGGCGGCAGCCGGCAAGAGGTCGGGCCAGCGGGTGGCGACGCTCCGTGGGGGTCGCGCGGGGGTGTTGCAGGGCATCGGTTCGGCTAAAATAGCGGCACTGTCCAGAGGGCCCGCCTTCCCCGCCCGTGTCTTGCGGGGATTGTTCCACCCCACCACGAGTGTTCGTCACACTAGTCTGCCACGAGGAGCAACACGCATGACCCACGACCACGTTTCCCGCCGTTCCTTCCTCAAGACCGGTGCCGCCGCGACCGCGGCCGCCGGGGCCTTGGTTTCCGCCCCCGCCCCGATTCGGGCCGCCAACCCCGGCGGCAAGCTGCGGGTGGCGTTTGTCGGCACGGGGGGCCGCTGCCGCGCCCATATCAAGACCGTCTGCAACATGCAGAACGACGGGCTGCCGATCGAAGCGGTCGCCGTCTGCGACGTGTACAACAAGAACCGCGACAAGGCTGCCGAGATGATCCGCAAGGCCGTGGGCACCGACGTGGTCAAGACCGGCGACTACCGCGACCTGGTCCACGGCGACAAGATCGACGTGGTCTGCATCGCCACCCCCGACCACTGGCACGCCAAGATCACCATCGCGGCACTACAGGCGGGCAAGGCGGTCTACTGCGAAAAGCCGATGACCCATACGATCCAGGAGGCCCAGGACGTGGTGGCCGCCTGGAAAAAGTCGCAAAAGGTGATGCAGGTGGGCGTGCAGGGCACCTCCGACGGCCGCTGGAAGGCGGCCAACCAGTTCCTCCGCGAAGGGCATTGCGGCAAGGTCATCCAGGGGCAAACCCATTACTACCGCAACAGCGGCATCGGCCAGTGGCGCTACTACGCCCTCTCCCGCGACATGACGCCCAAGAACATCGACTGGAAGATGTTCCTGGGGACCGAGTTCGGCCTGGCGCCGCAGATGCCCTTCGACCGGGCGGTGTTCGGCCAGTGGCGCCGGTTCTGGCCGTTCGGCTCGGGTCTTTATACCGACCTGTTCGTTCACCGGATGACGCAGATCTTGACGGCCCTGGGGGTTCGCTATCCTCGTCGCGTGGCGGGCGGCGGCGGAATCTTTCTTGAATACGACGGCCGCCAGGTGCCCGACACGGCCACCATCATCGCCGACTACGACGCCGGCCTGCAGGTGCTCATCTCGGCCACGATGTGCAGCCAGATTCGCCCCCTGGAGGTTTGCGTCCGCGGGCACCACGGCACGATCGTGTTCCCTTACAGGTCGGCCGCGGGAACGTCCGACGGGTTCGACTTCTACCCCGAGCGGCCCCAAGTGACCCGAACCAGCAAGCCCAAGGAAATGCACGTCAGTGCGGAACGTCCCTCGGACGAGACCCGGGCCCACTGGGAAAACTTCCTGGCAGCGATCCAGAAGGGCGACCAGCAGGCCTGCAACAACCCACCCGACCTGGGCGCCGCCGCGGTAGTAACCGTGACCATGGGCGCGCAAAGCTATCGCTTGGGCAAGGTCTACGAGTGGGACAAGGCGGCCGGCAAATCGATCGACAGCAGCGACGCCTACGCCCGAATGTGGGAAGAGATTTCCCGCAAGCGGGGCCTGCCACGCCACATTCCCGGCTGGGACCCCTACGACAAGGACCCCATGTTCAGCCGGCAAATCGCCCCCGACTACCAGTCGCTGGAAGGCCCCTGGCCCAACGACCACACCGACCCGGCAGCCGGCCGTTAGCAGTCCAAAAGCGCAATCCGCCGGCCCTGGCGGTGGCTCTCGGCGGCGGCCTCCACGATTTGCAAGGCTCGGCAGGCATCATCCAGGTCGGAGGTCTGCGCCACCAGGCTGGTCACCGCGCGGAAAAACTGCATCAACAGTTGTTGCCCCACCGGGCGTTCCGACTCCAACGCTTCCTGGTGCCGGCCCGCCTCGTCGAACCAGATCAGGCTGCTGGGCAGATCGAGAAACGCGATCCCCCGCCGGCAGGAAATCTGCATCGACGCCTGGGGGCGATAGGCCACCGCCTCGCTCCAACGCGAGGGAATGTACCGCCCGCAACTGATCTGGGCCACGGGCCCCGTGCCCGGTGTGTCTTGCTCGGAAAAATCGAGGGAAATCATGCGGTAATCGGAATCGCCGTCGCAGCGAGCCGCCTGGTGGGCCGTGCCGGTGACCCAGCGGGGCGGACGGCCGATCACGTAGCCGCACCAATCGACCAGTTCGATCAACTCCTTGTTGGCCGAAGGGGCCGGACCGTTGGGCCCGGGGCGGCCGGTCCCCGCCTCGACCGGCTGGCGGAGGTGGCAGAAAACGAGCCTCGGCGGGCCCAACGCGGTGGCAATCAGTTCCTTCAACCGCAGCGTGGCCGGGCTGTGCCGGCGAGAAAACTCGGCCACGAAGTCGATCCCCGCCCGGCGGACCGCGCCGCTCAGACACGCTGCTTCCTCCGACCCAAGGTCCAAGCCCGAGGCCAGGTAGACCGCCTTGGCCGCGTCGCAGGCAGCGTAGACCGGAAGCGGACCGTGCCAGCCGGGCGAGAGGACCAGCAGGGCGTCGACCTCCTCGCGGTGGGCCAACGCCCGAACCCCTTCCACCGTGGTGCCGCCGAATTCCGAGGCCACCAGTTGCGCGCGGTGGGTCACCGGCTCAAACACGGCACGGACCTCGAAGCGGTCCTGCATCGCCAAAAGCGCTGGTCGATAGCACTTCTCCCAGGCGGGTCCGAGGCCGACTAAACCGAGGCGGAGCTTCACGAGCGGGACTTCGAGGAGTTGGAGAGACCTGTTGCAGCATTCCGGTAGCATGTGAGCAAGGCCCCGTGATTATATCGGACGCGGCAGGGAACCACCAAGACGTGACCGGCCGTTTGTGGGGGTTGCGTCGTCGGCACGGTTGCGAACCGGCGGCTAAAGCCTACAGACTTCTGCGGGAAAACGGATTTTCGTACGCGGTGGGGCACGCGGCATCCCACGAATTGAGTACTCCCTCAGCCTAATCGGCACTCCCTCCTTAGGACGCAAAGTCGCCTTATCATTCCAAAAATGCCCATGAATTACACTTGATGCAAATTTTGCAGAGCCCCTTGTGTCGGCATTTTCCGCCGCTAGACTGGGAGGTTCCGCCGGGGTGAATTTTCGCCCCGGCGGACGAAGCGGCCCACCGGGTCGCCGGCGCGGGCGGGATGATTTTGGCCGCGCCGCGTTTTGACCCGGCAGCGGCCAGGCGCGTTGTTGGAGCGCCCACCTGCTGATTGCTTCGCTCCCACGGAAACGCGCAAGAAGCACACCCACCCAAGAGCGGACGGCCGGCTTCGATCGCCCTGGAGCTTTCCGCGGCGACGTTCTACGGTCGGCCACACGGCATTTCGAGGATTGCGGAGATCGGCGCGCCATGCCCCCACGCTTTGTGCATCGCTTGGCCGGCGGCCTGCT
>CAYZWG010000096.1:4407-11802 GCA_964481605.1 uncultured Planctomycetaceae bacterium
CGGCGGGGTCGGGAGACCCGCGCCAAACGGGGCGGGCAGTCCCGCGCCGAACGAATCCATGGCGATCGAGGCGTTCATCTAACGAGCGGAAAAGGAGAGTCCAGTGAAGAGTCTGGCCCTGGTGATTTTGTTGCAGGTTTCATTGACTGCCGGTGAAAAGGACAATTACGCACAGGCGTGGAAAGCGACCACGCAGACCGGCAAGCCAATGGTGGTGCTGGTGGGGGCGACGTGGTGTCCGGCTTGCGTGGAGATGAAGGAGAAAGTCATTCCCAAGCTTCGCCAGCGCGGGGTGCTCAAGCGCGTGAGCTTCGCCGCGGTCGACTTCGACCGGCAGCGGGAGCTGGGTCGGGAACTCACCGGCGGCGGACCCATCCCCCAACTGCTGATGTATCGAAAGACAAACCTCGGCTGGCGGCTGCGCCGCTTGATCGGCCGACAAGAGGTGAAAACGGTGGAGACGTTCATTACCGAGGGGATTTCTCTCGACCGCCAGACGGAAAAGTCCCAACACCGCACCCCCGCACAAGAAGCCTCCTTGAGCACGACCCAGCGGCCGGGGTCCCCGTTGAATTGAGCCGGCGCAGCACTCGGCGCGGGTCTCCCGACCCCGCCGAAAACGCCGAGGTACTGACGTTCGGCGCGGGTCTCCCGACCCCGTCGAAAACGCCGAGCGAGGAGCGAAACGCCGCACGTCCCGGCGGACTCAGAAGAACTTGGTTACCCCGGGCACGGCGATGGGATAGTTGCCGTCGGGACCGGGCATGGCGGGCGGGTCGGCGTCGAAGGCGTACCGCTTGGGATTCGCCTGCATCTTCGAGTTCAGGGCCTGCTCCCAGGTGATCTCTTCACCCGTGTGGGAACACCAGGTCGAGATCAACGCCAGCAGGCTGCTGCGGGCCATGTAGAGGCCGTTGTTGATCGGCTTGCCCGAGCGAATGGCGGAAAACAGGGCGACGTGTTCCAGATCGAAGCGGTTGCAGGGGGGTCCCTGGTAGCGCCAGTTGGTCTGGCCTTGGATGGTGTGGCGGAGCAGGTCGCAGCGGCCCTTGGTGCCCACGAACTTGTCGGAGATTTCCGCCCGGGTGCCGTTGATCTGGCGGCAATAGGCGTGCATTCGCACCCCGTTGGCATACTCGTAGACCGTGGCGTGATGGTCGTAGACGTCGCCGAAGGTGGGTCCCTTGCGGACTTCCCGCCCGCCCATGCCCCAGGCCTTCACGGGCGGCTCGTCGCGCATCGCCCAGGCGCCCTTGTCGACGTTGTGGACCATGTTCAAACCGGGCAGGTCGGCCGAAAGCCAGTTGAAGTCGTACCAGTCGTAGATTTGGTACTCCATCTCCGTCATGCCGGGCCGCCGCGGCAGGCTCCGCAAGGAACCCGTGTTGCAGATTTCCTGGATGCCCACGATTTCTCCAATGGCCCCGTCGTGGACCCGCTTCATCGTCTCCCGCACGCCCGTGTGGTAGCGCCAGGCCAGGCCCGAGACCATGGAGAGGCCGTTCTTTCGGGCCGTCTCGGCGGCTTCCGCGACGATTTTCACGCCCGGGGCGTCCACGGCGTGCGTCTTCTCACAAAAGACGTGCTTGCCGGCGTCGATGGCCGCCTTGAGATAGATCGGCGTGAAGTGCGAGGGCACGGTGATCAGCACCACGTCCACGCCGCTATCGAGCAACTGCCGGTACGACCCCAGACCGACGAATTGGTGGTCCCGATCGACGGCCACCTGGTCGGGCTTGATCGTCTTGATCCGCTGGAGGCTGGCGGAAAGGCGCCAGTCAAAGGCGTCGGCCATGGCCACGAGTTTGGCCTGACGGTCGGCATGGAGGGCGTTGACCGCGGCCCCGCTGCCGCGGCCGCCGCAGCCGATCAGCCCCACCCGCAGAATCTCGTCGCCACCGGCATGGGCAGCGCGGGCGACGGCCAGGCTGCCGGCCAGAGTGAGCGAGGCCGCGGCGGTCGAGGTTTGCTTCAAGAAATCCCGCCTGCAACGACGGGGCCCGTCGCCTGGCCGTGTTGGAGTGGTCATCGTTGCTCCTGGTGAGACATAGGGTTCCTCCCCGCCGACCCTGGGCCGGTGGGGGTTGTCAAGCCAGCCTGTTTGGCGCCGGTCTCCTGACCCCGCCGTAGTTGTCAAACCCGCAATCCACCGGGGCAAGCCCGGTGGGGATTCTCCTTGGTCACTGACCCTCCCCCAAATCCGTGACGGTCAGGAAAATCCTCTTCCACGGAAAATTCGGCCGCATCGATTCGCCTCAGAAGGCGACTTCCCGCCCTTGGGTCGCGTGAATTCGCACCGGACCGAGAAGCCCCGATTCCATCAGCGGCGAGTCTCTGGTGAACTTCTTCACGTTGGTGTGCGCCAGCCGCCGGTCTTCGGGCAGGAACTGGTCGCCGATCAGCCGGTTGGGCCAGAGGTTGGTCACCTTGACCTCCAGCCGGTTCTTTCCCGGCCGCACCCAGCGGGTGACCTCCACGCGGAAGGGCGGCTTCCAGAGGACGCCCAACTCTCGGCCATTGAGCGAAACCTGGGCCAGGTTTTTCACCTCGCCCAGGTCGAGCCAGAGGGAGTCGCTGCCGGCGACCAACTCGGCCGGCAGATCGAACTCCTTGCGGTAGGTGGCCGTGCCGGAGAAGTATTTCACGCCCGGTGTGGCGTGCCGCGTCCAAGAGGCCAGTTTCTCGAACACGACCGACGCCGGCGCGCCCCAGCCCGGGGGGAAACGCACCTCCCACGGCCCGGCAAGGGGTAACGGCGGTGCCACCTGCTCCACCTCGACCCGGGCCGTTCGGCCGTCGGACGCGACCAACTCGTACTTGCCCGGCCGCCAGGCGCGAAGCTGAATCGCGTGGTCCACGTCCGGCAGCACTTCGACCGCGGCAAGATCAGCGGCTTCGGCCGGTGCGCCGGGAAAGATTGCCCGGCCGTCTCGCGCCAGGGAGACGATCCGCCGCCCGGTCGGGGGCCCACGGAAGACGACGAACACCGAGCCGCGAGGGTCGAGCCGCAGGGGCAAGGTGGTGCGGCCTCCTTCAACTGTGTAAACCACCTGGCGAACCATCCGACCCGAATCGGGATCCCACAACTGGGGAGCTTTCCCGCTGGTGCGGAACGTGCATTGCACCTGTTCCTCACGGTTCTTTTGGTTCGACACGAAGTAGATTTCCCCCGCCGGCAAGGTGCGGTGGATGTAGTCCAACTGCGTGTCCTTGCGCCCGCTGGTGTAGGCGAAGTCGGGCCCGATGCCGTCCGCGGCCAGCAGTTGGCCCGGCGTCTGGCCAGAGACGACTCGCCCCTTGCCGACGCGGCGCGGCTTGACGGTGCGGCCGTCGCCCGGGCCCCAGAGCTTTTCGGCCAGTTGCTTGATTCGCTCGTCGCAGGCGGGGTAGTTTCGCAGGCCGGTGGCCCGGCGCGGCCGGGGGCCGACCACCGTGGCGCCGGCCTCGACCAGGGCGGCGATTTTTCCCAGCACCTCCACCCCGATCGCCTCCCGCTGGGGCAAGACCAGCATCCGATAATTCATTCCGTCGGGCAGCACGATCCGGCCGCCGGCGACCTCCACCCGAGTGAGCAGCACCTCGGCGTTGATCGTGTCGCAATCGTATCCCCGCGGCAGGGGCGGGTTCATCTTCCACTTGGCGGGCACGAAATTGGGCACGTCCTGGCCGTAGAAATAGCAGACGTCGGCCACGAACCGCCCTTGCTGCAAGAGAAACTGGCAACGCGACAGGTAGTCGATCCAGGCGTCGATCTGGTTCCACCAGGTGATGTTGCGGTCGAAATGCGTGCCCGCCGCGGCCCACTGGTAGCCGGGCTTGATGTCCAGCCGGGGCTGGTGGACATAGAAGCAGAGCACGTTGCGGGTGAGTCCCTGGCAGAACGCCCGGTCGCCCACGTCCTTGAGCATGAAGGGGTCTTTTTCCCAGTTGGGCCCCATCGTGGTGAAGGCCTCGGCCTGGCAGAGTGGCTTGCCGTAGATGTGCGCGGCGGAGGCCGCCTGCTTGATCGTGTCGGCCAGATAGTAGTGGTCCGTCCAGGCAACCCGGCCGTCGGGCTCGGTTTGGCGGGCCCAGAACTCCCCCATGGGAATATCGCTTTTTCCCAGGTTCAAAAGCGCGTCGATCTGGGGAAAGAACGGCCCGCCCGACTCGGGATGGGTACCAATGCCGCGGCCGTGAGACAAAGCGGCCAGGCGGCCGTAATGGTTGTCCGCGATGCAGTCGCCAATCGTGCGGCGAAAATCCCAAAGGAACCGGTTCGACACCTCGCGGCTGTCCACGATCTTGCCGGCCAGCACGGGCAAATAGGGCAAGAGATCGTAGCCACGGCGGGCCTTGAACTCGTCGGGAAAGCGGGGCGTCCAATTGGGGTTGCCCACCTCCCAACTGTCGTCGTGAAAATACCTCAGGGTCTTGCCGGCGGCGGGGCCGATCTCATCGAGCAGCCTGGCCGCCGTGGCCGCGAAGTGCATGTCCATCGCCTGGGCGCTGAGGAAGTCGATCTCGTAGCCCTGCGAACCGGGGCTGGTACACTTTGTCTTGGCGCCCAGCAGGGTGTGGCCGAATCGCAGAATCGTCCACCGGCCCGGCGGCACGTCCCACCGCAGCCGGCCGCTTGCGTCCATCTTGCCCGAGAGGTCCACCAGCGAGCCGCCTTGGCAGTCGACCTCGCCGGGAACCGAGGGCGCCTGTTCATACTGCACGCCCAGCGGCAGCCCTCGCAGTCCCTGGTTGCCGGACTTGACCAGCCAGTGTTTGATGGCCGATTTGGCCGGGGGCTTCTCTTCCTTCCGCCCGCTCGAACCGGCGGCCGACTCCGGCGCCGCGGGGCCCGCCACGGGGAACGCCACCACGGCCACGTCCCGGTAGTCGCCGTCGACCACCGGCGGCGAAGGCAGGACCAGGGAAAGCTCGCGTGGGCCGGTCACTTCCACCTCCGCGTGGACCAGCTTGCGGCAGGCGTCCTTGGGCTTGACCCAGGTGCCGCCGCAATCCCAGCCGCTACAGAGATTCAGGCTGAGCTGCAATCCCAGCCGGTCCGCTTCGGCCACGGTGTGGGCAAACAGCGCCCGCCACGGGGCACTCATGAACCGCGGCCCCACCGGCGAGCCCTTGCCCTCGCCCGCGTCGAAGACCAGGGCCCCGGCGATCCCCTGCCGCTTCATTTCCTCCAGGTCGCGGGTGATTCCCTCCCGGCTGGCGTTGCCGTCCAGCCACCACCAATAGGCCCAGGGCCGGGCCGACGGGGGTGGATCGGTGAACCCCGCCGCAAGGTCGGCTGCCGGCTCCGCCGCCGCCACCAGCGATGCCGCCGCCGCACCGGCCAACAGCAAGAGGACCGTGAGAACGACGGGCCGGGTTTTCGCTGGGTGCATCACGTTGCTCCTTGCAAGAAGGGTATCCCGTGCCTCACCGGTAGGCCGGGTCGCGACCCGGCGCTGATCGGGCAAGCGTTTTCACCATGCCGGGTCGCGACCCGGCCTACCGACCCTGCTGCTGTTTGAACAGATCGAAAAACGTGTAGGGATCGACCAGCTCGACCTCCAGTTGCGGGTGTTTCTTGCGAAGCACCTCCATGGTCCGGATGACTTGGCTGGGGCCGACCCAGACGATGCGGAAGAAGTAGAACCCGGGAGCGTCGGCGGGCTTCGTCTTGAGGGACTGGTACATTGCGTCGGCCGCCTGCTCGGGCCCGGCGAAGTTGCAGGTCGAGTTGATCAGTTCCCCCACCGGCATCCCCTTCCAAAGCTGAGGCGTGGGGCTCCGGCCTCCCTTGCCGTGCAGGTCCATCACGATCGTGGCAAAGCCGTCGGGGGCGAATTTGGTGAAGGCGTCCTTGACGTCGTCCGAGGGCTGGTCCCAGTCGAGGACCATGGGGGCGATCGTCATGTCGGCCTCCCGGAAGAAACGCCGATTGTGCTCGACGAACAGCGGCAAATACTGCTTCCGCACGCGGTTCGGATTCATGTATCCGGCGGCGCTGGCGTCGGCGGTGAAGAAATCGTTGGGCGTCGCCGTCTGGTAGAGATACTTGATGATGTCGGGATACGTTTCGAGCAGGTTGGGATTGATGCCCCAGGCCAGCGGGAGTTTGCCCCGGTTGGGGTCGTCCCAGTGGTTGGGCATGAACTGGTAGAGGGGCGTGGCCGAGTCGTAATCCGCCATCAGGATCGCCACGTACGCCTTGTTGGCGAGCGTGGGCCGCCCGGCGGGACGGCCTTGCTTGAGGGGCGTCCGCGGCGCCTGGCTGTGAAACGACTGGTTGTAGCAATCGCTGGCTACCGTGTTCTGATAGCAGTTGTAGGGGGAGATCAGCCAGACGGTTTCCCATTCCGTGGGGACCGGGTCGTGCCCGCTCGCGTGGCCCGCCACGTTGCTGTACTTGGCGAAGGCGAAGAACCCGGCCAACTCGGTCATCTGCTTTCCGGCCGACTGGCCGAGCATCGCTTCGAGCATCATGCGATAGGTCGCCAGATCGGTCCCCAGCCGCTGGCCGGGGTCGTCGCCGGGCACTTCATCCGCCCAGGGAGACAAGTCGAACACGAAGGCCCGGTTCTTCACTGCCCAGTCCCGGGTGAGCACGTAACCGATATCGCCGCGTGCCCGGGTAGAGAAGGAATCCTCGTAGAGGCAGAAGAGGTGAGCGGAGCAGCGGCCCCGGGCAAGATACCGGCGGATCGCCCAACGGTAGGCGTCGTTCTTCTTGCTGCCGGTCTCCGCGCCGGTGAAACGGCCTCGCAGATCGGCGAGCACGGCCAGGTTCCAACGCGGAAGATACTTGTCGGCATACTCGGGGCTGAGCACCACGCCGTCCTCGACGCCGGCGATCGTGGTGGCCACGTTGATGCTGGCCGGCACGGCCGGGTCCCAGATTACGGCGCCTTTGAGCCGCGACCGGGCCAACTCGACCAGCGCGTCGAGGTCGGCAAGCGGCTGGGGTGTTCTTCCCTGGAGCCAGCGTCCTTGGCGGGAAAGAACCTTGAGCCAGGCCCGGGGGCGGTTGTCCTTTGCCGAGAGAACGTACACCCGCGGGGAATCCCGATTGACCAGCCCCTGGAGGCAGCCCACGGCCATGGCCTCGTCGTAGGACTCCGGCGTGCCGTCGTGGGCAAGCGTGTAGGTGAGAATCGGGTCGCGGGCGGCGGCTTTCTCCACGCTTTCTCGTTCTCCGGCGCCCGCTGCCCGGGAGATGGGCGACGCGGCAAGAAGAAAAAAGAAAACGGCCGCCACGGCCGAGGCAAAAGCGAAACGAAATCGCGTTGGTTGAACCACGAGGATCGGCATTCTTCTTTCCTCCAGGCGGGCGGATCAGATAGCTTTGCTATCGGGGTGCTATCAGGCAGGGGAAGCGAGGATTGCGGCGTGACGGACTGCCGGGACGTGTGGAGCGGGGTC
>CAYZWG010000096.1:11902-14980 GCA_964481605.1 uncultured Planctomycetaceae bacterium
CAGGGGAAGCGAGGATTGCGGCGTGACGGACTGCCGGGACGTGTGGAGCGGGGTCAGGAGACCCGCGCCGAACAGGGTGGCAGACCCGCGCCGAACAGGTGCCTTTTGCGGCTGCGCCGCCCTGATAGGCGAGCTATCGGGCCACCCGCGATCCATCGCGGCGGAGGTCTCGGCATGGAAACAGCCTAACACGTCGAACCATCCGAATCAAAGAGTTCCGACCCCTTTTCCTGGCCGGTTTGCGTGGCTTCCGCCGCTTGCTAGAATGGCTCCCGGGGCGTGGTCCGTTCGATGGACGCTTGCAGGGAGAAAGCCCGTGAACTTGGCATTGCTTCTTTTGTCCGGTGTCTTGGCGGCGTCGGCCGACGTACAAATTACCGACCTTCGGTGTGAATACCTGGTCAATCCGCGAGGCATTGACGCGCGGCAGCCGCGGCTGAGTTGGGTGCTGGAGTCGCCGCGGCGGGGCGCGCGGCAGACGGCCTACCGCGTGCTGGTGGCCGGCCGCCCGGAGCTGCTCGACGAGGACCGGGGCGACCTCTGGGACAGTGGCCGCGTCGACTCGGAAGAGTCGATCCAGGTGGCCTACGCGGGCCGGCCGCTGGGTTCGCGCCAGCGCTGCTATTGGAAGGTTCGCGTGTGGGACGCCGATGGCCGGGCGGCCGCCTGGAGCCCCACGGCCACCTGGTCGATGGGTCTGCTCGACGCCTCCGATTGGAAGGCCCGATGGATCGGCCGCGACGAGCCGCCGGAAACCGCGCCGGCGAGTCCCCTGGCCGGATCGCAATGGATTTGGTTTCCCCAAGGGCATCCGGCCCGGCAGGCCCCGCCCGAGACGCGATGTTTTCGCCGGGTGATTACCCTGCCCGTGGACCGGACGGTGAAGGAGGCGACGTGGTACGTGGCCGCGGACAACGACTGCACCGCCTGGGTCAACGGCGAAAAGGTGGGCCGCAATCGCAGTTACAAGCGGGCCGGGCGATTCGAGATCGCCGCACGCCTTCACCCCGGCAAGAACCTGCTGGCGGTGGCCGCCACCAATGCGGGCGAATCGGCCAACCCGGCCGGTCTGATCGGCCTGGTACAAATCGTGTTTGCCCAGGGCGAGCCGATGCGGGTGGCCACCGACAAGAAATGGCGGGTTGCGGCGGAATCCGGCACGGACTGGCGGAAGCTCGATTTCGACGATTCCGGCTGGAAGCCGGCGATGGAACTCGGCCCGCACGGAATGGCCCCCTGGGGTGAGGTTCGGGCGACGACCGAGGATCGCCGCCTGCCGGCGCGGATGCTGCGTCGCGAATTCTCCCTTGCCAAGCCGGTCCGCCGCGCCACGGTTTACGTCTCCGGCCTGGGCTATTACGAGCTGCACCTCAACGGCCGGAAGGTGGGCGACCACGAATTGGACCCCGCCTTGTCGTACTATCCCAAGCGGGTTTTTTACGTCACCTACGACGTGACGAAGCAGTTGAGCGAGGGAAAAAACGCGCTGGGGGTCTGGTTGGGTAACGGCCGCTATTTCGCGCCCCGACACGAGGAACCGACCTCGACCGAGACCTTCGGCTATCCCAAGCTGCTGTTGCAGATGCGGGTGGAATACGCCGACGGCAGTTCCCAAGTGATCGTCAGCAACGACGCCTGGAAACTGACCACCGAGGGGCCGATCCGGGCCAACAACGACTACGACGGCGAGGACTACGACGCGCGGCGGGAGATGCCGGGCTGGGACCGAGCCGGATTCGACGATTCGGCCTGGGAAAACGCCCGGCCGGTCGACCCGCCCAAGGGCAAGCTGGTCGCCCAGATGATCCCGCCGATGCGGATCACCAGGACGCTCAAGCCGGTTTCCCTCAGCCAGCCCGAGCCAGGTGTCTATGTCTACGACATGGGGCAAAACATGGTGGGCCGCTGCCGGCTGAAAGTCTCCGGCCCGCGGGGCACGGTGGTCACCCTGCGGCACGCGGAGACGCTGGACGCCGATCACATGCTCTACGTGGCCAACCTCCGCAGCGCCAAGGCGACCGACCACTACACCCTCCGCGGCGAGGGGGTCGAGGTCTACGAACCTCGCTTCACCTATCACGGCTTTCGCTACGTGGAGTTGCGGGGTTACCCGGGCAAGCCGGACCTGTCCACGATCGAGGGCCGCGTGGTCCACACCGACCTGGAGCAGGCCGGCTCGTTCGCCTGTTCCAATCCGTTGTTGAACCGCATCTATCGCAACGTGGAATGGGGTGTTCGGGGCAACTACCTGAGCATTCCCACCGACTGCCCCCAGCGCGACGAGCGGCAAGGCTGGCTGGGCGACCCGGCGGCCCGCTCCAAGGGCGAGAGCTTCATGTTCGCCACGGCGAGATTCTTCGCCAAGTGGCTCAACGACATGCAGGACGCCCAGAAGCCCAGCGGCAGCATTCCCGACGTGGCCCCGCCCTACTGGCCGCTTTACAACGACAACGTCACCTGGCCCAGCGCCTACGTGCTCATCCCCGACTGGTTCTACGACCAATACGCCGACCGCCGCCTGCTGGCGGCGCACTACGCCACGATGTTGAAGTGGATGGACCACATGGGCACCTTCCTGAAGGACGGGATCATGCCGCGGGACAACTACGGCGACTGGTGCGTGCCGCCGGAATCGCCCCAGTTGATCCACAGCCGGGACCCGGCCCGGAAGACGTCGGCGGCCGTGCTGGGAACGTCCTACTACTACCACAACCTGTGCCTCCTGGCCCGCTATGCAAGGATCTTGGGCAAGCAGGAGGACGCCGCACGACTGACCCGCCGGGCCGAGGCGATCAAGTCGGCCTTCAATCGCAAGTTCTTCAAGCCGGCGGAAGATATCTACGACAACGGCAGCCAAACCTCGTCCGTGCTGGCATTGGCTTTCGGCCTCGTGCCCGAGGGACATCGGCAGGGCGTGGTGGACAACCTGGTGGAGAATATCCGCGTCAAGACCAAGGGCCACCTGGGAACGGGACTGATCGGCGGGCAATGGCTGATGCGGACGCTCTCCGACAACGGCCAGACCGAGCTGGCCTACCGGTTGGCCGGCAACCGGACCTATCCCAGTTGGGGCTACAT
>CAYZWG010000097.1:0-1717 GCA_964481605.1 uncultured Planctomycetaceae bacterium
AAGCAGCGCGAAGCGGCCCTTGCCGCTCAAGCGGCTGGCAGCGGCAAGGCTCAACGGGGAGAGTCCGACGAGTGGACCATCGCGCAAGATCAGTTTCTTCGTGGCGCGACGCAATGGCAAGGGCTCAGTTTCCTGATGACATTTCTCGCGATCCCGTGCTGGGCCGCTGCGGTCTGGCGTGGCGAGAAACTTTGCTGGAGTTGTGCCGTTTCGTTGCTGCTTGTTTATCTTGCGCTACAACTGATGTTTGTGTAGCCGCGGAAATGCGGTCGGGCTGGAAAGCGGGCCAGGCTCGCTTCTTAACGATAGTCTACAGGTTCGCTCGCGGTGGGTGCCGACGGCCGGATCATCGCCGAAGGACCCTACGGCCAAGAGGCGGAAGCGACGATCGTGGTATCGCTCGACCTGCGGCCGACGCCGGCTGCGGGTACGGCGATGGCGGACGTCTTGCGAGAGAAAGGCTACCACGGGCCCTGACCCCCGGTCGTCGCGGAGAACGTGCGGGGCACGGAAACATTGGGTGCGATCCATGGGCGACAGCGAGGAGAGCTTTCGTTTCGACGTGCTCGGCCTGGGCGCCGTGGCGGTCGACGAGTTGCTCTACGTCGACGAATATCCGCCCGCCGAGCGCAAGGTCCGCGTGGCGAAACGGCTGCGCCAATGCGGCGGGCTGACCGGCACCGCACTGGTGGCCGCAGCCCGCTGCGGCGCCCGCACCGGATACGCCGGGCTGCTGGGCGAGGACGCACTCTCGCGCGAGGTGATTGCCTGTTTCGAGCGAGAAGGGATCGATTGGTCGTCGGCGGTCCGCCGCGGCGACGCCCGCCCCGCCCATTCCACGATCATCGTCGACCAGACGCACCATACCCGAACGATCTTCGCCGACATCGAAGGCCCCATCGGGCCCGATCCCCATCTGCCGCCGGCCGAGGTGATTCGCTCGGCCCGGGTGTTGCTCGTCGATCACCACGGGCTGGAGGGGACATTGCGGGCGGTGCGGATCGCCCGGGCAGCGGGGCGGCAGGTGGTGGCCGACTTGGAGCGCGATCCCGGCGGGCCGTTTGGGCAAGTCCTGGACCTGGTCGACCACCTGGTCGTTTCCGAGTCGTTCGCCTCGAAGCTGACGGGCACGGGCGGCGCCGCGGAGGCCGCCGCGGCGCTCTGGCACCCCGGGCGGGAATCGGTCGTGGTGACCTGCGGCGCCGGCGGCGGATGGTACGTCTCGGCCGGGGAAGGACCAAAGCCACGGCATTTCGACGCCTACCGGGTGAAGGTGGTCGATACGACCGGCTGCGGCGATGTGTTCCACGGGGCCTATGCGGCCGGGCTGGCCGAGGGGCTGCCGCTGGTCGAGCGAATCCGCCTGGCCGCGGCCACGGCGGCATGGAAGGCGACCCGCCGCGGAGGCCAGGCGGGCATTCCCCACCGCAAGGCGGTGGAACAGTTTCTGCGAGACAGCGCCAAGGCCGATTCCCCCCAGGGCGAGACTCCCGCCGAGCCGTGAATCAGCCGGGGAAGCCAGCGTGGCCATTTGCCGCTCGGGGGGAGCAAGGCCCTCACGGATAACCTGGTCCCCAGGCTCCAGCTTGGGAACCCGCGGACCAAGAGTTCTGCTTCCGCTTGCAGGCGAAACGGAGCCAGCGCGGAAATGCGGTCCCAAGCTGGAGCTTGGGACCGAGGGGAGAGCCAGAGCTTGGGACCGAGGGGAGAGCCAGAG
>CAYZWG010000097.1:1817-14958 GCA_964481605.1 uncultured Planctomycetaceae bacterium
TTGGGACCGAGGGGAGAGCCAGAGCTTGGGACCGAGGGGAGAGCTGGAGCTTGGGACCGAGAGAAGAACTCTTGCATGAACAAACCAAGGAGGCAGCGGTGATGTCCACACGCGGAGCGGCTACGGTACTACTGGTGATGATGATGGCCGGATGGGCCGGGGCGGCCGAACGCGGCCCGGTCGCCCGCTGGGACTTCGACGAAGGCCAAGGCGACACGGTCCGCGACACCAGCGGCCATGCCAACCGGGGCACGGTCCACGGGGCGAGCTGGGTGAAGCTGCCCCAGGGCTCGGCGCTGGCGTTCGACGGCATCGACGACTACGTCAACTGCGGACGAGGCCCCTCGCTGGACCTTACCGGCGCGGTTTCGCTGGAAGCCTGGATCAACCCCCGGGGCAAGCCCTCCGACGAGGCGGGAATCCTGGGCAAGTTCTTCGACAGCTACCTGCTGACCTACTACGGCGACAACAACTGCTGGTGGTACATCGCCGCCGGAAGCAATCACTGCAAGGCCCCCCTGGCCGCAAACACGTGGCACCACGTGGCGGCCACCTTCGACGGCAAAACCTTGGCCCTCTACGTGGACGGCCGAGTGGCGAACCGCGGGGATTCCAAGTTCCCCGGCCCGGGCCGAGGAAAGGATTTCCTCATCGGCCGCGCCATCGCGGATCCCCAGGCCCGGGACCCGAGCTACCCCAAGCTGTCGTTCTTCAAGGGAATGGTGGACGCGGTGGGGGTGTACGACCGGGCACTGACGGAGAAGGAGATCGGCGAGCATTTTCGGGCGGAAGCCGCCGCCCACGGCATCGACACACGCTGGTTCCAGCGGCTGAAACTGACGTCGTACCTCTACCCGGATCGGGGCCAGGCCGTGGTGGAATGCGACTTCGCCGGGCTGCTCTCGCTGCCCCGGGAAGCCCGCATCGAGGTCCAATTGAGCTCGACGGGTGAGGCCGGGAAAGAGCGAACCGTTGAGAAGAGAATCGAGAAGCAAGAGGTAGCGATTCCGGCCGGTGGCGACGCGGTGGAGGTGGCGTTTTCCCTTGCGGGGCTGGAGCCGGGCAGCTACCGGATCGAGGCGGGATTCACGACCGCGGGGATCTGCCCGATGGAGCACGCGGAGTTCACCTGGCCCGTGCCCGAGCCCAGCGTGCCGCCGCCCGCAAAGAGGGTCGTCGCGCCCCTGCCGCCCGAGCCGGCGCCGCCTGCCTTCGGCGTGGAGGTGAGCCCGGGCGGCGGTTTCCTCATCCGCCTGGGCGGGGAGAGCTACCCCGTGGAGACGTGGATTTCCTATCCCCGGGGCGAGTTCAACTGGCTGGCCGCCGCGCGTCCACCCCTTCACCGGCAAGAGGCCTCCTGGAAAGTCACCATCGGCCCGGCTGGCCAGAACACGTTCGAGGTCGTCGCCGGCGGCCGGTTCTACAGCCTCAAGCGGCGGCTCGTGGTCCGCCGCGACCACGTCGACGTGGAAGACACCTACACGAACAACACGGACGAGGACCTGGGCCTTTTGATCTATAACCATCTTCATGCCCTGGGCAAGAAGCTCCGCACCCGCTACACGGCCGGCTACGAGTCGGCGGGGCGGAAGGAGGAGGCGGCGTGCCCTTCGGTCTTCGCGGGCAAGCCGGGAGCGGGCATCGGGTTGCTGCCGCTGGACGACGTCAGCATTGTGCAGGCCGTCTGCTACAGCGAGCCGGACCGCGTGGGCGTGGGCACGGAGCGGTTCGCCCTCGGCCCCCACCAGTCGTACACCACCGCCTGGGCCGTTTATGTCAACGGCAGCGGCGATTTCTACGATTTCATCAACGCCGTGCGGCGCGGTGAGGACCGCATCGGCACGATCGACGGCGGGCTGGCCTTCCTCAGCAAGGGGCCCTTCCGGCGACGCAACGTCCCCACCCGCGAGTACCTCGACCTGACCCGCGCCAAGTACGGCGTCATCCATTGCCTCTCGGGGGTCGCGGACGACCCTCAGCTTTCCGTGGAGGGTATCGAGTTCGTGAACTATCCCCGGGAGAAGGCGCTGTTGCGAAAGCAGATGGATGCCATCCACGGCCGCTATCCCGGCCTCAAGGTGATCGTCCACGTGGCGCACAGCCTCTACCTGACCAACAACCCGGACTGCTTTCCCCACTCGAAGGTGATCCGGGCCGACGGCAGCCAGGCGGTTTGGAGCGACCCGGACGGGCGATACATCAGCCGCCAGCGCCAGCAACAGGGATGGCGCTGGTGGATCTACTACCCCACGCCCGGCAACCGCTTCCACGACGCCCTGCTGAAGAGCGTGGACGTGATGCTGGACGAGATCGGCGCGGACGGCTTCTTCATGGACGGCTTCCTCTGGGGCTATCGCGGCTCTTGGACCTACGACCGCTGGGACGGGCACTCGGCCGAGGTGGACCGGCAGACCCACACCATCAAGCGGAAGATGGGGTCCGTGCTGCTGCTCTCCCAGCCCTCGCTGATCCAGTTCGCGCGGAAAGTGCGGGACAAGGGCGGCGTGATCGTGGCCAACAACTCGATCCTCACCCGCAGCCTTTGCCGGGAAAAGTACATCATCCACGACCGGGAAGTCCACTCCGGCCCGTTTCTCCAGCTTGCCCCGAGCTGCGCCGGGCTGGCCAATCCCTCCGCCATCAAGCGGGAGAAGGACCTCTACCGCGACGCGATCGACAAGCTCCGATGGGGGATGCTGCTGTTCTACTACGAGGAGGGTGAACTCACCTATCCCACGCTTCCGGCCAGGTCGTTTCCCATCACCTTCGAGGAAATCCGCTCGGGCATGGTGAAGGGACCCGAGCGGATCGTGACCATGCTGCCGGGCCCCCAGGGCTGGCGCGGCCAGCCGAATTTGCACCTTGTCCATCGCTACGACGCGCGGGGCGGACGGGCCGCCTACGACGTGCTCACCACCTCCGGCCCGAGGGGAGTTCGCAGCGACCTCCAACTCCGGCGGAACGAATCGGCCGTGGTGGAAAAACTACCGCTGGTGTTGGAGTCGGAAAGGGCCGTGAACCTTGTCACGCGGCGTTACGACAGGGATGCGATCAAGCTCATCCTCAACGGCCAGGGCCCGGCCACCTTGAAAATCAAGACGGGCACCTTCGCCGTTCGTCCCGGCGCGGCCTACCAGGTTCGAGGCGCCGCGGGCGCAGGGGTGCGGGCCGATGCCGCCGGCGTGCTTTCGGTTCCGCTGGCGTTGGACGGACAGGTTGAGGTCGAGATCCGCAAGGCGAAATGAGAACGGCGGCGGGATCGGCCGATCCGCGGCGAAGCGGGTGATCCGCGGGCGGGGCGTTCAGGGACGCCGGTACCAGTTGGCCAGCGTGCGGGGCGAAATCCCCAGGTGGTAACCGAGCACGACGAGCTGGTTGATGACCGTGGTCCGCCAGGGCCCCAGCGCGCGCCAGCGGCGGTCGGAGGTGGTGGCCGCCGCCGGCAGGATGCGGATGCGACCCTCCTTGCGGAGCGAGCGGACCAGGCAAAAGTCCTCCATGATGGGCAGATCGGGAAAGCCGCCCACGCGGTGAAACGTCTCCGCGCGGAGAAACAGCGACTGGTCGCCGTAGGGCATCTGCAGGCGGCGGGCGCGGAAGTTGGCCGAGCGTTCGATCAGCTTGAGCGAGCCGGCGGCGTGGCGAATTCGCAAGGCGAACGCGCCGGCCGCCACCCCCGGCGATTCGAGCGCGCGGCGGACCTGGCCGTCGAAGCCCGGCGGCAGGCACGTGTCGGCGTGGAGAAAGAGAAGATAGCGTCCACCGGCGACAGCGGCCCCGGCGTTCATCTGGCGGCCCCGGCCCTGCACGCCGCCGAGGACCAGCGCCCCGCCGCGGCCGGCGATCCGGCAGGTGTGGTCGCGACTGCCGGCGTCGACCACAATCACCTCGGCGTCGCCGCCGCGATCGATCGAGTCGAGCGTGGCGGCCAGTTCCTCGGCCTCGTCCAGGGTGGGAATGACGACCGAGATCCGGTCCTCGCCGGGCGCGAAGTTCCGCGTCTTGACCGCTTGCCAATGGGCCAGGTCCTGGGGGCGGTCGACGTCGTCCAACGGGTCCAGGAGCGAACTATCCAACCCCAGCCGCTGGGCCGCGTCCAGGGTGCGGTCGAGGACGTCGCCCTGGCCCCAGGGAATCTCGGCAAACAACGCCGGCACGGGACGCTTCAGCCCGATCAGGTAGTATCCGCCGTCGCCGGCCGGTCCCAGCACGAGGTCTTGCCGGGCCAGGCGGCCGAAGGCGTTCTCCACCACCCCGTCGCTCACGCCGGGGCAGTCGCTACCCACCACCACGGTGCGGCGGACCCCTTCGGCGAAGGCCGTCTGAAACGCGCGATCCAGCCGGCAGCCCAGGTCGCCGCCGCCCTGCGGCCGGTAGGGGAACCGGGGCCCGAACACGGTCCGCATGGCGGCGGCGTCGCCGCCCTCGAAGCGGACCTCGACCGAGGTGGAGCCCGGGCATTGCAGCCGGCCGGCCCAGCGGAGGGTGTGGCGGGTCATTTGGCGCTGCAGATGGGCCGCTCCGTCGGGCCCCAGGGCGGGAATCAGGCGGGTCTTCGTCTTGCCCGGCTCGGGATAACGCGTGAAGATGACCAGACGTCGTGTCATGGGCGAGTCGTTGGCCGTGGGAGGAAGGCGATTGGCGGCAGGACGTGCATCCCGCCAAGGTGTAACCCCGGTTTTACCTACTCGCGGGTGGCCCCGATAGCTTTGCTATCGGGGTGCCGCAGGCACAAGACGCAAGGATTACCTACTCGTTACGAAGCTCCGGCTTCGTAACGCACCCGGCGCCAAGCTCTGCTTGGCCTGTTGGCAGTGCCACTGGAAGCGGAGCCACGATGAAATGCGTTCCCAAGCCGGAGCTTGGGAACGAGGGCAGATCACCAGATGTCGTGTCATGGGCGAGTCGTTGGCCGTGGGAGGAAGGCTGCGGTGCCGGATCGCGATCCGGCCTACGGGGAACCCGGCTGCGGCGAGTGCTTGCTATCGCGTCCAGGCGAGCCACCGCTGGAAGATGGCCTTCACCCGGGGTGTCAGCCGCGTCCGATTATACGCGTCTCCCGTCTTGCGAACAGCGTCCGCCTGGGTGGGATAGGGGTGGATCACGTTGGCCAGGCGGCCCAGACCAAGGTTGGCGGCCATGGCGACGGAGACCTCCGAGATCAGGTCGCCGGCGTTTTCGGCCACGATCGTTGCCCCCACGATCCGGTCGCTGCCGGCGCGGACGTGAACCTTGACGAATCCCTCCGTCCGGCCGTCGAGGATCGCCCGATCCACGTCCGCCAGTTCCTGCACGAAGGTCTCGATCGCCATGCCCTGCTCTTCCGCCTGGTGGGGATAGAGTCCCACGTGGGCGATCTCGGGGCTCGTGTAAGTACACCAGGGGATGGTCAGCGCGGTGGCCTTGGACCGGCCCAGGAAGAGGGCGTTGCGAATCACCAGGCGGGCCATGGCGTCGGCGGCGTGGGTGAATTTGTAGCGCGAGCAGACGTCGCCGGCGGCAAAAATTCGAGGGCAGGTCGTCCGCAGCCGATCGTTCACCCGCACGCCGGCCCGGGCGTCATACTCCACCCCGGCGGCTTCCAGGTCGAGCGATGCCACGTTGGGCGCGCGGCCCACGCCGACGAGAATTTCGTCGACGGCAAGTTCCCGCGACGGTCCACCGCAGCCGAGCTGGATCACCTTCTCGTGGTCCCGCGACTGGACACGCTGGGTGCGGCAGCCGGCGATCAGTTTCACGCCGTCGCGTGCGAACTGGGCCGCCACGCGGTCGGCCGCGTCGCGGTCCTCGCGGGGGAGGATTCCCGAGGAGGCTTCCAGCAGCGTGACTTGTGAGCCGAACCGGGCCATCGTCTGGGCCATTTCGCAGCCGATCGGGCCGGCCCCGATCACGGCCAACCGCCGGGGCAATTCGGTCAGGCTGAAGATGGTCTCGTTGGTCAGGTAGCCGGCCTCGGCCAGGCCCTCGATGGGCAGCGCCGCCGCCCGGGCGCCGGTGGCGATCACCGCCTTGCGAAAACGGAGCACGGAGTCGCCCACCTGGACCGTGCTGCGGGAGGTGAAGCGGGCTTCGCCCAGAAACACGTCGATCCCCAGGTCGCGGAATCGGGCGGCCGAGTCGTGGGGGCTGATCTGGGCCCGCAGCCGCCGCATACGTGCCATCACGGCGGCAAAATCGACCCCCACCTCGCCGCCCACGCGCACCCCGAACTGCTCCGCTCCGCGGACCGCGGCCACCGCCCGGGCCGCGCGGATCAAGGCCTTGGAGGGAACGCACCCCACGTTGAGGCAGTCGCCGCCGAGAAGGTTTTTTTCCACCAGGGCGACGCGGGCGCCCAGACCCGCCGCGCCGGCGGCCGTGACCAGCCCGGCCGTCCCTGCTCCAATCACCACCAGATTGTAACGGCCCGACGGCTGGGGATTGCACCAGTCCGGCGGATGAACGTTGCCCACGAGTTGGCGGTTGTATTCGTCGTCCGGCAGCACCTCGACGGCCTGGGGCAGCGTGGCGGTATCAAGCATGGGCTTCTCCCGTATCGGGGGTGGGTAGGGAAACACCGGCAAGAGCGGATTGGTCCAGGGTGCGTTTGGCGACGCGGGTGACATAGACGGTGACCGCAATGGTCGCCAGCAGCCCGACGCCGAAGAAGACTTGCCCCAGCACACCACCCTGAACCTTGCCGGTGGCCAGTTCGGCCAGGTTCTTGAACGCCGAGCCGAAGTAAACGTACATCAGCGTGCCCGGCAGCATCCCGATCCAGGAGGCCAGGAAATAGTCGCGAAGGGAGACCTTGGTGAGCCCGAAGGCGTAGTTCAGCAGGTTGAAGGGGAACACGGGCGAGAGCCGCGCGAGGAGGACGATCTTCCAGCCCTGTTGGCCCACGGCCCGGTCGACGGCCTGGAACTTTGCGTTGGCGGCCACTTTCTTGGCGATCCAATCGCGAGCCAGGTAGCGTCCCACCAGAAACGCGGCCACCGCCCCCAGGGTGCTGCCGATCGAGACCACGATCGTTCCCCGCACCACGCCGAACAGCACGCCGGCGGCCAGGGTGAGGAGGGAACCGGGAATCAGCAGCACGCAGGCTACGACGTATGCCGCCGCCAGCAACACCATGGCCCAAATTCCCAAGTCGTCGAGCCGGTGCTGAAGGCCCTGGTTTTGGGCCAGCAGTTGACGCGGATCGTGGGTCCAGAAGTAGGCAAGGCTGGCGGCCACCCCGATCAGCAAGAGGACGGCAAGCAGCACGCGAACCTTGGTCAGGCGTTTCATGGGCGGCCTCCCCGAGAAGGATGAGTTGTGCGACACGCCACAACTATATACGACGAGGCGCAAGCGAAACTGTGGTATGGGACACAAAGGGGGGGATTTCTTGGGCCAAACGCGGGAACCGGTTTCGCAAAAGGGTGATGTTCCCTTCCAGCGGGGGGGGCGCGGTTGACCCAGGTTCTTGAACCTGCACCCGGTGGCAACCGGTAAGAGGTCACGTTCGACGCGGGTCTCCCGACCCCGCCGATCGCGCCGACCGCAGGTCTCCTAAAATGTTCGACGCGGGTCTCCCAACCCCGCCGAACGTGCCGACCGCAGGTCTCCTAAAATGTTCAAATGTTCGGCGCGGGTCTCCCGACCCCGCCGAAAGCGCCGACCGCAGGTCTCCTAAGTGACGAAGCGGTGACGATTGGGAGACCTTCAGGCCTCTCTCGGCGGGGTCAGGAGACCCGCGCCGAACGCGAGGCGAGGTCAGGAGACCCGCGCCGAACGCGAGGCCGAGGTCAGGAGACCCGCGCCGAACGCGAGGCGGGGTCGGGAGACCCGCGCCGAACGGGAGGCCGGGGTCAGGAGACCCGCGCCGAACGCGAACCGGTGCCGCCCCCGACCTCTTGTGGCACCAGCCACACCGGTTCAAGAACCGGTGCCGCCCGCGCTGCCCTCCTGATGAAGCCTGGAGTATCTATCGTTTCCGTTTGCAATCCTCGGGGCCAGTCGTTAGGATGATCTGCGGTCCGCTGGAGTGGCCTCTCTTGCGGACGCGGACTGGACACGTTTCTTACTCCATTCCCTTTTCCTGTTTCTTGGGGGTCCTGCAATGTTGAACCAGAATCGACGCGGCTTCACCCTGGTGGAGCTCCTGGTGGTGATTGCCATCATCGGGATCTTGATTGCCCTGCTGCTGCCGGCGGTGCAGGCGGCGCGGGAGGCGGCACGGCGCTCGCAGTGCACCAACAACCAGAAGCAACTCGCCCTGGCCATGCACAATTACCACGACACCCACAAGCTCTTTCCCTACGGCTACATCGAAAGCCCCACCACGCTCCACAGGCGAACCTGCTGGATGCAGGAAATCTGGCCGTTCGTCGAGCAGAGCCCCTTGTACGATCTCTATATGAGCGACACCCGGCTTTGGGTGATGGACGTGGACCCCCAGGTGCGAGATGCGGAGATCGCGGCGTTCCAGTGTCCGTCGGATGGGTCGGAGCCGGCCAAGGGCGGCAGCGGCGGATTCCGCAGTGGTGCCGACGGCTTCCAGGGCAATTACGTCGTCTCGACCGGCGACGAAATCATGTACTATGGCACGGGTGACCGCCGGGGGATGTTCTGGCGCAGGTCCGCCGTGAGTTTCGCCGACGTGTTGGACGGCACTTCCAACACGCTGATGCTGAGTGAGTCGATTGTTCGCGGCAAGAAGAACACCGGCGGGTGGGGCGGTGCCGGGGGCTACTGGGGCGGTGCGCCTCACGGCGCATACGGCTTCACCACGCTGGAATCGCCCAACAGTCCGCTCCCGGACCGGGTTTACCGGTGCAAGAGCACGACCTGGCCCCAAGCACCGTGTGTCAGCACGGCCAGCACCAATGACCATCGGAATTTCGCCCGCAGTTACCATCCCGGAGGCGTCAACGCCGCCCTGGCGGATGGATCGGTACGGTTCATTTCCGACACGATTAACCTGACGACCTACCATGCCCTCAGCACCCGGCGCGTGGGGGAAGTGTTTAGCGAGTAGTGGTCCGGCTTGGCCGGAGGCGGTGCCGGCGGTGGCACGCTGCCCCCACGGTGCCGCCGCCGCTTGCGTCCGCTTTCCCTTCCGCCGTGCTTGCCGGGACGGGGGGTCGCAACCCAACGGAGAGGTCCCCGAGGTTCGTGGACCCTTGCACCATCTTGAACGTTCGCAACACATTGAGGTGAGCCAACGCCATGAGAACTCTTTGTGCCTTCAGTCTCCTTGCCGGGTCCACGCTCTTGCTCTTTGCCGGTTGCGGCCCGCAGGGGCCCAAGACCTACACGGTTTCCGGAACCGTCACCTTCGACGGGCAGCCCGTGGCGGAGGGAGAAATCGCCTTCCGCGATGCGGCGGGACAAGAGCGGGGTTACGGCGGAAAGATCACCGCCGGCAAGTATTCGTTCGAGTCGACGCCCGGCAGTAAAACGGTCGAGATTACGGCGATGCGCGAAATCCCGGGAAAAATGGTCGAGGACAACCCGGGCGAGAAAACCCCGGCGATGGAAATGTACATTCCCGCCAAATACAACAGCGAGACCACCCTGACCGCCGAGGTATCGGACTCCGGCGAGAACGTGTTGAATTTCGATCTCAAAGCCGGCGAATAAGTGATTGCCCCACCCGCGCCGGGGGCCAGGCGGTCGTGGCGGGGCTCGCTGGTGCGGATGTGTTTTCGCCGATCGGCGGATCCGTGATGGCAAACCGCAGGAAAGCCGAGGGTGACCGCCGCGCGGCGGCCCGTCGCCAGGCCGAAAACGCGGCAACCGGCACACACCCAGGCAGGTATGGCCGGCTGGCGATAATCTGCGTAAGCGTTGCGGTGGGGGTCGTTTTGCTGGTGGTCGCTCTGGAACCGGGGGACGATTCGCGGCCCGAGCCGGGCGAGATGTCCTTTCCGCCGCGACCACCTGGGGAAGCGTCCGGGATCGTGATTCCCGCCAAGGCCGCGCCGGCCACGGTCGGGGGGCTCAAGCAGGAGGCCCGCCAGGTGGCCGAGGACCTGCTGGAGCGATTTCCTCAATCGGCCGAGGCGCACCACGTGATGGCGCTCTTGGAGAGTGCGTTTCGCCACACGGACGCCGCGCGAAAACACTGGCAAGCGTGCATCGAGTTGGCGCCCGATCACCCCGACGCCCGGGTCCGCCTGGCCGAGGTGGCAATCGACCAGGGCGACGATCAGTCGGCCGTGGCGACGCTGGGGGCGGCGTTGGAGGCGGGTTGCTCGTCGCCCAAGGTCTACGGCAAGCTGGCCACGGCGCTGATGCACCTGGGGAAACTCGATCAGGCGGAGGACGTTCTGCAAAAGGGCCTGGCGGCCTTCCCCCACTCGCCGGAAGACTGGCACCTGCTGGGCCAGGTGCAGATTCAACGGAGCGAATTCGCCCAGGCGGAGAGGAGCCTGAGAAACGCCATCCAAGCCGCGCCCAACTACACGGAGGCCTACTACGCCTTGTCCACGGCCTGTGCCCGCCAGGGCAAGCAACAGCAGGCGGCCGGGTTCCGCAAGCAATTTGCCAAACTCCAGGCCGCGGATCGCAAGGCGGAAGACCGGCGGTTGCTCCTCTCCGACCTGGACATCATGCGGCAGAGAACCGCGGCGGCCCTTTGCGGCGCCGGCAACGTCTGTTTCCGCCACGGCGATCCCGTGGAAGCGGAGCGGCTGTTGCTCCGGGCGGTGGCCATTGACCCCGCCGTGGGCGAGAGTTACAAGGTCCTCTCTTCCCTCTATCAACGTCTCGGCAGGCTCGACGACGCCCTGGTCGTGCAACGCCGTCTGGTCAAGATCGATCCGCGGAATGTTCTCAACTACGTCAACCTGGCGAACCTGCTGGCCCGGCAGGGCGACGTGACGCCGGCGGAAGAAGCACTCCAACAGGCCATCCAGATACGGCCCGAGGCGGCCATCGCCTACGCTTGCCTCGCGCAGCTCTACCTGGAAACGGGCAAACCGGAACAGGCGCGATCGACGGCGCAAATGGCCGTCAGCCGCCAGGCGACGGCGGCAGGGTATGCGCTGTTGGCTTCGGCCTGCCGGCAGATGGGCGACGCGGCGGGGGCCGAGACCGCCTTGGCGGAGGCGAGGAAACTGGCGTCCCACGATCGACCGCGCGAACCGATCTCTCCCCGGCAACCGCAACCCAAGTGAGGCCGCCCGTCGGATCGAGTTTCCATGGCGGAGAGACAGGGCTTTGCGGATGCGGCCCGAACTCATCACCCGTCGGCGGTGCAATCATCAATCCACCCATGAAAGCACGCTCCTGTTCACACGCTTGCCGGGCCGCGGTCCTCGTGGTGGCCTGCGCTCTGGCTCCGGCGGCCGTGCCGGCCGAGTGCCCTATCCGGCTTCGCGATGTGACCGTGGAGTCGGGGATTACCTTCCGCCACACTCACGGGGGAAGCGGCCAACGGTACATCGTGGAGACGGTCTCCGGCGGCCTGGCGCTGTTCGACTACGACGGGGACGGCCTGATCGACATCTACTTGCTCAACGGGGCACCGCTGAAAGGAACGGTGGTCGACACCCCTCCCGCCAACGCCCTCTATCGCAACCGCGGCGACTGGACGTTCACCGACGTGAGCGAAACCGCGGGCGTGGGCGATCGGGGATTCGGGCTGGGGGTCACCGTGGGAGACTACGACAACGACGGGGACCCCGACCTCTACCTCAACAACTACGGCCCCAACGTGCTCTACCGCAACAACGGCGACGGGACCTTTACCGACGTCACCGATCGGGCGGGCGTGGCAGGCGGCGACAAGGTGGGCGCGGGGACATGCTTTCTCGATATCGACCGCGACGGTGATCTCGACCTCTACGCGGCCAACTACGTCGACTTCACCTACCAGAACCACGTTTCCAGAATGATCGACGGCTACCGCTGGTATGCCGGCCCGCGAGACTATCGGCCCGTGCCCGACACGCTCTTTCGCAACAACGGCGATGGGACCTTCGCCGACGTGAGCCGTGTTTCGGGGATCGATGCGGTGGCCGGCACGGGCATGGGCATGGTGTGTGGCGATTTCGACGACGACGGCGACGACGACGTGTTCGTTTGCAACGACGTGAAGAACAACTTCCTCTTCCGCAACGACGGCAGGGGAAAGTTCCAGGAGGAGGCGTTGGTGGCCGGGGTGGCTTACGATCTGTTCGGCCACGAGAACGGCAGCATGGGCGTCGACTGTGGCGACTACGACAACGACGGGCGGCTCGATCTCTTCATGACCGACTGCCAGGGGGGACGCCCGGTCCGCTACCACAACCTCGGTGGCGGCTTCTTCGAAGACGCCACGCCGGCAACGGGGGCCGGCAGCGGCGCCCATCCCCACGTGACCTGGGGCACCGGTCTGGTCGACTTCGACAACGACGGCGATCGTGATATCTTCATCGCCTGCGGCCACACCGACGACAACATCGACCGCCGCGACGACAGCACCTCCTATCGGGTCAAGAACCTTCTCCTGGCCAACACGGGCAAAGGGAAGTTCGTCGACGTGTCGCGGCAGTGTGGTGACGGACTGGACGTGGTCGAAAGCAGCCGCGGCGCCGGATTCGACGACCTGGACAACGACGGCGACATCGACGTGGTGGTGCTCAACGCGCAGGCCCCGCCCACCATTCTCCGCAACGAAACGAAAACCGCCAACCACTGGCTGGAGATTCGCCTCTGCGGATCCCAGACCAACCACGACGCGGTCGGCGCCCGGGTGACCGTGGTCGCCGGCGACTTGACGCAGGTCGCGGAGGTCCACGCCGGACGCGGCTACCAGGGCTATCACGGCTGGCGGCTGCATTTCGGCCTGGCGGATCGCCGTCGGGTCGACCGGGTCGAGGTCCGCTGGCCCGGCTCGGGCGTGGAGTCGTTTGAGAGCGTCCCGATCGACCGAATCGTCACGCTGACCGAAGGGACCGGCCGCCGCAAATAACGCGACCGATCCTCTTGGACGCCCGCCGCCGGCTGCCGTGCCCGGCGGCCCGCCGGATGTTACAATCGCCAGGCGAGGGCAGGGCGAGCAATCGGCGGGTGGCCGCGATAGCTCTGCTATCGGGGTGCCGAAGGCACGGGAGACGCGGATTGCGGCGTGCCGGAGTGCCACCCAATGCCATCCTCGCATTGGGTCTCTAGGCTGCATGTAAGTACTGTT
>CAYZWG010000098.1:0-8160 GCA_964481605.1 uncultured Planctomycetaceae bacterium
ACGCTGGTCTTGAGAAAGCTCTGGCGGCGTCTGGTGGCGGCGCCCGCGTAGTCCCCCTCCTTCGGCCCCTACAACCGCCCACACACCCGGCCCCCCGCGAGGAAAACGCATGTCGACGATTCGCCCGGACGCGGCGCGATTTCTCCGCCAGGAACGGGCCTTTCGGTTGGGGGCCTTGCTGACCGAATCGTCGCATCCCCGCACGGCCACGCTCTCGCAAACGATCGGCCAGAACACGGAGGACGGCATCCGCATGTTGCAGAGCGTCGACGAGGACATTCCGCCGGCCGTCGAGCGGGTGTTCGCCTCGGACGAGTTTCGCCGGTTGGTCGACGCCCTCCGCCGAGCGATCGCCTCCGGCCGGCGGGTCTTCTTCACCGGCTGCGGGGCCACCGGGCGGCTGGCCATTCTGCTGGAAGCCGCCTGGCGACGGTTCTGGCAAGACCTCGGCCGGCAACATCCCCAAATACGAGCGAAACTGCCCCGCCTCGAAGAGAGCACGCGAAGCGTGATGGCCGGCGGAGACTACGCCTTGGTCCGCTCCGTGGAGGGTTTTGAGGATTTCCCCGATTTCGGCCGCTATCAACTCGCCCGGGCGGACGTCGGACCAAACGACGTGGTGGTGGCAATCACCGAGGGCGGGGAGACCTCGTTCGTGATCGGCACGGCCTGGAAAGGGCTCGACGCGGGCGCCCGCGTGTTCTTCGTCTACAACAACCCCACCGAGTTGCTCCGCCACCACGTGGAACGCTCCCGCCGGGTGATCGAGGAGGACCGCATCACCAAGCTCGACCTCACCACCGGGCCGATGGCCGTGGCCGGCTCCACCCGGATGCAGGCCACGACCGCCGAACTGCTGGTCGTGGGGGCCGCCCTGGAAACCGCGCTGGTGAGCATTCTCCGGGACCACTTGTCCCCGGCTGAATTGGAAGCCCTGGGGATCGCCGGCCACGCCCCCCAGCCGTATCACGGCCGGTTCGCCGCACTGCTGGGGCAGTTGCGCCAACCGGCCAACGTGCAGGTGCTGGGCCGCCTGGCCCGGTTCGAGGAAACGGTCTACCGCCGCCACGGCCTGGTCACCTACCTGGCGGACGCCTTTCTTTTGGACGTGCTCACGGACACCACGGAGCGGTCGCCCACCTTCAAGCTGCCG
This sequence comes from uncultured Planctomycetaceae bacterium, assembly GCA_964481605.1. Taxonomy (GTDB): domain Bacteria; phylum Planctomycetota; class Planctomycetia; order Pirellulales; family Thermoguttaceae; genus CAYZWG01. Next base: position 1,154 of record CAYZWG010000098.1, read on the forward strand.
CCGTTTCGCAAAGGGGACGACACCGTCTCGGCCCCATCCTGGGCGTTCGTGAAGAACCCTCGGCTTCCCACCCGGGCGGCTTGGCACGACGTCTTCCAGCGCCGCCCCCGAGGGCTGGATTGGGACCCCGCCACGTACGCCCGGCTGAACGCTCCAGAGGCCCTCCGGCACGATCCGCCCCAGCTCGACAACGCCGAGATTTACCGGTTCCGCATCGGCAACGAGCCGGACCCTTCCCGCCACGCGGCCGAGGACTCCGCCCTGGCGATGATCCTGGTGGGCGGGGAAGTGGGCAGGCTGACCGCCGCCGGCCACCCTTTTCCAGCCGGTTTCCAGCGGCAGGCCGCGGATTTTCAACGCACGGCCGCGATCTGCGTGGGTCCCCGGGCAGGGGACCTCGAAGTGGACCACCGGTTCCACCTCCGCTGCGAACTGCCCCCTTCGCCGCTGGGGCTTTGGGCCCATCTGGCCGCCAAGCTGGTGCTCAACACGATCTCCACCGCCACCATGGCCCGCCTGGGTCGACTGGTGGGAAATTGGATGGTCTGGGTCGATACGACCAACAAGAAGCTGATCGATCGCGGCATCCGTTTGATCGTCGAACTCACCGGCGCAAGCTACGAGCAGGCGTGCCATCTCCTGCACGAAGCGATGGAAGAGGTTGGCCGGCAAGACCGTCGCACCCACGACGCGCCCTCGCCGGTGGCGCTGGTGATCGAGCGTCTGGGGGCAAAGGACGGGGACCGGTCGTCGTAAGAGGGGACCGGCGGGGAGGAGCCCCAAGTGGCGCTGTCATACCAATCACGATTCAAGCGTTGACCCCCGATTCCCCGGCGGGTCCTTGACAAGCAATTTCAGCCCTGCTAGAAGAATCGCGGGTGGCCCCGATAGCTCTGCTATCGGGGTGCCGGAGTGCCGCCCGCGCGCGGCATGGTCGGTGAGCCTGGTGAGTTATCACCAGGGTTGCCGCGGCTACGCCGCCCTGAGATAGGCAAGCTATCAGGGCCACCCGCGCTCAAGTACGGTACACACAAATCAAAGGAAATCCGATGGGCAAGATTTCCGTGGGAATGAACCTGGAGGCCACCCGCCACCACGACAAACCGTTCGCGTGGGGACTCGACCGGGCCGCCGAGATGGGCTACGAGTACGTCGAGCCGATGGTCCATTTCGGCCGCGAACTGATGAGCGAGGCAGGCTACTACCACACCGTCTCGCTGTTCGACGACCCGCTGGTGATGAAAGAGATGGTCGACCAGCGGGGACTAAAGATCTCCGCCTTGCAAGCCCACGGCCCCCTGGGACGCCCCGACTATCACGGCGAATACCTGAAACTGGCCATTCGCTACGCCGCCGAGTGCGGGGCCCCGGTGGTCAATACCGACGAGGGAATCAAGGCGCCCTGGACCACCGAGGAGGAGGACCATGTGCTGATCCGCTACACCCTCCGCGAGGCCTCCTTCCTGGCGGAGCGGCGCGACGTGCGGATCGGGCTGGAGTGCCACGCCCAGTATTCCCGCACGCCCGACGGGCTGGACCGCATCTACCGCCTGGTCGACTCGCCGGCGATCGGGATCAATCTCGACACGGGCAACGCCTACCTGGCCGGGCAGGACGTTTACGCCTGGCTGGAACGGGTGCTCGATCGGCTGGTCCACCTCCACGCCAAGGACATCACCGAGGAACATTCCCACGCCGAGCGGGGCAAGGTGGCCGGCACGCCGGTGGGCTGCGCCTGCGGCGACGGCGTGATCGACTGGGCCCGCGTGATCGAAATCTGCCGCCGCGGGCCGAACGACCTCGTGTTCTCCGTCGAGTGCGGCACGGTCGACCAGGCCAAGCGGAGTCTGGACCACTTGAAATCGTTATTGTGAGCGTGGCGACGGGGTCGGGAGACCCACGCCGAACGGAGGAGACCCTCGCCGAACGCGTTCCCACCCTGGTTCCCAAGCTCCGGCTTGGGAACCCGAGAAGAGGATATCCCACCGGGGGTTCCCAAGCTGGAGCTTGGGAACCCGAGAAACTCGGGGAGACCTGCGGTCCGGCCGGCGGCGGGGTCGGGAGACCCGCGCCGAACGGAGGGAGACCCGCGCCGAGCACCGGAAACAAGAACAATACCCTACCCTGGTTCCCAAGCTCCGGCTTGGGAACCCGACAGCGACGGAGCGGTTCCTTTCTTCCCACTCCCTCAACCCTGGCGAGGACGAACCGATGCCGATACGAGTCTTGGTCGCCGCGGGCTTTCTGCTGGTGGTGCTGTCGCTTTCGGCGGGCGCGTCGGCCGGCCAGTTGCTGGTGGGAACCGCCAGCGCCGACATCACGCCGGATCAACCGGTGGCCGTCTCGGGGCAGTTTGCCCTGCGGATCGCCCGCACGGTCGAATCGCCCGTCACGGCCAACGTGATCGCCTTGGAATCCCGCCGCGGCGAGCAATCGCTCGATGCGGCGATCATGGTCTCCTGCGATCTGGTCTACATCCCCACGGACCTGCTGGAGCAGGTTCGCCGCCGGGTCAAGGAGCAGTTGCCCGAGTTGGACACGGCCAAGATTTTTCTCAACGCGACCCACACCCACACGGCGCCCGTCCTGCTGGTCGACAAGTACAAGATTCCCCAAGAGGGAGTGATCCAGGTGGCGGCCTATCGGGAGTTTTTCGCCGGGCGGGTGGCCGAGGCGATTGTGCGGGCGTGGAACGGCCGCCGGCCGGGGAGCATGAGTTGGGGACTGAGCCACGCCGTGGTGGCCTACAACCGCCGCGCCGTCTACGCCAACGGCACGGCGCGGATGTATGGCGCCACCAACGTGCCGGAGTTCCGTGGTCTGGAAGGCTACGAGGATCACGATATCGGCACGCTCTTCTTCTGGAACGCGGCGGGCGACCTGGTCGGCGTGGCGGTCAACGTTTCCTGCCCTTCCCAGGAGGTCGAATCGCGTTCGGCGGTGAATGCTGATTTCTGGCACCCGGTCCGCCAGGCCCTGCGAAAACGGTACGGCGAGCAGTTGTGCGTGCTGGGGTGGCCCGGCGCGGCCGGCGATCAGTCGCCCCACCTGATGTACCGCAAGGCGGCCGACGAGCGGATGCGCCGGCTCCGCGGCCTGGATCGCCTGGACGAGATCGCCCGGCGAATCGTCCGCGCGGTGGACGAGGCTTACCAGGCGGTGAAAGACGATCGGCACGCCGACGTCCCCCTCGTTCATCGGGTGGAGACGATCTCCTTGCCCATGCGGCTGGTCACCGAGGAGGAATACGCCGCGGCCAAGGCGGCCTGCCAGCAGGCCGCGGCCCGAATCGCCAAGGACCCCCGGGCGGCCGATCGTGATTATCGCCGAATGAAGTGGTACGAGGTCACCGTGGAGCGTTTCCAGCGGCAAAAGACCGATCCCCACCCGGCCTACGAAATGGAGCTCCACACCCTGCGAATCGGCGACGCGGCCGTCTGCACCAACTCCTTCGAGCTGTTCACCGATTACGGCATTCGCATCAAGGCCCGCAGCAAGGCGGTAGAGACGCTGGTGATCCAGTTGGTCGGGCCGGGCAGCTACCTTGCCACGGAAAAGGCCGTTCGCGGCGGGCATTACAGCGCCATCGTGGAGAGCAACCTGGTGGGTCCCGAGGGCGGACAAATGCTCGTCGACCGGACCGTGGAGCAGATCAACGCGATGTGGACGAAAGCAAAATAAGAGACGCGGTTATCGCCCCCGATAGAGGAGATTTCGGATGAAAGCGGACTCGATTCACCAGCCCGTCAACCGGCCGCGTCGCTCGCGGCGTGGCTTCCTGGCCGGCGCCTTGGCGGCGGTCGCCGCCCCCCGCATCGTGCCCGCCGCGGCGCTGGGCCTGGACGGCCGGGCGGCCGCCGGCGAGCGGATCATCATCGGCATGTTCGGGGTGGGCAACCGGGGGAGCAGTTCCTGGCGGGCGATGCAGCCGCTGCCCGACCACCAGGTGGTGGCCATCGCCGATTGCCGCCGCAAGCGTGCCTTGCTGGCCCAGCAGCAGGTCAACGGCTTCTATGCCCAGCGGCTGGGCCGCCAGGATTTCAAGGGCTGCCAGATCTACAACGATTTCCTCGAAGTCCTCGCCCGCGACGATATTGACGCCATCTGGGGCTGCGTTCCCGATCACTGGCACGGAGTGGTCTACAACCGCACCATCGAGGCCGGCAAGGACATCTACGGCGAGAAACCGATCAGCCGCTGGATCGCCCAGGGCATCAAGGTCCGCGACGCGGTTCGCCGCTACGGTTGCGTGTTCCAAACGGGAACCCAGCAGCGCAGCTCGGGCCACTTTCGCCACGCCTGCGAATTGGCCACCAACGGCTACCTGGGCAAGGTCCACACGGTCTACGTGGGTGCCCCGGGCGGGCGCTCCTATCCGGCCGAGCCGCCCTGCGACCCGCCCCCGGGCTTCGACTACAACCGCTGGACCGGCCCCGCGCCCTTCATCCCCTTCGACAAGAAACGTTGCGAGTGGCTGGCGATGTACATGATTTCGCACTACTGCGCCGGCTTCATCACCAACTGGGGCGTGCACCACCTGGATATCGCCGGCTGGGGATGTCCGCAGGTCTTCCGGCAGCCGTTCGAGATCGAGGGGACGGGCGTCTTGCCCGGCGAGGGGATGACCGATACCTGGATTTCCTGGCAACTCGATTTGAACTGGGCCGGCGGCCTGAGGATGAAATACACCAACACGGGAAACCCCAACCAGCAGGGCTGCAAGTTCGAGGGCGACGAAGGCTGGGTCCACGTCAATCGGAAAGGGATTTGGGCCGAGCCGGCGTCGCTGCTGAATCTCAAGCTCAAACCCAGCGACACGCCGCTGCACGCCAGCCCCCAGCACAAGAACCCCTACACGGCCCACACCGCCGACTTTTTCCGCTCGGTCCGCAGCCGGCAGGACCCCGTCTCGCCGGTCGAGGCGGGACACGCCGCCAGCACCCTGGGCAACGTCTCCGACATCGCCCTGCGGCTGGGACGAAAACTGAAGTGGGACCCCACCCAGGATCGCTTCGTCGGCGACGACCAGGCCAACACGATGCTGGCTCGGGCGGCCCGCAGCCCCTGGACGATTTGACTCGGAGTTCGGCGCGGGTCTCGGCGTTCGTCGCGGGTCTCCCGACCCCGCCGAACGCGTGAAAGTGGAGTTGCCGTAGGGCCGACAAGACCTGGTTCCCAAGCTCCGGCTTGGGAACCGCGATACGCCGAATCAGCGTTCGGCGCGGGTCTCCTGACCCCGCCGAACGCGTGGAAGTGGGAGCCCGCGCGGAACTGTGTTCCCAAACTGGAGTTTGGGAACAAGAGAGCGGTGGGAACCGCGATACGCTGACTTTCCCCCAACAGAAACCAAATGAGGACAATCCGCCATGTTTCCGCCGCGACGCCATAGCCTGATGTTGTTGATCCTTCTCGCCCTGCCGGTGGTGACCACCTGGCGCGCCGCGGCCGACGAGATGCCGCTGGAGGCGGCCTGGAAGGCGCTGCCCCGCTACGAATACGGCCAGGACATGGCCCCGCTATTGGCGGTCGACCGGGCGGTGATCCAGGCGATGGGATCGGCCGAAACCCGGGCGGCCTGTGCGGCGCGACTGGCGGCGATGCTGAAATCGCCCCGGACCACGCTGGCGGCCCGGCAGCACATCTGCTTTCAACTCCGCCAGGTCGGCACGCCGGCCGAAGTGCCCGTGCTGGCCGAATTGCTCAAGCGGAGCGAGACGAGCCAGATGGCCCGCTACGCGCTGGAGGCGATCCCCGGCGAGGAGTCGCTGGCGGCGCTGCGTAGCGGGCTGGATGCGGTGCGGGGTGAGCCGCTGGTGGGGGTGATCAATTCCCTCGCCGTCCGAAAAGACGCCCGTTGCGTGGCGGCGTTGGAAGGTCTGGCCGACTCGCCCGACCGGCAGGTGGCGCGGGCGGCGGTTTGGGCCCTGGGCTCGGTCGGCGGCGACGAGGCGGTCGAGTTTCTCGGCCGTCGCGCCGAGAAGGCCGCAACGCCCACTCCCCAGGGCCTGGCCGTTCCCCTGCTGCGATCCGCCGACGCCCTGGCGGCCGCCGGCCATGCCCAGCGGGCCGGGGCGATCTACACCCGGCTGAGTCAACCCGGCCAGGCCCCGGGCGTCCGTCGCAGGGCCCTGGAGGGTTTGTTGCGGGCGCAACCGGAGAAGGCCTCGGAGACGATTTCATCTTGGTTCGCGGGTGCCGACCCGGATCGGCGTGCCGTCGCGTCGGCCCACCTGGGGTCGCTTTCCGATGGGCAACTGGACGGCCTGGCCAAGCGCCTGGGCGAGTTGCCCGAGCCGGCCCAGTTGATCTTGCTGGAGGTGCTGGCCTCGCATGGGGACAAGGACGTATTGGGCCTGGCGATGTCGGCGGCCCAAAGCGACCAGGCGGGGCTCCGGCTGGCCGGGATACGCTACTTGGGCGTGGTTGGCGACGCCTCGGTGATTCCACTCTTGGTCGATACGCTCGCCGCCGGCGGCGACCTGGCCGAGGCCGCCGGGCAGTCGCTGGGCCGGCTACCCCGCCAGGACGTCGGCCCGGCGCTGGTCGAGGCGTTGAAAAAACGGCCGCCGCTCCGTCCGGCCGTGATCGAGGTCCTCAAGGGGCTGAAGTATTACGAGGCGATCGACCCGCTGATCGTCCTCGCCGCCGATTCCCACCCGGCCGTCTACGGCCCGGCCCTGGACGGGCTGAGAGGGATTGCCGATCCCGACCGGCAAGACTTGCCGCGACTGGTGAAGCTGCTGCTGGAAACGCCGCGCGGCGGGCACCGCGACGAAGTCGAGAAAACCATCCTCATCGTCTGCGACAAACTGCCCGCCGGCGCCGATCGAGCGGGGCCGCTGTTGGAAGTTCTCAAAGGGGTCGATCCTTCCCAGTCGCCCAAGTATCTTCCCCTCTTGGGCCGGCTGGGCGGTGCCAAGGCGCTGGAGATGATCGATGCCGCGTTGGCCGCCGGCAAGGACGACGTCCGCCAGGCGGCCGTCCGCGCGCTCTGCAACTGGCCCAAC
>CAYZWG010000098.1:8260-14918 GCA_964481605.1 uncultured Planctomycetaceae bacterium
CGGCAAGGACGACGTCCGCCAGGCGGCCGTCCGCGCGCTCTGCAACTGGCCCAACGCGGAAGTGGCCCAGCGGCTGCTGGAGATCGCCGATCACTCGGCCAACCACGAGCACCGTCGCTGGGCCCTGCGGGCCTACGTGCGGGTGGTCACCCTGGCCAGCGATCGTCCCCCGGCCCAGACGCTGGCGATGCTTGAGGGCGCGATGAAACGGGCCGAAAACCGGGACGACAAGCAGTTGGTGCTCAGCCGGGCGTCGACCGTTCGCACGATGGAGGCGGTCGACTGGATTGCCCCCTATCTGGACGACCCCGAGTTGGCCCAGGTCGCCTGCCGGTCGATCGTCGAGTTGGCGCACCACCGTTTCTTGCGCCATCCCAACATGGCCCATTTCGTGCCCATCCTGAAAAAGGTGAGCCAGCTCAGCAAGGACCCCGAGGTGGTCGAGCGGGCCAAGCGATACCAGCTTGGGCTGTAGTTCCGCGCGTGGGCGAACTGGTGGGTTCCCAAGCGGGAGCTTGGGAACCAGGTTGGCTGCTTGGGAACCAGGTGGTGTCCCCTCGGTCCCAAGCTCCAGCTTGGGACCGCACTGCCCTCACCCTTGAGTCGCCGCGAGGCACTCCACCAGCGACTCGACGGTGCGGCGAATCTGCGCTTCGGTGTGGTCGGCGGTGATGAAGAAGCGGATTCGCGACGCGCTCTCCGGCACGGCCGGATAGAGGATCGGCTGGGCGTCGATGCCCGCCAGCAGTAGCGCGTGCGAAACCTGAATGCAGCGTAGCGAATCGCCCAGGATGATGGGAATCACCGGGGTGTCGTGGCTGTTGCCGGTATCCAGCCCGCCCTGGCGAGCCAACTCGAGAAACAGCCGGGAGCGATCTCGCAACCGCGCCACGCGCTGGGGCTCTCCTTTCACGAGGCGAATGGCGGCCAGGGCGGCCGCGGCGTTGGGCGGGGAGGTGGCGGTGGCGAAGACCAGAGCGGGCGTGCTGTATTTCAAGTATTCGATCAGCGTTTTCCGGCCGGCGAGGTATCCGCCGCCGCTGGCCAGGGCCTTGCTGATCGTGCCCATCCAGAGGTCGCCCTCGCCGGGGGAGACGCCAAAGTGCTCGCAGAGGCCCCGCCCGGTGGCCCCCATCACACCCACCGAGTGCGCCTCGTCGACGTACAACAGCGCCTGGTGCCGCCGCTTGACCTCGACGAACCGGGGCAGGTCGGGATAGTCGCCGTCCATGCTGTAGACGCCCTCGATGGCCACCACCACGCGGCGGTGCTTGACGCGCACGTCACCCAACAGATGGTCGAGAAACTCGACGTCGTTGTGGGGAAACATCCGCCGCCCGGCCTTCGACGCCAGCGCGCCACGCATGATGCTGTTGTGAGCCAACTCGTCGTAGAGGATCAGGTCGTCCGGGCCGAACAGGTGCCCGAAGAGCGAGGCGTTCGTGCCGTAACCACTGGGAAAGGTGATCGCCGCCTCGGTACCCAGAAACGCGGCCAACTCCCGATCCAGCGCCTCGAGAATCGTATTGTTGCCCCCCACCAGCCGGCTGGCCGACGCGCTGGTGCCAAACTCGTCGATGGCCTGCTTGGCCGCTGCAACGACCGCCGGGCTGTTGGCCATTCCCAGGTAGTTGAAACTCGTGTAGCGGATCACCTCGCGTGCGGCGATCGTGGCCGTGGCGTCGGCCGTTCGCTGGTTGACGCGAAAAAACGGGTTCTCCAGACCGGCCGCCGCCGCCGCCGCCAGACGCTGACCAAACGCCACGCACTCGGGAAACCGCGCCACGTCGGAATATTCCGGCCGGATTTCCCTCGCCTCCGGCGGATCGACCTTCGCCGAAACCTTGGCCGGCCCCGCCGACGCGGAACCCGGCTTCCCCTGGGTCATGTTCGCCTCGATGCACTCGACCAGGTCGCGGCAGGTCTCCATGTCGTAAAGCGTCTCTTCCGAAAAGCGGAATCCGAACGCCTCTTCCAGCCGGTTCACCACGTCCATGCGGGTGAGCGAATCCAGCCCCACCTCGTAGAGCGAGCTGTCCAGGGCAAGATCGCAATCCAGGCCCTCCGGAACCGCCCGCCGCACCTGCTCGAACACCGCCTCGGCAATCGTACTTTGCACGTCTTCACATCCCCTTGAATTCAAGGCCACCGGCAAGGCGAGGCGCCCGCCGATCTGCCTCCGTTTCGCCCCCCAGTCTATCGACAAAGAGCAACAATTATACGGGCGTGATGTCGGTTGTTGCAAGCTCTGTGTAGGCCGGGTCGCGACCCGGCATGGATCGAGCAACATACCGCGCGCGGGTGGCCCCGATAGCAGAGCTATCGGGGTGCCGCGAGGCACACGAGGCGAGGATTGCGCCGTGCCGGACGGCCAGGGCACGTCGGCGGGGTCAGGAGACCCGCGCCGAACAGGGGTCAGGCCACGCGCGTCAAACAGGCGCCTCTTGCGGCTGCGCCGCCTGAGATAGGCAAGCTATCAGGGCCACCCGCAAGCTACCATGCCGGGTCGCGACGGGCTCGGCTTGCCCGCCGACGCTGGACGCTCAAGGGTGGACCTGCTACGTTTCAGATGGGGAATCGCGGACATCATCTTCCCCCCCAGGCGGAGAGTCGTTCCGAGAGAACACCCGCCATCCCTCCCACCCAACTCGCCCCGAACTGCCTGTCCCCGGTCGGGGGACGCCACTAGAGACCATGGTTGCCTCGATCGAGTTCATTGAAAAGGTCATCGCCACCTACGGCGAGGCCGTGGAAGCCCACTTGCAAACCCCCGGCCGGCGGGGAAACATCGTCGTGGTCACGCCGGAATTGGCCGACGAGGTGATGGTCACCGGCGATCTGCACGGGCATCGGCACAACTTCAACGCCATCCGCCGGGTGGCCGACCTGCGGAACCACCCCCGGCGGCACCTCGTCCTCCAGGAGGTCTGCCACGGTGGCCCCACCTACCCCGCCAACGGCGGGTGCATGTCGCATACCCTGCTGGAAGACGTGGCCAAGCTGGTCGCCGATTACCCGGGCCGCGTCCATTTCATCCTCGGCAACCACGAGCTGGCGGAACTGACCGACTACCCCATCCAAAAAAACAACCAGATGCTCAACTTGCTGTTTCGCTTGGGGTTGCAGCAAGCGTACGGGCCGGCCACGGAGAAGGTTCGCGAGGCCTATTTTCCGTTCTTTCGCTCCTGTCCGCTGGCGATCCGGCTCCCCGGCGGAATCTTCATCAGCCACAGCATTCCCGAGCGGGTCGACGCCCGCCCGTTCGACGCCTCGGTCTTTTCTCGCCCCATCGATCCGACCGAGTATTACGAGCGAACCTCGGGCGTGTTCCAACTGGTGTGGGGGCGAGACTACCGTGCGGAGAACGCCGGGGCCTTTGCCGAAATCGTCGAGGCCAGCGTGGTGATTAACGGGCATGAGCCGTGCGCGGATGGCTTCAGCACACCCAACCCCACCCAAATCATTCTCGACTGTTGCAACGACAAGGCCTGCTACCTTACGCTTCCGGTGGGCCGGGAACTCTCCCAGGCAGAGATGGTCCGGCGGATCGAGAGGCTGAAGTCCTGAATCCTCCGATCCCCAGCCCGCCCCAAGCACCGCTACCGTGCCAAGCGGCGGTCCAGCGCAAATGTCCCCATCCGAATCCGCCCCCGATCCTCCTCCTCCCCGCCGGCGGCGGTTTCAATTCAGCGTGGCGTTCCTCCTCATGCTGATGGTGCCGGTGAGCTTGCTGGCGGGGATTTGGGCCGGAATGGCCCACCACGGAACGTCCTCCGCCCAAGGCGGCCTGGCCCTCTGGATGGCCGTGGCCGTCCCCCTGGCCGCGATGATCCTGCTCAGCCTGGTCCACTCCCTGCTGGGCCGCCACGAGGGAGGAAAAAGGGACCGGCACGATTGAATGGAAAGGGTTCTCACCCCTGCCGCGGAACGAGTCAGTTCCACTTGCAACAGACGCGACGTTACCGCTGGGAATTCGGCTCTCGCAGCACGGCTCGATGAATCCGGTCGTGCTTCTCGTAAACGACGTTCCACCGCCGGCCAACCCGATAGGGGTTCGATAGCGTGTCCACTCCAGCGGCGGAGAATAGGGCCGGCGGGCCCTGTTGCCAATCGACCAGGTCGCGGCTGGACCAGTAGGTTCGCCGCGGCGCCTGCGAGATGCCCACGAACCGGTCCCCGCACCGCACCACGGCCAGCGAGGCCACCTCTTGCTGGGGCGGAATGACCGGCCGCTGGGCGACGCGTTGCCAGTGAACCAGGTCGTCGGAGACGGCCAGCCCCAGCCCCTGGTTGGCGTAGAGCCGGGTCATGCCGCGATACAAGAGGTAGTGGCGCCCGGCCTGGGAGAAGACCGGCGCGGGATGGGTGCTGAGGAACTTGTCCCACCGCTCGGGACGGCCTCGCAAGATCGGGTTGGCGGGATTCTTCCGCCAGTGGACGAAATCGACCGAGGTAGCCAGGCCGATCGCCTTCGAGCGGCCGTCGCGGCCCGAGTAGAACAGGTAGAGCTTTTCGCCGTGGCGGATCACGCTGGGTAGTTTCGCCACCAGGCTGTCCCACGCCCCCGGCCGACCCACGCCGAGGATCGGGTTTCGCGGCGATTTCTGCCAGTGGACGCCGTCCGTGGAGGTGGCCAGGCCGACCTGCTCGTGGCCGCCTTCGGCAAACGGCTTGTCCTGGCCCTCGAAGAAACAGTAGTACGTCCCGTCTTCCACGAGGACGAACGGGTTGTCCACCGCCAAGTGGTCCCACGCCCCGGCCGGCCCGCGGTCGATCACGGGCACTTCGGCCGGCGTCTCCACCCAGATCGAGCCGGCACGCGGCGGCAGCTCTCCGCCGGCAGAGATCAAAAGCAGTAGGGAAAGTCCCTCAGTAAACATCGCGTATTCTCCTCTTGGGCAACCGGGCGAAAGTGATTTGCGCGTAGCTGCCAGACCGTTGAATGAAGCCAGCGCAGTGTTCGGCGCGGGTCTCCCGACCCCGCCGATGGCCTGACCGAAGGTCTCCCTGAATTTGCGTAAACGGTTGATGTGCGAGACGATCGGTCAATCAGTGCGGGGTCGGGAGACCCGCGCACAACGTGCGACCTCGAAAAGCGTTCGGCACGCCGCAATCCCCACTTCCCGTGCCTGCGGCACCCCGATAGCAAAGCTATCGGGGCCACCCGCGTCGGTGAGGATTCCTTCCCCGGATCGTCAAACAGTAGAACCGGTTCTGGGAGCCGGCACAACCTGCGCCAGGTCGAAGGGAACCGGGCCGGGGGTTGTCTTGGCGGGGCTCCCGGATGACAATGCCCACCAGCTCGGACGTGTGGTGCCGGGCGGCATGGTTGCAGGGGGGAGGATGCCATGAGAATCGCGGTGGTCGGCAGCGGATACGTGGGGCTCGTCACGGGCACGTGCCTGGCGGAAACCGGAAACGAGGTTTGCTGCGTCGATTGCGACGGCGGCAAGATCGACCGGCTCTCGCGAGGCCAGGTTCCCATCTACGAGCCGGGGCTGGAGGAGCTGGTACGGCGGAACCTGGACGCCGGACGGCTGCGCTTCACCACCGACCTGGCGGCGGTCGCCGGCGACGCGAAACTGGTCTTTCTGGCGGTGGGCACACCGCCGGCCGACGACGGATCGGCCGACCTCTCGGCTCTCTGGTCGGCCATCGAGCAGGTGGCCGAGCACCTCGGCGAGGATACCATCGTGGTGCTCAAGAGCACGGTCCCCGTGGGAACCAACCGTGCCGTTTCCGATCGCCTGAAGGAGTGGACCGGCCGCCCCTGCGACGTGGCCAGCAATCCCGAGTTTCTCAAGGAAGGGACGGCGATTGACGATTTTATGAAGCCCGACCGGGTGGTCCTGGGGGTTCGACGCCGGGAAGTGCTCAACGTCCTCTCGGACCTCTACCAGCCCTACCTCCGCACCGACAAACCGCTCTTGGCCATGTCGCCCGAAAGCGCCGAGATGACCAAGTACGTCGCCAACGCCCTGTTGTCCACGAAAATCAGCTTCATCAACGAGGTGGCCAACCTCTGCGGACACACCGGGGCCGACGTGAACGAGGTCCGCCGCGGGATCGGGCACGACTCGCGAATCGGATTCGCCTTTCTCTTTCCCGGTGTCGGCTACGGCGGCAGTTGCTTTCCCAAGGACGTCCGCGCGCTGGCCTCGCTGGCCCGGGCCCACGGCCTGCGGCCGAGAATCCTGGATGCCGTGCACGAGGTGAATCAATGCCAGAAGCTGGTTCTATGCGACAAGATCGAGCAGCATTTCGGCGCGCCCTTGTCGGACAAGACGATCGCCGTCTGGGGGCTGGCGTTCAAGCCGGGGACCGACGACATCCGCGAGGCGCCCGCGCTGGTGCTGCTGGACCGGCTGCTGGAACACGGCGCCACGCTGCGCGTTTACGATCCGGAAGCCCTGGAAAACGTGCGGCGGCGCTATGGCGACCGGTTGGTCTATTGCCAGTCGCCGGGCGAGGCCATCCGGGGCGTGGACGCCCTGGCGATCGTGACCGAGTGGAAGCAATTCGTGCATCCCGATTTCGACCAGATGCGAGCCGCCATGCGCTCGGCCGTGATTTTCGACGGGCGGAACCTCTACGACTTGGACCGCATCGCCCGGGCCGGGTTCACCTACTACAGCATGGGCCGGCCGGTGGTTCGCCC
>CAYZWG010000099.1:0-11007 GCA_964481605.1 uncultured Planctomycetaceae bacterium
CTAAGAACTTCACAAAGACTTGAGTACTGATGACGCAACTTCTTTTCGCACAGCGATTTACAACAGCGATTCCAGCGTGAGTCTTGGTTACGTCCAGGGCCGCGCTGGGACACTTCTCTTCGTGTTCTTCGCGGGCTTCGTGGTGAACACTGCCTGCGATCATGGCGGGTTCTGCAACCCTTTCACCACGAAGCCCGCGAAGAACACGAAGAGCTGGTTCCACGATGCCGGCAGCGCGACCCGGCCTACAGGCTCCCACAAGCCGCCGGCCAGCCCCTGACGGCACCAGCCCGCGAGGTCGGATGGGCGGAAACTGGTGTTGACGGGCGGCGAAATTTCCTGGTATTAGACGCCTCACTTTTCACCTTTGCGGGAATCTCTGCCGCGCCGTTGCGCGCGGGGTATGTCCCCGGGTCGACCGGGCGGCTGACCACGCCCGTCGCCCGGGGGCGGGCCCTCCTTTTCTACCGCCTTCACCTGATCTACTCATCTCGACTTTGACAGAACGGGTCGTTGCATGACGACGCATGCGGACGGAGTACGCACGCGGGGGCACGTACTCTTGCCAGCCGCGATTCTGGTCCTTTGCGCCGCGGCCTCCTCGGGAGGTTGTGCCGGCACTACCTACCAGGCAGCAAAACTGCCGCCGGAATTCCTCGCCCCGGTGACCGAGAAGGTCGACGCGATCGACATCTCGCGGCTGAGTACCTACGCCGTGCGGAGCGACCGGATCGACCGCGGCGACGTGCTGGAAGTCACCATCCTCACCGACTACGGCAATATGCGGCCGATGCCGGTGCCGGTGCGGGTGGGGGAAGACGGCCAGGCGAAAATCCAATACATCGGCTCGGTCCCCTTGGCCGGCCTGACCCTGGACGAAGCGGAACGCGCGATTGAAGCCGCCGGGGTCCAACGCAACAAGTTTCGCGATCCCCACGTCACCGTGACCATGCAACAGCAGCGAATGAACCGGATCACCGTCACCGGGGCAGTCGAGGAGCAGGGGGTGATCGAGGTTCCCCGAGGCAATTGCAACCTCCTCAGCGTGCTGGTCGAGGCGGGTGGTCTGAGCGAGGAGGCGGGCACGAACGTGGAGATTCGCCGCCCGGCCAAGCGGCTGTATCCTCCCGATCCGTTTCAGACCGACGCTCCCCACCTGGCGGAGGACCATCCCGGTCAACTCACTGCCTATGAATATGAAGAGGGCTCACCGCGCCAGGCCCGGACCGTTCGCGTCAACCTGGCCAGCGCGGCCGGCCAGGGTCGCGGCGGCTACTATCTCGACGACGGCGACGTGGTCAACGTGGAAAAACGGCCACCGCGGAAGGTCTACGTGAGCGGCCTGGTTCGTTCGCCGGGCGAGTACGAACTCCCTCGCGACGAAGACCTGCACGTGCTCAACGCACTTTCCATGGCCGGGGGCAGCCGCCTGCAAGGGGCCGACACGATCTTGATTATTCGCCGGGTGGAGGGCCGCCAGGAACCGGTGCGGATCAAGACGAGCATCCACGAGGCGAGGATCAACGGCCAGGCCAATGTCCGCCTGGCGGCCAACGACCAGATCGTGCTGGAGGAAACGCCGCTGACGATGGCCTTTGAAACCTTGAAAACCTTCTTCCGCTTCAGCGTGGGCAGTTCCCTGGCGCTGTTCTGATGAGTTTCCGTCTTTCCGGAAACGGGAAAACGCAAAGATGATCGAAGACACCGTGGTCACCCACGAGGAACCGGAAAGTCGCGCGGCCGGCCACATCGTCTACGCGCTGGTGCAGTTCGCCCTGGCCGTGCGCTACCGCAAGAACGTGGTGATCCTGGCCGTTCTGGTGGCCCTTCTCTTGGGTGGATTATACTATGCCACGGCCACCCGCTATTACTCCGCCAAGGCCACCCTGCTGGTGATGCAAGCGGGCGACGAAACCCGGGGCACGAATTGGACCGGCCAGGGCACCGAAAACAACGGCCTCATGCCCACCTTCGAGAAGCTGATTACCAGCGCCAAGGTGGTGGGCAAGGCGGTGGCCAGGCTGCGCCCCGAGAGCCGCGTCGATCTGGCGGAAGTACCCCGGGAAAAATGGGCCGGGGCAATCACCAAGAACCTTACCGCCAAGACCGTCTACAACACGAACCTGATCGATATCGAGTACTACTCCAAGGACCCCGACGCCGCCGTCAACGTGGTCCAGGAAATCTACAACTCGTACATCGACTTCATGGATACGGCCCACCGGGGTACGGCCAGCGAACTGATCGACGGCCTGATGCAGCAGCGAAACAGCTACCAGAAAGAGCTTCTCCAGCTTCGCCAGTTGCTGGAGGAAAAGAAACGGGCCTGCGGCGGATTCGTGGGCGGAGGCGAGGATAACAAATACCTGCACCCTGCCCAGGAACGGATGCGGATGGTGCAACTGGCGCTGTTCGAGACGCAAGACAAACTGCTCGAGCTGAAAGCCCGCCAGGCCACCATCGAAAGCGCCATCCACAACGGCGAAAACCTGCAACCCCACATGCTGGCCTTGTCGGAGGTGGTGGGACGCGAAATGCTGATGGTCCAACTGGGTTTCGACCCCCGCGACACGGCCGGCCAGGCCGCCATGGAAAAGGCCCTCCTCGACGACCGTGCCAAATTGGCCTCCATGGAGGAACACCTCGGCCCGGCACATTCCAAAGTGCTTGAGCTGAAGAAACAAATCCGCTTCACCGAGGAGTATCTGCGCGGATTCGACGACCGCGTGCAGCAGCGGATCAGCCAACTCCAGGATACCCGCCTCCGCCCCATGTTGCTGGACATGGTCCGACAAAAAGTCGCCGAACTGGAACACGAGGAGGTGGCCCGCAAACAGGAATATGAGAAAGCCTGGAACGAGGTCGCCGCGCTGGGTAGCAAACTCGTGGAGATCGAGGAACTGGAACACTGGATCGAACTCAACCGCCGAATGCTGGACAAGCTGATCGAACGCCTGGGTTCCCTCGATCTGGTCCAGGGTGGACCCTTCATCCGCGCCGAAATCGTCACCGAGCCGATTCGACCCACCGTGGCCGCCCGGCCCAGCCTGAAGCGGGTATTGCTGATGGCACTGCTGGCAGGCTTGGGGATCGGCCTGGGCATCGTCTATATTCTCGACACGCTGGACGATCGCTTCCGCTCGGTCGAGGAAATGCAGGCCCAACTGGGCGTGTCCGTGATGGCCATGGTCCGCGAGCTGCCCCAGCGGGAAACCACCGGCATCGCATCGGTCCAGATCGTGGCCCAGCCCGACACCGCCGAAAGCGAAGCCTTTCGTACGCTGCGAACCGCCCTCTCGCTCACCGACCAGCCCTCGCAACGGCTGGTCATCACCAGCATCGAACCGGGTGACGGCAAGTCGACCGTGCTGGTCAACCTGGCGGTGGCCTATGCCCAGTCGGGAAGAAAAACACTGTTGATCGACGCCGATCTGCGGCGTCCCGGGCTGACGGCGATGCTCCTCTGCCGCGGTGCGGAGGGACTCTCCGGCGCGATTCAGGGCCAGCCCCCGCCGGTGGAAGCAACCGCCGCCCACGTGCGACCATCCGGGGTGGCCAACCTCGACCTGCTCCCCTCCGGAGCCCGGCCCGCCAACCCCGCCGAACTGCTGGCCAGCCCGCGGTTTGCCGAACTGCTGGCCTGGGCCGAAAGCGAGTACGACCAAATCCTCATCGACAGCCCGCCCGCCCTGGCCGCCAGCGACACGGCCCTGATCGGACGCCTGGTCGACGGCGTGTTGATGGTGGTGCGCCCCTTGAAGAACCGTCGCCGGGCGGTGATGCGGGCGGTGGAAGGCTTCGCCGTGCTGAAAATCCCCTTGCTGGGCACGGTGGTCAACCGGATCGGCGGGGAAGGCAGCAGCGGATACTACGGCTACAGCGACGGCTACGAGCCCGATTACCAGGCCGACCCCGAGGACGAGTCGGCGGACGAGTTGGAGGACGAACTGTTTGACGAGGACGTGCCCGAGGACCAGCAGAGCGGGCGGCGGGCGGCATGAGGATGGACGGGAAACAATTTCCACATCCCCCTCCGGCGCCGGGCTGGGAGGGCGAGGCTCCCGCCGAGCCGGGAGACGAGGGTAAATGCCGCCCCACGGCTCGGCGGGAGCCTCGCCCTCCCGGACCACTTGCAAAGCGTAACTGACTTTGTGCATGGAAACGCCGGGGGGCGACGAAGAAGCCAAGATGTCGTTCGAGACCACCTTTTCTGAAATCTCGCGGCGGTTGGTCCCCCAGGACCGGATCGAGCGCTACCGGGCCGCGCTGTTGAAGGTGGTCGACCTCTCGCTGGCCGGCTGCGTTTTCGTGGTCCCCTTTCTGTTGGGCGGGCGCCAGGCCGCGGGCCGCCTGGCGCTGGTGGTGTTGGCGGTGACGGCCGCCGGGGCCTGGCTCTTGCGGCAGTGCCTGTTGAAGCAGGCCTACTGGCGGCGGTCGGCGGGGCACCTGGTGCTGGCGGCGGCCGTCGGCCTGGTGGTGCTGCAGCTTGTTCCCTGGCCGGCAGACTGGCTCGCGCGGCTGTCGCCGCGGACCACCGAGCTGTTGCCGCTCTGGACCGGTTCCCCCTCCCAGCCCGGGACCCTGGGAACCTGGTCCCAAATCTCCCTTGCCCCCACATCCACCAGCAGCGCGCTGGTGATTTTCCTCGCCTACGGGCTGATCTTCTGGGTCACCGTGCAGCGTATCCGCTCGCTCGCTGATGTTGAACGGTTGCTCCACTGGATCGCCCTGGCCACGGTGGCGATGGCGGCCTTCGGCATCGTGCAGTACGTGGCCGGCAACGGCAAGTTCTATTGGGTCTACGAGCATCCTTACGCGGTGACCTCCGATTCGGCCAAGGGCGCGTTCACCAACCGCAATCATTTCGCCCATTTTCTCGCCCTCGGCCTGGGGGCCGTGATCTGGTGGGTGCAGCAGGGTTTGAAGAGCAGGCCCGCGCCGGCGCGGCAGTCGTTTGCCCACCGGCGCGGCGGCCGGTCCTTGCAACTGGGGACCGGACTCCGCGTGATCGCCCTGGGGATCGTGGTTTTCGCCTTGCTGTTGAGCTTTTCCCGCGGGGGGGCGATTGCCGCCGCCATCGCCGGAATGATCGCCGCGACGACTTGCTGGCGGGCGGGAGCCATTAGCGGCAAGTTCGCCGCCAGCCTGGCCGCCGTGGCCCTGTTGCTGGCCGGATCGCTGTTGATCTTCGGGCACCAAGAGGTCTCCCAGCGGCTCGGCCAACTCACCTCCGGATCGCTCGAACAACTCGACAAGGGCCAGGGACGTCGCGCCATCTGGAAGGCGACCCTGGCGGCGGCCGCCGACTTTCGCCTGTTCGGCTCCGGGGCGGGGACCTTCCAGGCCGTCTATCCAATCTACATGGAACACCGCGATCAAAACGTGTACTATACCCACGCCGAGAGTGGATACTTGCAGGTGTTGCTGGAGACCGGGCTTCTGGGCCTCGGGCTGGTCGCCGCGGCGATCGCCGCTTGCTTGGCCTGGTGCCTGGCGGCGATCCGCCACGCCCGGTCGAAGCCGATGCTGGTCTGCGCCGGCGCCGTGGCCGCACCCCTGGCGGCCAGCGCGATTCACGGCCTGGTCGATTTCGTCTGGTACGTGCCGGGCTGTATGACCCTGGTGGCCCTGCTGGCCGCCTCCGCCTGCCGCCTTCGCCAACTCACCCGCGACAAGCAGGTCCGCCGGGCCGATGCGGTCCGGTTGGCGTGGCCGGTCAGTTTTGCCCTGGCGGTGCTGCTGGTGGGGGTGGGCACGTGGATGATCCACAATCGCGTTGGCCCCTTCGGAGCCGAACGCTACTGGAATCAATATCGCACGCTGGAGCGCGTGGCCGTGCTCGAGCAGGCGGAACTCGTCCAGCCGGAGGAGGAGGAAGGTCCGCCGGCGGAAACCGATCCCCAGGTGGAGGCCGCCCGGCGCCGGCAGGCCTCGGTCCAGTCGGAGCAAAAGATGCTGGCCGAACTGGAGGAGGTGGTTCGCTGGCAACCCGACGATGCCCAGGCGCATGTCCGGCTGGCGGGCGCCTACCTGAGGTTGTTCCACCACGCTCAGGAGAACGCCGCGAACCGGATGCCGCTGGGCCAAATCCGCGACGCCGCCCTGGCGGCCGGCTTCACCTCGCGACAAGAACTCGACGATTGGCTCGCCCGCGCGATCGGCGATCAATGGCGCTACCTGGAAGTGTCGCTCTACCACACCCGGCGAGGGCTGGCGCTGTGTCCGCTGGAGGGCGAGGCCTACCTCTACCTGGGCGAGCTCTGCTTCCTCGAAGGCGGAAAAACGGAGCAGAAGGGGGCTTACCTCGACCAGGCCTTGCGGGTCCGCCCGCACAGCGGCACGGTGTTGTTTCACGCCGGCCGCGAAGCGTGGCTGGCCGGCCAGATGGAACGCGGAATCGACTATTGGAAACGCTCGTTCCGCGCCGGGCCGATGTATCAGCGACAAATGATCAACTGGTTTGCCGGCCGGCTGCCCGCCGAGACCCTGGACCAGGAAATCCAGTTCTTCCTGGATACGTTCGAGCCCGATCTTTACGGGCTGAAGTACATGGTCCACCGCTATCGTCAGATCGCCCCGCCGGAGAAACTGGCGCCGCTGTTGACGGCCTACGCGCGGCGGTCGATCGAGGCCGCCGGCCGGGCCGGGGCCCAGTCGCAGTCGTTCGAGGCAGCCCAGCACTGGCTCGACGCGATGGCGATGTACGTGGAGATGGGCGACACCGAACAAGCCGCCCGCTGTGCCTGGACCGCCAGCCAGATCGACCCGAACAACTTTCGCGCCCACTACAAGCTGGGATTTCTGCTGGCCGACGCCGGCCACTTTGCCCAGGCCGAGGAGCATCTGGCGTGGTGCAATCGCCGTAAGCCCAACCTGATCCCGCTGAAGAACAAGCTGCTGGAAGTCAAGAAACACATCCTCGATCCCCACGGTCTGACCGCCGATCCCGGCCGGGTCCGGAACGGGTTGTGGAGATGAGCCTGTCGACCACACGGAGGTGGCACCCTTGACGGTCCTGACCGATGCTGGCAAAAAAAACGAATCCGTCGAGCCGCGCGGATGGCTGGTCCCGCTGGGCCGCCGGCTGCCCTGGCTGGCCCGCCGGCTGCTCACGGCCGCCGCCCTGGTGCCGATCTTCGTGGGAACGTTTTACTTCAGCCACTGGCTCCGCTTCGAGGGCCAACTGGGGCCCCGGGAGATGGCCCGATTCTGGGCGGCCGTGGGCGTTGTGCTGGCGATCAAGATGGTGGTCTTCGCCTGGTTCCGGCTCTACCAGGGCTGGGGGCGTTTTGTCACCTTCGACGATCTCATCACGCTCGTCCAGGCGGCCACCACCTGTCTCCTCCTGACCGTGCTGGTGGAACGCTTGTTCATGCCCGCCCGCCCCATCCCCAGGGCCATCTTCGTGCTCGATTGGGGGGCCACCATCGTGGCCATCGGCGGTCTGAGGGCGATCCTCCGTGCGGTGCAGGAACGTAGCTGGGCCCTGTTTCTGGCCCGCGGCAAGAAACCCACCATCATCGTCGGCGCCAACGGCGCCGGCGAGGCCCTCTTGCGAACCATCCACGGCAGCCGCGAATCGGGCTATCACGTGGTCGGATTCGTCGACGACGACGCCCGCCGGATGGGCACCCGAATCGGCGGTGTTCGCGTGATCGGATCGATCGGGGATACCTGCCGCCTGGCCCAGCGACACGGCGTCGCCGAAGTGCTCATCGTCAGCGACGGGCTGGCCGGAACGCAGGTCCGCGCGCTGGTGGAAAAAGCTCGCCGCCACGCGATCGACGTCAAAGTCCTCCCCAGCTACCAGCAGTTGATCGCCGGCGCCGTCGATGTCCGTCCCCGCCCGGTGAAAATCGACGACCTGCTCCGCCGCGAACCGGTCGAGCTGGAGATGGGAAACATTCGCCAGTGGGTCAACGGCCGTACGCTCCTGGTGACCGGCAGCGCCGGCAGCATCGGCTCGGAAATCTGCCGCCAACTGCTCCAGTTCACGCCCCAGCGGATGGTGCTGGTGGATCGCTCGGAGAACGGGCAGTTCTTCCTCGAACGCCAACTGCGCGAGGCCGCCCCCGGAGCCAAGCTGGAAATCTCCATCGCCGATCTGCTCGACCAGGCCCGCATGGACGCCGTGCTGCGACGCGGCCGGCCCCATATCGTCTTCCACGCCGCGGCCTACAAACACGTGCCGCTGATGGAGGCCCACGCCGGCGAGGCGGTCAAGAACATCGTCGGCGCTACCCACCGCCTGGCCGATCTGGCCATCCGCCACCACGTTGAGTCGTTCGTGATGATTTCCACCGACAAGGCGGTCAATCCGACCAGCGTGATGGGCGCCTGCAAACGGGTGGCCGAGATCTACGTGCAGTCGCTGGCCGAACTGTCCACTTGCCGCTTCATCACCGTGCGGTTCGGCAACGTGCTCGATTCGGCGGGAAGCGTGGTGCAAGTCTTCCGCCAGCAAATCAACGACGGCGGGCCGGTCACCGTCACCGACCCCCGAATGCAACGCTATTTCATGACCATCCCCGAGGCCGCTCGCCTGGTGATCCAGGCCGGAGCAATCGGCGGCGGCGGCGAAATCCTCCTCCTGGACATGGGCCAACCGGTGCGCATCGTGGACCTGGCCGCCGACATGATCCGGCTCTCCGGCCTGCGGGTCGGCGAGGACATGGAGATCGAGTTCATGGGCTTGCGCCCGGGTGAAAAGCTGTTCGAGGAACTCCAGGTCGACGGCGAGCGGTGCCTCCCCACGCGACACCCCAAGATCGTCATCGCCGACCGCAAACGCCGCGATCCCCAGGCCACGCTCCGCCAGATCGAACGCCTGGAAGCCATGGCCGACGGCCCGCCGGAGGCGATCCTGGGGCAGCTTCAACGGATCGTGCCGGAATACAGGTCGGCGGCGAATGCCCCCCCGCCGCGGAAGCGGGCAGCCTGAGGCGGCCGTTTTGTCCCGTTCGTAGGGCCGGCTGTGCGGAGCCGAAACGTGGCTGGCGCCGGCGAACTCGGTAGCCGGCCGGCACAGCCGGCCCTACGGCAACTCATGCCATGCCGGGTCGCGACCCGGCCTATCTCTTCTTCCCCGGCCAATCACACCCGCTGGCTTAGCTTCTCCCCCAGCCGCGCCAGTGCCCGGCTGCAATCATTGCGATCCAGGTGGACGTGGATCAGGCTCATCTGGCTGGTGTCGGCCAGGGCGCTGTCCAGTGCCTGGTCGAACTCGCCTTCGGTCCGCGCTTGATAGCCCCGGCCGCCGCCCAGGACCTCGGGCAGCTTGTGGTACTGCCAGGGGTGAATCTCGTTGAAGGCGTGATCGCCCGGGTGCAACCGGCGCTCCGTGCCGTAACCCTGGTTGTCCAACACGATCACGATGGGTGCAAAGCCCAGCCGCACGATCGTGGAAAGCTCCATCCCGGTCATCTGAAACGCCCCGTCCCCGACCAGCACGATGGCTCGCACCTCGGGCCGGCTGACCATCGTGCCCAAGGCCGCCGGCACGGCGAAACCCATCGAGGTGTAGTAGGCCGGGCTGAGAAACTCGGTCTGCCGGTGGATCACCAGATCGCTGGAGGCGAACAAGGCATCGCCGATGTCCGCGATCACCACGATCGAATCCGCCAGCGCCAGGTTGAGCCGGCTCACCAGCCGGGTGATCGTGATCGGCGCCTGGGGGCGAAGCTCGAACGGCTCCTCCAACTCCGCCGGCCGCGGCGGCAACTGCCGCTTGGGCACTTTCAAACCGGCAGACGCCAGCCGGCCAATGAAATCCTCCAAGAGCACGCGGTGAAAGTGATGGTGGCTGATCCGCAACGATTCGCTGGTCGCCGCGATGCACCGCCGGGGGTCCAGGTTGGCCGTGAAAATCCCCAGATTCACGTCACTCATGAAGGCCCCCAGGAGAATCACGCAGTCGCTCTGCTCCACCAGCTCCGTCACCTCGCGGCGGCCCATCGCGCCTTCGTAGATGCCGGCGAAGAGGGGATGGGTCTCGCTGATCACGCTCTTGCCCAGCATCGTCGTGGCAATCGGAATTCCGGCCTTCTCGGCCAGCTCCAGCAAGGCGTCCTGGAGACCGAAGCGGTGAATCTCCACGCCGGCCAGGATCACCGGAGAGCGCGCCTGGCGAATCCGCCGCACCGCCTCCACAATCGCTTCTTTCACGGCTTCCGCGTCGCTCTTGGGATAACTCCTCCAGGGCGTGTGCTCGCCCGGGGGAACCACCCCCACCAGGTCGCGCGGCAACTCGAGGTAGCCGGGCCGCCGATATCGCACCACCGCCTCCAACACGCGGTCGATCTCCCGAAAGGCCAAGGTGGGGTCGTTCAACTCGGCGTGCGCCGCACAAAGCCGATGAAACACGGCCGCCTGGGTGTTGAAGTCGCGGACCCGGTGGTGCAACAAGGGGTTTCTGAATCGTTCTCGCAGGCCCGGCGAACCGCTGATCACCACTACCGGCGACTTCTCCGCGTAGGCCCCGGCCACCGAGTTGCAGAGGCTCAGGCCGCCCACGCAGTAGGTCACGCAGACCGCCCCGATACCGTTGATTCGGGCGTAGGCGTCGGCGGCGAACCCGGCGCAGTCCTCGCGGGTGCAGCCCACCACGTTCAGCGGGCTTGCTTCCAACTGGGCGTAGAAGGCCAGCACGTAGTCGCCGGGAATGCCGAACACGTCGCGGACCCCGTAATCGGCAAGCCGCCGGATGAGGTATTTCCCAATGGCCATGCCCGAGACGGGCCCCGCGGCACCCAGCGCCCGGTCCGCCTGCAAATCGCCGCTCGATCGAGATGCCACGTTCTCCCCCCTTTCCTTGTAGGTCGGATCACGACCCGGTGTTCGGCGCGACACTCAGCCACGGATGCCGGATCACGATCCGGCCTACGTGTTCGGCGCGGGTCTCCCGACCCCGCCGAAAGCGCCGCGGTGCAGGCCTCCTCCGTGGCGACAGCCTCTCTCGGCGGGGTCGGGAGACCCGCGCCGAACGGGTCGGGAGACCCGCGCCGAACG
>CAYZWG010000099.1:11107-14862 GCA_964481605.1 uncultured Planctomycetaceae bacterium
GGGTCGGGAGACCCGCGCCGAACGGGTCGGGAGACCCGCGCCGAACGCCACGTGCTCCCCCTTCCGCGCAACATGCCACGCGCTCGACGGGTCATCGCCTCTGCCGCCGGGCGATCCTGTCGCGCAACTTGGCTGCCAGTTCGTATCGCTCGCCGGCAATCGCATCGTCCAACTGCTCGGCCAGCGTCTTGCCCACCTGGTAGTGATCGCGAACCCAATCCAGAAGCTGGGAGAGTTGGGCCGCCATTTCCCCCTGGTCGAGGTCCTCGTCGTGTTCCTTGCCGCCGAGCCGGCGAATCCGTTTCAGCCCGCCGAGGATTTCCTCGATCGCCGCCTCGGGACCCTGTTGCTCCAGGTGCGCCAGGGCCGCCGCCTGCGTGCGGTGAAACAGCACGAAAGGCCGGTATCGCTCGTGCGAAATCAGCCACCGCCGGTCGCCGGCGTGTTCGGCCACGAAATCCATCAGCCGCAGCGTGTGGTCCGCATCGCGAACCGCTCGGCCGAACTCCCTCAGCGCCATCCAGCAGATTCGCCGGTGGTAGAACTGGACGAACTCGTGGTCCGCCTCCAAGCATTGCTCCTCGGTCATCTGAAACTTGCCCGCCGCGTGAAACGACTCCCCGATGAGGCAGTCGAGGTAGGTTTCCTCGCCGCCGGGGCGCCGGCCGTCGGGGCGGTGGTCGATCTCCATCTGCAACAGACCCATCTCCACCCGCATCTGAACCACGCGACGCCCGCCGGCCGCTTCGACCAGCCGCGCGCTGATCGTGTCCGGATCGTAGGACCAGTCGCGCAACACTTCGTCGATGTCCAGACCGCGATTCATGCCGGCTCTCTTCGTCCATCAAGGCGGTTGCCGGGTCACGATCCGGCGCCGAAAGGTGGCTGCCGGGTCACGATCCGGCCTACGGCTCTCTTTTCCCCTCGCCACCACATTATACCGGCCGCGCGGCGGGGAAGCCTCCCGGGACGCCCGCACGGCCAACGCTTTCCGTTCTTCGGCTGCTCCCCATCGAATTCGGCTCGCTCAGTCTTTTCCGGGCGGGCGGCGGAGTTGTTTTTTTCGCGACTGCCGCCTTTTGCTGTCCAATCGCTGTCGGACCGAGGCCGCCGTGGGCCGGGTCGGTCTTCGGCGTTTGGGCTCGGGCGCGACCTGCTCGAGCATTCGCCGCAGCTTTTCCAGGCAATCGGCCACGTTGCGGCCCGCGTCGCGAAAACGCTGACTGCGGATAAGCAAATCACCCTCCGAGGTGATCCGCCGGGCGTAGCGCTCGATCAGCCGCCGCCGGATCGCCTGGGGCACACTGGGGCTCTTCAACACGGACCAGCGCAAGGTCGCCTTGCTGCTGACCTTGTTGACGTTCTGGCCCCCGGGCCCCGAGCTGCGGGCGAACGTAAACTTGAATTCACGAAGCGGAATCTTCAGACGCGGGCCGACGACGAGCATCACGCGAATCCTTCCCACCGGCCGGGGCCGGCCTCGGTCCCAGGGACCGTGCCGTGCTACCAGCCCACGAGTTGGCCGAACGCCTGCTTGGCGTGCTCGATCAATTCGGAATACTCGATCGTCTCGATCTCTTCGCCCAGCAGCTCGACGTCGTAGTAGCCGTCGTAGCCCGCCTCGCGGAGGATCGCCACGATCTCTTTCAGCGGCACTACGCCTTCCCCCAGACGGCAGCGGTCCTGGTCGGCCGTGGGGGCCGCCCGGGCGTCGCCCAACTGCACCAGCGCCACGTGGTCGGCGATGGCCGGAATTTGCTCCAGACAACCCTCGTTCTGTCCCAAGTGGTAGGTGTCGTATACCAGCTTCACGTTGGGGCTGCCGACCGAAGCGATCAGGTCCATCACCTCGTCGATCGTGTTCAAAAACGTGAACTCCCGGGCGCAGCAGGGGTGCATCGGCTCGACCGCCAGCAACACGCCCAGTTCCTCCGCCAGCGGAGCGAGTTCCCCCAGGGCATCCTTGGCCAAGCGGCGGGCATGGTTGAACGTGTGCCCTGCCCGAGGACCGCTATAGACGATCAGGCAGTGTGTCTTGAGGGCCTCCGCGGTGCGGACGGCGGAGAGCGCGTCCTCCACGCTGGCGCGATACGACCGCCCGTCCGACCCGGTGAAACCGCCCGCCCACATCAGGTGGGCCACTTCCAGCCCGGTCTCCTCCAACAGCTCGATCGCCTTCTCCAGGCCACAGTCCGACAGCTTCTGACGCCAGACGCCGATTGCCGGCACGCCCGCGGCCGAATACCGCGCCACGTCCTCCTCGAACGTCCAGCGAAAGGTGGTTGTCTCGTTGATAGAGAGTTTAGCCATCCGTGCTCGCTCCATAGCGGGCTGCCCCCCCGCGGATGGGGAGGTAAACCGGCCGAGAAATCTCACGCCCCGGTAGTATGGGCAAATTCCACACACCTGTAAAGGTGGGCTTGCACCGCACCACCACGCCGGCGGGGTCGGGTGACCAGTGCTGTAAACATCTTTGCGAGTCGCAAAATGCTCGTATCTTCCTGGTTTCGTCGAGCGGCGGCCATCGTAACCCGAAGCGTAAGCGAGGGAGACTCACCAGCCTGGAATCCCTCGCTTACGCTTCGGGTTACCAATTCACGAACGTCCAGCGGCCCTTGAAGATGTTCACAGCAGTGGTCACCAGACCCGCGCCGAACGGGGAACGCCCTGGCCCCCCTCTTTTTCGCAACGGCAACTAACTCGAATCGCGCCGTCGCTTTTGGTATCGGCGGCTGGCGGTCTCCAGGGTCTGGCGTTCCTTGCGGGTGAGGGCGGCCTCGCCTTCGCGGTGAATCTTCTCCAGAATCCGATCGACCTCCCGGCCAAGGTCCGAACCTCGCGCCTGGTCCCCGGCGTCGTCGGGGTGGTGGACGCGGAGCTTGGGACGCCGCTTGAGCCAGTCGCGCGAGGCGATCCGGTCGGTCAGTCGGGTCAGGCTCCAGCGGTTTCGCCAGTAGAGAAAGGCGAAGGCTGCCCCCGCCATGTGGGCCTGGTAGGCGATGTGGCTGCTGCCGGGCTGGAGCGCTTCGGCCAAGTCGAACAACACCACGATCACGCCCACCACCCAGGCCGGCACGGGCAAGACGAAAAACAAGAGCAGGGTTTGCCGGGGAAAATTCAAGGCGAACAGGATCACCACTCCCACCACGGCGCCGGAGGCACCCACGGCGGTG
Organism: uncultured Planctomycetaceae bacterium; assembly: GCA_964481605.1. Lineage (GTDB taxonomy): Bacteria > Planctomycetota > Planctomycetia > Pirellulales > Thermoguttaceae > CAYZWG01. The sequence goes on from CAYZWG010000099.1 coordinate 14,281, forward strand.
CCGCCCCAGGGCACTCCCCCAAACAAGAGACCCTGGAGGTAGTTGGTCGCCGCCCACACGATCCCCGCCACCACGATCAACGTGAGGTAGAGCCGCAAGAACTCCCGGCGGCCGTAAAGCTGCTCCACGGCCGGCCCCAGGAAGAAAAGGCCCAGCATGTTGCCGAAGATATGGCCCCAGTGCGGCCAGGGGGCGTGCGTAAAACCGTACGTCAAGAACCGCCACCAATACCAGGGTTGAACCAGATCGCCGATCCGAACCGCCAGCAGATCGCCCAGCGGATGCGACTGGGCAATTCCCAGCGGCGTCCTCACGGCGGGACCGGCCGTGAGTCCGTCCAACAAAAAGACCGCCACGTTGATGAGGATAATCCACCCGATGATCGTCCGGGGGGCCCGAACATTCAGCCCGGACTGTGGCTGGCGGTAATAGTCGCGGTCGTAGATGCCCATGAATCGCTCGAGCGCAGAGTTCCCTGTTCCGTGGTTCTCGGATCGTATTCTATCGAGCTTGGGTGGCCCGACCCTGTTCGGCGCGGGTCTGCGGACCCCGCCGAGAAAGGACCGATGGTCTCCCACATCA
>CAYZWG010000100.1:0-14811 GCA_964481605.1 uncultured Planctomycetaceae bacterium
CCGCCTCGGAGGAAAAAGCGGACTACCAGGTCGTAACCGTTTATTATGGCACGGATCGCAACGCCACGGCGGTCGGCCAGGGGCCGAATCGCGCGTTTCTCACCTGGGTCTACCTGGCCGTGGGCGGCGCGGCGGTCACCGTCCTGTTGTTCGGCGTGGCCTTTCTCTTTTCGCGTCGCCGCTTGCTCCTCTCCACGGCAACCCTGACGCTGGTGGCCACCGTGATGCTGGCCATCCTCAGCCTGGTCACCTGGCTCCAGGGGCGCACCCTGGTGGACGGTCCGCGGGTGGCTTATGGAAACCAGCGGGGGCAACTGGAGATGGGAACCTGCGAGGTCAGCATTCCCAAACGCCACGAGGTGGGCGAGTTGGAGAGCCCCTCCGTGTTTCGCTTCGAGTTCGTGGAAAACCCGTCGCGGCACGTGGTGTTGCTGGAGGTCGAGCCGGAGCCGGCCGACGAGTTTTTCTCAGGGCTGCGAGCGCGGGTGGAGCAGTCGCCCCGGAAAGAGGCCTTCGTCTTCGTGCATGGGTTCAACGTGACGTTCGAGGACGCGGCCCGCCGCACGGCCCAGTTGGCCTACGACTTGAAGTTCAGCGGGGCGCCGATCTTTTACAGTTGGCCGTCGCAGGGCGGTCTGCTGAAATATGCCGTGGACGAAACGAACGTGGTCTGGACGGTTCCCCACTTGAAGGAGTTCGTGACGGCGGTGGCCCGTCAGAGCGGGGCCAAGTCGGTCCACCTGATCGCCCACAGCATGGGGAATCGAGCCTTGACGGCGGCGTTGAAATCGCTTTCCCAGGAGATGGGCAACGCACCGCCGATGTTCAACGAGGTGGTGCTCACGGCGCCCGATATCGACGCCGAGGTGTTTCGCCGCGACATCGCCCCAGCGATCGTGAAAACCGCGGAAAGAGTGACCCTCTATGCCTCTTCGAACGACGAGGCGCTGCTCTTCTCGAAACAGATTCACGGCTACCCGCGGGCGGGCGACACGGGCGGAAACCTGGTGGTGGTTCCGGGGATCGACACGGTCGACGTTTCGGCGGTGGACACCAGCCTGATCGGTCACGACTATTACGGCGACAACGACACGGTGATCGCCGACCTGATGGAGTTGGTGCGGAACTCGAAGCCGCCGCGAGAGCGGAAGTGGCTGGAGACGATGCGGGCGGGGCAGTTGTTTTACTGGATCTTTCGCCGCGACGCGCCCCACCTCGGTTCGGCCGGTGCGGCCCCGCACGCATACTGAGCGGTGGTGCGTCAGGAGAGCGTGCCGGCGTGTTGCGGCTCTTGCAGCCCCAGCCGCTTCATCTTCTTGTAGAGCGTGGTGCGGTTGATGCCCAGCGATTCGGCGGTGACGTGCCGGTTCCAGTTGTTGGCCTCGAGCACTTCGCGAATGATCTGGCGTTCGGGGCCTTCGAGGGCCTCCTTGAGCGTGCGGCTGCCGGCCGGCTCGACGCGGATCGGCCCTTCCTTGGTCAGCGCCGGGGGCAAGTCCTCGACGCCGATGATGTGGTTCTTGCCCAGCAGCACGGCTCGCTCGATCACGTTCTGCAACTCGCGCACGTTGCCCGGCCAGGGGTACATTTGCAGCGTGGCAACGGCTTCGTCGGTGAAGCCGTCCACCTGCTTGCCGGAATCGTCGCAAATCTGCCGGAGGAAATGCCGTGCCAGCAGGGGAATGTCCGAGAGCCGCTGGCGGAGTGCCGGAAGCTCGATGTTGATCACGTTCACCCGGTAAAACAGGTCCTGCCGAAAACGCCCTTCGGCCACCGCCCGGCCGAGGTCTTCGTTGGTGGCCAGGATGACCCGCGTGTCGATCGAGAAAGTCTTCGTTCCGCCCACCGGCTCGAACTCGAAATCCTGTAACACGCGGAGGAGTTTCACCTGCATCCCGGCGCTGGCGGTGGCGATCTCATCCAGAAAGATCGTGCCGGTATCGGCCTGCAGGAACTTGCCGATCTTGTCGCCGGTGGCGCCGGTGAACGACCCGGCCACGTGTCCGAATAGCTCGCTTTCGAGGAGGTTCTCCGGCAGCGCCCCGCAGGCCACCTCCACGAAGGGCTTGTCCCGCCGGGCACTGCGGCGGTGAATCGCCCGGGCGACCATCGACTTGCCGGTGCCGCTTTCTCCGGTGATCAGGATGGTGGCCCTGGTGTCGGCAATGCTGTCGACCACGTCGTAGATTTTCAACATCCGGTGGTCGCGGCCGACGACATTCTCCATGCCGAACCGCTGGTCGAGCTGGGCCTTGAGGTTCTTGTTCTCTTCCAGCACTTTGTGCTGGCTGAGGGCCCGCTCGATCGCCATCTCCAACTCGTCGTCGATCAGCGGTTTGGTGAGGAAGTCGAACGCCCCGGCGCGAATCGCCTCGACCGCCGATTCGACCGTGCCGTACCCGGTGATCAGGATCACGCTGGTGTCGGGGTGCTGCCGGCGACACGCATGGAGCAGTTCGAACCCGTCGCAGTCGCCCAGACGAATGTCCACCAGGGCGATATCGTACTTTCCGCCGGCGAGCCTTTCGGTGGCTTCGGCCCCGCTGGCCGCAGTGTCCAAGGCGTAGCCCTGTCCCCGAAGCCAATCGGCCATCGACGTCAACACGTGCCGGTCGTCGTCGACCAACAGCAGCGAACCCTTGCTCATCGGTAGTACCTTCATTTCCCCTCACGGCGGGGAGTCCCCGAGGGGGATGGGAAACCAGCGTCTGTTTCTGGCCTACATGGGGGGGTCCATGCGGTCTTTGAGCATCCGGCGTCGCCAAATATCTACTTCACGGGATGACGCAAGTCAACGCGCAGACTGCCCAAATTAACAAGCGGGCGTCCTCTTGATGCGGGAAAGCGCGATCAGGCGTACGGTTTCGGTTGATTCCGCACGCTGTGCGCGGGTCTCCCGACCCCGCACGCGCCGGGTCGCGACCCGGCCTACAGACTTTGTGTGTGGGGGCGTGCGTGGGCATGGTAGTTGTCAAACCCGTCTCCCACCGGCACGGGGCCGGCGGGGAAGAGCCCCAAATGGCGCTGTCCACATTAGAGAGACCTTCGGTCAAAGCCGTCGGCGGGGTCGGGAGACCGTCGCCGAACGCGATTGACCCCCGCCGAACGCTTGGGTATACCGCTGAATCGGGGGGGCTAAGTAGTGTCTTCGGGGAGTTTCATCCTAGCCGTCAGTGGACTACCATGTAGAGTGGTGGAAGACCGGCGGTCCCCCCTGTCGACCGAGCTGGAAAGTGGGAGAGCGATTTCCCCGCCAGCCCCGCCCCGGGGGCATGGCCCGAGTGAGGGTTTCCGCGGCCTGATTCACTTCCACCCGATTCCCCTCTGCGCGGCGGGGGGGTAGGATGGACTCGTCGCATTTCTTTTCGTTCCTGTTTGGGGGAGTCCCCGATGACTGTGAGATTACTCGTTGCAGATGACCACGAGGTCATTCGAACCGGTTTGCGGAGCCTCTTGGCCGAGACCGAGATCGAGATTGTGGCCGAGGCGGCGACGGGCAAAGAGGCCGTCGAGCGGGCCGGTGAGGTCAAGCCGGACGTCGTTCTGCTGGACATCCGTATGCCCGACGGCGACGGCCTGGCCACTTTGGAGAAGCTCCGTGCCACGGTGCCCGACAGCCGGGTGGTGATGCTCTCCACCTACGACAACCCGACCTACATCGCCCGGGCAGTGGCGTTGGGTGCCAGCGACTACGTGCTCAAGGGCTCCAGCCGGGAGGACTTGATCAGCACGATTACCGCGGCGGCGGCCGGCGAATCGCCCTCGCGGGCGGGGGAGTTGCGCCGCGTGGCCGGCGCGATGAAGGTCCGCCAGGTGATCGACGACGACGACGTACCACTGACCCAGCGGGAGACTCAGGTGCTCCGCCACGTGGCCTTGGGGCTGAGCAACAAGGAGATCGGCCGCTCGCTGGAGATCAGCGTGGAGACGGTCAAGGAACACGTGCAGAACATCCTCCGCAAGATTGCCGTTAGCGATCGCACGCAGGCCGCGGTTTGGGCCGTGCGCAAGGGGCTGGTGTAGGCCCCGCCGCGTGTTTTGGCGGGAGGGGGGCAGCGGCCAGCTCGAAGCCCTGGGGCCAAGGCGGCGCCATGCGGATAAGCCAACCCATATTGCGATGGTGTGCGGTGGCGACGTGGATCGTCGCTGTGGGGGCGATCGACGCCGCGCGTGGCGAGGAATTTCCCAAGACCCCACGCCTGGAAGAGGCCTTCCATGCCCGCTGGATCGCCACGGCCATCGTGCGGGGCCGAATCGTCGTGGCCGGGGGCCGGGCGGGCAGCACCAAGCTGGAAAGCAAGGGGGGAGCGGGCCACGAGGAGTTGGCGATTCGTCGCGGCCCGGCCGGACGCTGCCCCAACGTCACGTATCAGTGGACCGACGCCCAGCAACGGCTCAAGCTGGAGATCGACCCCTCGGGTCGCATTCACGTTCTCCGCAGCCCGGTAGGCGACTCCGGGCCGAGTCCGGTCGAATTTCTCCAGGCCCCCAACGACCCCCTCGTGCTGATTGTCGGCTCGGGCGAGGAGGCCGAGGTGTTGCGGGCCGAGAGTCTTTGGCAGATGTGGATTCAGCGGCCCGACCTCTGCCGGCAATACCTGATGCCGGTGATGCGGCTGCTGGGGCTGACCGGGCGGTGGGACGAGGTGGCCAAGGCGATCGAGCGGGCGCTGCTGGAGAGCGTTTACACCCCGCCGGAGCGTAAACTCTGGGATGAGTTGGTGGCGCAACTGGCCGACGAGCGGTTCGCCCGCCGGCAGACGGCCGACCGCCAACTTCGCCGCATCGGCCCCCTGTTGCTGGCCTATCTGGAAAACCTCGATCCGGCGACGTTGGACGCGGAGCAGCACTACCGAATTCGTCGGATTGTCCGCTGGCTGAAGGAAGAAGCGGAGTTGGAAACGTCCGCCCAGGTGGCCACGTGGTTGGCGGGGGACCCGACCACTTGGCTGGCCCTCTTGGAGCGGAACGACGAAAAGGTTCGTCGGCTGGCCGCCCAGCGGCTGGAGAGCCTGTGGGGCAAACCGCTGCCGTTCGACCCCGGCGCGGACAACCCGGCCCGGCAACGCCAACTCGAACGGCTGCGGGAACACCCCTGGGGCAATTGAGTCGCCCGCGCCGAACGCGGCTGTCGCTTACCGCCCGAGCCCCATCGTGCTCGTCTTGATCCGGCACAAGTACATGTCCGAAGTGATGTAGAGCACGCTGCCGTCGTTGCCGAAGCAGCAATTGGCCGTCGCCTCGCCGGGGTTGATTCTCCCCAGCAACGTTGCGTCGGGGGCAAACACGTTGATCCCGCCGGGCCCGGCGGCAAACAGGTTGCCGTGCCGGTCGATGGTCATTCCGTCAGGCAGGCCCTTGAGTTTGCCCACCCAATCGGTGGCGTCGAAAAACACCCGGCCGCCCGAGATCGTGCCGTCGGCCTCGACGTCAAACGCCATCCACACCGCCCGCTGGGGATCACTCTGGGCCACGTAGAGGGTCTTTTCGTCGGGCGAGAAGGCGATTCCGTTGGGCCGGGTCAGCCGGTCGGTCAAGAGGGTCAGCCGGGCATCGGTTCCCAGGCGATAGACGCCGCAAAAGCCCAGCTCACCCAGCCGCTTTCGCTCGTCGCCGAGCAGTCCGTAGGGCGGGTCGGTGAAGTAGAGGTCGCCGTTGGATTTCCACACGGCGTCGTTGGGGCTGTTCAGCCGCCGGCCCCGGTAGCGATCGACCAGCACGGTCCAGCTTCCGTCCTTTTCCCGCCGGGCGATCTGCCGGTCGCCGTGCTGGCAGAGGACCAGTCGGCCCACCGAATCGAGCAGCAATCCGTTCGAGCCGGACTCGCCGCCGCGAGGCTGGGAACCGGTGTAGCCGCTGGGCTGGATGTAGACGCTGGCGCCCTCACCCTCTTTCCATTTCATCACCGCGTTGTGGGGGATGTCGGAGAAGAGCAAGTACCCTCCCGCATTGACCCAAACCGGCCCCTCCGACCACTCGAAGCCCTGGGCCAGTTTTTCCAGCCGGGCCCCGGGGGGAACGAGTGCGTCGAAACGCGGATCGAGCCGTTCCACCTGGCCGATGGTGGGAAACTCCTTCGCCACCCCGGGTGGAACCAGCAGCAAACTCCACAGGGCAACCACACCCGCTCCAACACAACCACGCACAAACCCTCTGGGAATTCTCATGGCGACACTCCCCCAACCGCGACGGATCGCTCCCACACCGGATCGTCCTCATCATAGGTGCCGGCGCCGGCCCCGGCAACAACCGGCCGTCGAAACCAGATCGGGGCAACAAAAAAGCCTCGCGGGTGGCCCCGATAGCTGTGCTATCGGGGTGCCGGAGGCACAAGAGGCGAGGATTGTGGCGTGCCGGACTGCCGTGGCCCGTCGGCGGGGTCGGGAGACCCGCGCCGAACAGGTACCTCTTGCGGCTCCGCCGCCCTGATAGGCAAGCTATCACGGCCACCCGCGTCGAAACCAGATCGGGGCAACAAAAAAGCCCTCGCGGCATCCCACCGCAAGGGCCTTGGCAGCAACGTCGATTCGACTCGTTCTCGGTTCCCGGCGACGAAAGCCGTGGCTGCCGCCGTTCCCTTCAGTTGACTTCCACCTGCGCGCCCACCGCCGCCGGCTCGACCAGCGCGGCCGGGTCCACCGGGTTGGGGATCGAGCGTTCCAGAAAGCCGGACAGCTTCCGCGAACGCACCGGATGCTGAAGCTTGCGGACTGCCTTGGCTTCGATCTGGCGAACCCGCTCGCGGGTGACGGAGAAAATCTTGCCCACCTCTTCCAGCGTGTAGGTGTAGCCGTCGGCCAGGCCGTAACGCAGCCGGATGATCTCTCGCTCGCGATAGTTCAGGGCCCCCAGGACCTCGGCGATCCGATGCTTGAGCGAATCCTGATTCATTTCGTGCAGGGGGTCTTCTTCTCGGTGGTCCTGAAGGAATTCGCCAAAGTAGCTGTCGTCGTGATCGCCCACTGGTTGATCCAGCGAAAGCGGCTGCCGGCTCATCCGCAACACGCAAGTCGTCTCGTCCACCGAGAGCCCCGCCTGGCGGGCCGTCTCTTCCACGCTCGGCTCGCAGCCGTTCTCCTGAACCAGGTCCCGGGTCACCGTGCGAACCTTGCTCATCGTCTCGATCATGTGGACCGGTACGCGGATTGTTCGGCTCTGGTCGGCGATGGCCCGGGTAATCGCCTGGCGAATCCACCAGGTGGCGTAGGTCGAGAACTTGTAGCCCCGGGCATGCTCGAACTTGTCGACCGCCCGCATCAGCCCGGTGTTTCCTTCCTGAATCAAGTCGAGGAAGCTCAGTCCCCGGTTGCGATAGCGTTTGGCGATGGAGACCACCAGCCGCAGGTTGCCCGCCGAAAGACTCCGCTTGGCGGCTTCATACTCGTTGCGAAAGGCGGTCGTCTTGGCCGTGCGGCGGCGGAGGGTGGCGGGGCTCTCCAGGGTGATTTTCATCAGGTAGCGGAGTTCGGAGCGAATCTCGGCCACCCGTTCCGCCGCGCCGCGGTCGCCTCGCAGCGTGGCCAACTCGGCCGAAAGGTCGTCCATCCGCCTGGAGATTTCCTTCACGTTTGCCAACATCGGCAGCAGCCGCTGGGTTCTCAGCCCCAGTTCTTCGATCAGGCGAACCGCCTTGTTGCGGCGAATCACCAGCCTCCGCCAGGCCGCCCGCCGCTTGAGCCGCGGGCACGATTTGCTGATCACGATGCGGAAATCCTCGCGGTTGCGCTTGAGCAGATGGTGCAAGGTGCGAAGATTCGGTCCCATCAGCCGCATGATGTGGCGTTTTTGGCGGATGTTTGTCACCGAGACCTCCACCGTGCGGTCCAGCCGGAGCCGGCCCTCGCGGATCTTGGTCAGCAACTCGACCGCCGCGTGGAGCATGTAGTCGGTGGCCAACATGCTATGGCGGAATCGGGTCCGCGAGCCCTCGATCCGCTTGGCCGCGGTGATCTCCTCCTTGCGGCTAAGAAGCGGAATCTCGCCCATTTGCATCAGGTAGATGCGGACCGGGTCCTCGATGTGATCGTCGTTGCCGGTCAGTTCCACGTCGACGTCGAACGACGGATCGTCGATTCCCTCGTGCTCTTCCAGGTCGAGCAACCCCTGGTCGGCACCCGACGCGCCGTTCTGCCCGGACCGGCCGTTGCGGCCGGCGTTGCGTGCCGAAGGGCCCCCTCCGTTGACCTGCCCACCGTTGCTCCGCTGACCGGCTGCTTTCCCGTTGACAGACTTGCGGTTGAGTTTCGGCAAAGTGACGTCCTTTTAAGCCAAGAGGGAACTTGTTCCAGGCCCGACGGCGGGCCGTGCCAAACCGCCTGCGACAAGATGCACCTCGGGTGCCAATATCGCGGGTGGCCCGGACAGGAAAGAGCTAAACCCCTAGGCAGGAACAACTTCGGTCTGGAAGACGACGTGTGGTCCGAAACACCAAGACTTGGACGTGTTGCCCGCGGGCAACGTTCCGCTTGTTCCCGTTGTTTTTGGCCAACGCGGACGCGTCGTGTGGCCAAGCCGGCCAGCAATGCCTGTTCCCGACGGCTGCGAAAACCCCCATACCATTGAATTAAGCGTTCGGCGCGGGTCTCCCGACCCCGCCGGTGACCTGACCGAAGGTCTCTCTTGATTTGCGTAAGCGGTTGATGTGGGTGACTATCGGCCCTTTCTCGGCGGGGTCAGGAGACCCGCGCCGAACGCTGCCGGCCAGCCAGCAATGCCTGTCCCCGACGGCTGCGAAAACCCCCATTGTCGGCGCACTCTTCTGAAATACGCAGATTCGCCTAAATTACCAAAGCTTCCACAACCGGTCAATAGGGGGATTGGTGAAAGTCTGGAAAATCGAAAATACAGGAATAATGTGGCAAATAAGACGCCGTGCCAACTCTTCAGCGGGGCTCGCGTTGCGTTTCCGGGATGGAGAGCCCGGGTGCCATGCCCAACGTCAAAGTGTGCTACCCGGCACGCTGGCTTGTGTTGCGTCCGAGCGGCCCCCTCCGTTGCCGAACCCCGGCGGTTGAGGGTATTATGTGGGATTGTCCTGTCGCAAGCCGCCTTGTCTTACGAGACCGGGGGAGCGACCCTGAGCGACACGCTCCGGGGGTTGCCTCCCAGCCGCCTGCCCACTGAGTTTTCCGTTACCGTTCGAAACCGAGGAGCAAATCCCGTCATGACGCACGATCCCGACGTCCAGGTCCATTGGCACGAACACGCCGTCACCCGCTCCGAGCGCGAGCAACTCACCGGCCAAAAGGGCTGCGTCGTTTGGTTTACCGGTCTGAGTGCCTGTGGCAAGAGCACGGTGGCCAACCTTGTCGACCACAAGCTCCACTCGATCGGTCGCTACAGCTTCGTTCTCGACGGCGACAACATCCGCCACGGACTGAACGCCGGACCCGCGATGCTCAACCAGCAGCACGGCGAGGCGTTTGCGCAGCGTTTCGGGCTGGGTTTCTCGGCCCAGGACCGGGAGGAAAACATCCGCCGGATCGGTACCGTCGCCAAGCTCTTTTCCGACGCCGGCCTGGTGGCCATCACCGCCTTCATCAGTCCCTACCGCATCGACCGCGACCGGGTTCGCCAGTCGCTGGCCGAGGGCGACTTCGTGGAGGTTTTTGTCGATGCCCCCCTGGAGGTGTGCGAGGCGCGAGACCCCAAAGGCCTCTACAAGAAAGCCCGGGCGGGCGAAATCAAGGGTTTTACGGGGATCGACGACCCTTACGAACCGCCCCAGAACGCGGAGCTTCATCTGGACGCCGCCGACAAGACACCCGAGGCGCTGGCCGACGAGGTGATCGCCTACCTGGAGAAGGCGGGCAAACTCTCGGCATAGGCGTCACGCGTTCGGCGCGGGTCTCCTGACCCCGCCGAAAGCGTGGGTGGCCCGATAGCTCTGCTATTGAGGTGCCGTGAGGCACGGGAGGCGAGGATTGCGGCGTGACGGAGGGCCGGGGTACGTCGGCGGGGTCGGGAGACCCGCGCCGAACAGAGGGTCGGGCCACCCGCGGTCCCAAGCTGGAGCTTGGGACCGAGAGCTGCGATTGAATATCTTGGGCAAAACCGCGCCAGCGATCGCGCAGGGGCTTGACGGCGGTGGTGGAAAAGCGATAAGATACCCGCGTTCTCCACTCCCCGCGACGACGTTACCCGATCCGGAGTGAGCGGGTTTATCGCGCCAAGGAATCGGCCACTGACGGCAACACTGGACGGTTGCCTGCTGTTGAGTTGGTTCTCTCTTGCCCTCGTCTCGTCGAGGGGCCGTCGTGTTGCTGCGGGATTCAACGTTTCAACCATGGAAGGGAATCGGCAAGCATGGGCAGAGTGTCGTTGGAGGACATTCGGCCGCGGGCACAGATGGCCCTGGAAAAAAGCCCCGTCCATGAGCTCCGACTTCTCCACGTGGAGGCGTGTGCGCAGGGGTTGATGATCTCGGGGAGTGTTTCCAGTTTCTACCATAAGCAGCTTGCCCAGGAGGCCGTTCGGGCGATCTGTGAAGGCATTGATATTGATCTGGTCAACTCGATTCGGGTGGGCCGGGTGGATGCGTTCGATTTGGAGTTTCGTTGACGACGCCGCCGCGTTGCCGTTGGGGAAAACGCGGCCGTCGAGGAGTGTTGTGGCGCTGGGAGTAGGGAGGTTCCCGACGTTATTCGCCGGCTTTGCGGTACGGAAGCTCGACACGGAAGCCGCGCGAGGAGCGAGCCATGGAAGACCTGTCCCACGGCGTAGCCATTGCCATTGCGTCCGACCGTGCAGATGAACACCCCTTGCCCGTTTCTCAACTCGAGGCCGAACGTCTGGCGGCGTCGATCGAGAGAGCCGTCTGGCGCGAGACCAGCGGCGGGGTTCGCAACCTTCGCGTTGAGGTGAAGGCTTGCAATGTTCTTCTCACCGGACGTTGCAGCACGTACTACACCAAGCAGAAGGCCCAGCACGCGGCCATGGGTCTCTCGGGCAAAAGCGACTTGACGAATCGCATCGAGGTCAGTTGATCCGCGGTTTGTCCGTAGCCGCCGTCCAAGCCGCGTTCGTCGCCAGCGGATGCTAGCTTTGACAGCACTGCCGGCATCGCCCGCTGCTGGGCCCACGCAGAGACCCCCTCGCCAGCCCCCTCACTCCATCTTCAATTGCTTGCGCAATTGTTCCTCGAGTTGGGCCTCCTCTTGCCGGCTCCACTGCCGGGCGACCTCCCAAACCTGCGCCGGCGTGCACGGCCCGCCGGGAACCTTGCCAGCGACGTATTGCCGGCACTCCCGGTAGAGCCGATCGTACTGCGACTGGTAGGCCGTCGCTTCGCCGCTGGGGGAGCCCGGCGGCGAGGACTCGGGGATGGCGTCCAAATTGCCCTCGGCCAACGACTGGAGCAACTCGGCCGTTTGCTGGGCGTTTCCCCACAGCGAGTTGGCCAGGTGGCTTTGGCGCAACAGATTGTCCACCCGCCGGGCCGTCGCCCGGGAAGCCTCCTCGATGCACTCCTTTTTCTCCTCCGGCGAGAGCGTTTTCTCGGCCTCCTCCGGCGAAGGCTCCTCCGGCGAGGCGGCCACCGGGGGAGCGACCACCTGCTCGATCAGCGAGTCGAGCGTCCGAACAGCCCGCCGATGGACGTACCACATCAGGCCGGCCACCGTGGCCAGCGGCAGGGCAACCACCAGAAGAACCGCCCCCACGATCAGGGCAATGCGTCTTCGGCGGTGCTTCGGCGAGCGTTTTCCCGCAGAGACGTCCTCGTCCGCTCCCGCCGCCGGTCCCGTGTGGGTCGTGGTCGCAGACGCATCGGACCGCCCCACCAGGGCCGAGGCCGGACAGCCGCAGTGGGGACACTGATCGGCCCGGCGGGAGACGCCTCGGCCACAGTCCGGACAGGTCACCAGCCGCGAGTCGTCTCCGCGGCGGGCCTTTTTCCCGGCGGGTGCCTTTTCGCCGGGAGCCGTCGATTTTGCCGAGGGGGAACTTGCCGGCGAGCCGATGTCCGGGTAGAAGTCCTCGGCCCAAATCCAGCGGTCGGCATTCTCGCGGCGAATCTGGCAGAATCCGAGCCGCCCCTTGGTGGCCAGATTGTCCAACTGGTCCTTGTCGACCGGTCCAATCTGCTTGCCGTCGGGGGTGCGGATCAACCACCGCGGCTCTTCACCAGCGGAGGCCGGGTGCCCGGGTGGGCCCGGCCCGGGCTTCGCCCCGCTTTCTCTTTTCGATCCGGCCGATGGCTGGCGGCCACGCCTGGCGACCCGCAGCACCCTCCGGCAGTGGGGACACTTTACCTGTCGGCCCTCCCAGTCCTCGGGAACACGGAAGTTGCGCCGACACCCCGGGCATTGAACACTGATCGCCATCGCATCGCGCGCCGATGAACCCGATTGGAACCCCTCCAAGCCAGCCTACACGGGGCCGGATGGCAGGTCAACGCAGGGCCCGCCCGTGGCGAGGTGCGGGCGGACCGGGGTCTAACAGTCGTGCGGCGAGGGAGTTTACAGGCTCAAGAAACAGAAAAGACTTGGCACCCGAAGTACCAAGTCCTCATAAGTTTCCGTTGCGGAAAGGGATATTCGTGCGAGCCCGGGCTTTCAGGGTACGATCGAACCGATCGATTGTGCGGCGTGCAACCATCAAAAAGCGAGGCCGAAGGGAATCGAACCCTCAACCACCGGATCGACAGTCCGGTACTCTAACCAATTGAGCTACGGCCCCGGATGTCCAGGAAAGCTCCTTATTATACCTCTGCCAGATCGGTCCGCAAGACGATCCGCCTGGACAAAAAACCGTCCAACCGTCTTCCCCCGGTACTTTGCTGCGACGCCGCGGGCGACTCCGTATCTGGCCGTTGGCGAGCGTTTCTTGCGGTCTGGTGCGTGGCATTCCGGGCGGCGTGGGCTGCGTTGCATCCCCCTCCGGAAGGGCGGGTTGCCGGGCGGGACGCTGTCTCGGCAATGGCGATGCGGCCCCCATCCTCCGCCGATGGATCAAGAAGATGGTAGAGTTGATAAACGAGGGCAAATTGGCGGTATCAGTCGAGGTGCCTGAATGGAGCAACTGTATCACCGAATTCTGTTGCAGGTCAACCAGTGGGGCACCCAAGAGTGGCTCCTGGCGTTGGTCGTGGTGATCGGGATCGGTCTGGTCTGCATGCGCGGGCTGAGCACGGGGCAGAAATACTGATTTTTCCGGCTCTGACCTCTCGATCCGACCGCCGGTACGCACCGGCAACGGTTGGGGGTGGCTCTGGCGACCCCGCCGAAAGCGTCGACCGCAGGTTTCTTAGGTGGCGACAGCCGTGGCGATTGCCAGACCATCGGTCCTCTCTCGGCGGGGTCAGGAGACCCGCGCCGAACGGGGGCAGCGGCGGGGTCAGGAGACCCGCGCCAAATGGGGGCAGCGGCGGGGTCGGGAGACCCGCGCCGAACGGGGGCAGCGGCGGGGAGGAGTCCTAAGCGGCACTCTCCAAATCGTATGCCCCGCGAGGCCGTTTTGCGCCCTATTCTTGAACAGCAGCGAATCGATAACTGTCGCCGTGAACTCTTCCGCCCGGCCTGATGCCGGCGGGCAAGATCGGCGGCTGCCGGCCGTGCGGCTTCCCGTCCGGTTTTCCACCGGCACGTGGCCGGTGGGGAGCGCTAGCATGCCGGGGCGTCGGCTGGGGCATCCACGCAATTCCCGGGGAAACAACCATGCACCAAATCGAGCTACTGGCCGGCTGGGATTTTTCGTCCCTGCGGTTTCCTCTCACCGTGTGCCTGGGCGTGGTCGCTACCCTGGGTTACCTGGTGGGCCGCTGGAGTCCGGGGCGGGCCTCCGCGCTGGAGCGTCGCAGCCGGCGTGAACTACGTCGGGCCGAGTCGGTGGCTCGAGAGTTGGAACGGATTGCGGGCACGATCCGCGCCCATCTTTCGCGTCACCACGAGCGGCTGGCCCGCTTCAAGCAGGGGATTCATCGTCTCCAGGGTCAGGCTGGGGAGAGTGTCTATCGGGAACTTTGCCGCGAGGCGGAGCAGATTCTCACGCCCACGCTGCGGTTGGCAACCCAGATTTCCACCGCCTACGACGAAATCCGCCAGCAGTCGAACCACCTCACGGCCTTTACCGAGATACGGACCGATCCGCTCACCGGGATCGGCAATCGCCGCTGTCTGAGCGAGACGCTGGCGGCCCATTTCGCCATGCACCATCGCTACCACAACGATTTCTCCCTGGTGATGTTCGATATCGACCTCTTCAAGAAGATCAACGACGAGTGCGGCCACCTCGAAGGCGACCAGGTCTTGCAACGCCTGGCGAAGTTGCTTGACGAGTGTGCGCGGGAGACCGACACGGTGACGCGGTACGGCGGCGAGGAGTTCGTCGTGGTGATGCCCGAAACCGACCTGATGGGAGCATCGATCTTTGCCGAGCGTGTTCGCGCCGCGGTGGCCGAGGCGACGTCGGTGACGATCAGCGCGGGTGTGGCGTCCATGCTGGATGGAGACACGCAGGAGACGCTATTGACCCGTGCCGACGAGGCCCTCTATGCCGCAAAGCACCACGGCCGCGATCGTGTTTATCGCCACGACGGCGAGCAGATCGAGTCGGTGATGGAGGACGTGCATATCCTCGCCGGGGAAGAGGTGGCCTAAAGGGGCCGCCGGACTAAGCGTTCGGCGCGGGTCTCCCAGCGTTCGGCGCGGGTCTCCCGACCCCGCCAACGGCCTGACCGAAGGTCTCCCTAAACTTGCGTAAACGGTTGACCTGGGAGACCATCGGTCGAATTCAGTGCGGGGTCGGGAGACCCGCGCACAGCGTGGTCGAATTCAGTGCTGGGACGGGGGACCCGCGCCCAGCGTGGGGATG
>CAYZWG010000101.1:0-5973 GCA_964481605.1 uncultured Planctomycetaceae bacterium
GCCCGTCCGAAAAAAACCGCAACGTTTCGCGATTTGGCCACACTAACCCGAAGCGTCAGCGAGGGAGGCCATGCGTGCGTCAGCGAGGGACGCCATGCGTGCGTTTTCGTTCCTCGCTGGCGCTTCGGGTTCGTGTTGCACATTTTTTGCGATGGGCCATGGAACGACAGACTTGCCGGTCCGGCCGGGAAATCGGCGGGCAACGCCTTTTTCGCCGTCGGCCCCTCACCGGTCCGTCGACAACACCTGCCGCAAGAGCGCGGATACGTCGTCGTAGCCGTTGTCGCAGGGCGGGCCGGGGGCGTATTGATAGACCGCGTTCTGGGTTCGCTCCGGCAGCGAAAGAAGCGACGACGAGACCGTGCCGTAGTCGCCTCCGGTGACCACCACGCCGCGTCTGCCCGAGGCGTCCGGCTTGCGGGAAAAGGTTCGGCTGGCCACGGCCAGAAACGCCACCGCCGAGTCCAGCCGTTGCAGCGTCAGCAATCGTCGCACGAACTCCTGCCGCGGGTCGCCACGATCATCGAATTGGCCGTTGGTGAGAATGTGCAGCCCCGGCGTCAGATCGTGGGCCACCACCCTCTCGCCGCCGTAGATCACCGTCCCGCTTTCGGCATCGGCACAGATGAAGTTGGCCCCCGCGTAACGTCCCGACGACAGTTCCTCGACCGCCAATGCGGCCGCCTCCTTGGCCGTCCCCACGGCCAGCATCTCGCGGCACAGAAGACCCCGCGAGCGGGGCTCCGGCGGCAGCACCCGCTTGGGCCGGTTGGCCACCGTGACAAACAGACCGTGCTGGTTCACGCCGAACCACGTGCCGCCGGCTTTCCGATCGATGGGGCAGACCACGCGCGGCCTTCCCGATTGAATCCGCGGTGGCTGGGTCGGGCGGTCAAAAAACTCCTCGCGGTTCTGCGCGACGAGCACGGCGGAGTCTCGAGCGGTCTGGTACTGGATAGCCAAGAGGCACATGGGCGGTCGACGGGGCTAGGAACCATGGCGGAGAGCACCACTCGCAGGGGTGGGTGGTGCCTGTCTCGTGTCCGGAAACCTCCCCGGCATCCGGTCACGAACTCAACTAACCGGCTAACTTATCCGGTCCCGCGGCCAACTTGCACCCCCCCGCAGAGCTATTTTCCGCCGCCAAAAAAATGAACATCCGGTGATCTCCCGCCCCGCGTCCTCGCCGAACGCTGATTTCCCCGCTCGCGTTTTCGGCGGGGTCAGGAGACCCGCGCCGAACACTGCGTTGCCGGTTCGCCGGGCTTGGCCCTGGCCGAACGCGTTCGTGGCCTGAGCCCAATAACGTTGAATTAGGGCCCGGAGACGCGGTCTGGCAGCGTTCGGCGTAGGTTTCCCGACCGCCGAGAAAGGGGACCGATGGTCTCCCGATCGCCACGCCTTTCACGACTTAAGAGACCTGCGGTCGGCGTTTTCGGCGGGGTCAGGAGACCCGCGCCGAATACTGGTTCGCCGGGCTTGGCCTTGGCCGAACGCGTTTGTGGCCAATCCCCAAAAGAAGGGGGCTGGCCGAAAACAACGGAAAGATTCGTACGGAATGCCCTTGAGAAAGTCTGGGGAAATACTTAGCTTGAAGGGCTTCAGCCTGTTGTCGTGAGGGGATGCCCCGGCGTCGCTGGGTATTGCCGCGCGTGCCGGCGGGCTCGACACGAAAGACGCAGCATCATGGCCAGCCAGACGTCGGAATGGAATCAGCGCGAGATCGCCCCCACGCGCTCCCGGCTGGCACGTTTGATGGGCGTCCAGGTGGTGGGTATCGGCAGTAGCGTGCCGGAAAACACGGTCCGCAACGAGGACCTTGCCTCGCTGGGCTACGACGCCGACTGGATCATCCAGCGAACGGGCATCTTGGAACGCCGCCACGCCCCCCCGGGGATCGCCACCAGCGACCTGGCCACCGAGGCCGCCCAGCGGTGCATCCAAGACGCCGGCGTCGATCCGCGGGAAATCGACCTCTTGCTGGTGGGCACCTACACGCCCGACTTGCTCTTGCCGTCGACCGCCTGCCTGGTGCAGGACCGCCTGGGCGTGTGTGCGCCCGCCATGGATTTGCACGCCGCTTGCGCCAGTTTCGTTTACGCGATGATCACCGGCGCGCAGTTCGTGGCCACCGGCTCCAGCGAGTTGGCCTTGGTGATTGGGGCCGACTGCAATTCCCGGGTGGTCGATCCGGCCGACAAGCACACCTACCCTCTCTTTGGCGACGGCGCCGGAGCGGTGCTCCTCGCCCGGGGAACCCAACAGCAAGGGCTCGTCTCCTATGCGGTGGGGTCCGACGGCTCCGGGGCCGATCTCCTTTGCCGCACCGTGGGGGGGTCGCGAACGCCCTTTTCTCCCACCGCCGCCGGGACGCATTTCCTTTCGATGGACGGCCGCCCCGTCTTCAAATGGGCGATTCGGGTGCTGGGTGAGACCATCGCCGACGTGCTCGACGACAGCGGAATGACCCTGGAGGATCTCGACCTGGTCGTCTTTCACCAGGCAAACATGCGCATCATTCGCTCGGTAGTGAAGGATTTGGGCATCCGCCCCGACAAGGTCTTCAACAACCTCGATCGCTACGGAAACACCTCATCCGCCAGCATCCCCTTGGTCTTGGACGAAGTCTACCGCCAGGGAAGAATCCACCGTGGCGACCTTCTTCTGCTGGCCGGTTTCGGCGCGGGGTTGGCCTGGGGAACCGTGCTCATGCGGTGGTAGCCCCCGCACGCCGCTCCGGCACTGTCCCTCAATCCCAAGCTCCAGCTTGGGACCGAGGGTGGCCCCGATAGCTCTGCTATCGGGGTGCCGCGGGCACGGGAGGCGAGGATTGCGGGGTGTCGGACTGCCGCCCACACGCGCGGCGGGGTCGGGAGACCCGCGCCGAACAGGGGGTCGGCAGACCCGCGCCGAACAGGTGCCTCTTGCGGCTACGCCGCCTGAGATAGGCGAGCGATCAGGGCCACCCGCACCGAAGCCCGGGAGCCCCATCAATAACCCACCAACTGACGCCCACAACCCGCAAACGGAAATCCCATGGCCAAAAAGGTAAAGCAACTGCCCCCCCGATCCAAGGTCAAGCCGGCGGACCGCTGGGACCTCTCCAGCCTGTTTCCCCATGACGACGCCTGGGAAGCAGCCTTCACCAAGTGGGCCAAACGCATCAACGGCTACGGAAGATTCCAAGGCAAGCTGGCCGACGACCCCAACACCCTGGCGGCCTGCCTCAAGTTCGATCTCGACCTGGACCGCGCCGCCGAGCGGCTGGGAACCTACGCCTTTCTGAAAACGGCCGAGGACACCTCGGACAGCACCTATCAGCGGATGCAGGGCCGTTTCGTCAACGCCGCCAGCCGCGCCTCGCAAGCCGCCAGCTTCATCCGCCCGGAAATCCTCGCCATCTCGACGGCCAGGCTGAAGCGGTTGATGGCCCACAAGCGGCTGGCGCCCTACCGGCTGATGCTCCAGCGGCTGGTCCGCTACAAGCCCCACACGCTCTCCAACAAGGAGGAAAAACTGCTCGCCATGCAGACGGAAATGGCCCAGACCGCCGGCCAGGTCTTCCGCCAGCTCAACGACGCCGACCTGAAATTCGGCCAGGTCAAGGACGAGAAGGGGCAATGGATCGAGCTCAGCCATGCCACCTTTTCAACCCTCTTGCACTCGCCCAGGCGAAACGTTCGCCGCACGGCCTTCAGCAAGCTCTACCGGCAGTTTGCCGATCACCAACACACCCTGGCCGCCACCCTGGGCGGCTCGATCCAGCGGGACGTCTACTATGCCAAGGCGAGAAACTTCAACGGCTCGCTCCAGGCCGCCCTCTTTCCCGACCGCGTGCCCGTGGCGGTCTACGAAAACCTCATCGCCTCGGTGCATTGCCACTTGCCCGCCCTCTACCGCTACTACGACGTCCGCCGGCGGAAAATGCGGCTGAAAGACCTCCACCATTACGATACCTACGTGCCGATTCTCGCGGAAATGGAGACCCGCCACACCTGGAAGCGGGCCGTCGACGTGGTGCTCGAGGCGCTGGCGCCCTTGGGCGGCGAGTATTGCGCCGCGCTCGAACAGGGGCTCCGCGGCCACTGGTGCGACCGCTACGAAAACCGCGGCAAACAGAGCGGCGCCTTCAGTTGCGGCACCTTCGACGGCGATCCCTACATCCTCATGAATTACCAGCCCGACGTGCTCGATCATGTCTTCACCCTGGCCCACGAGGCGGGCCACTCGATGCACAGCTACTACTCCGCCCGGAGCCAGCCCTACGCCTACTACGACTACGCCATCTTCGTGGCCGAGGTGGCCAGCACCTTCAACGAAGAGCTGCTCAGCCGCCACCTCACCGCCCGCGCCAAGAACCGGCGGCAACGAGCCTACCTGGTCAACCGGCAGATCGACGCCATGCGGGCGACCATCTTCCGCCAGACGATGTTCGCCGAATTCGAGAAGATCACCCACGAGCTGGCCGAGTCGGGCGAGCCGCTCACGGTGGATTGCTTCCGCCGCGTCTACCGGCAGCTTCTCGAGCAATACTTCGGGCCCGAGTTCGCCCTCGACGACGAGCTTTCGCTGGAGTGCTTTCGCATCCCCCACTTCTACCGGGCGTTCTACGTCTACAAGTACGCCACCGGCATGTCGGCGGCAATCGCCCTGGCCGAGCGAGTCACCGGCGGCGGCAAGCGGGAACTGGCCGACTACCTGGGCTTTCTCCGCGGCGGCTGCTCCAAGGACCCGCTCGACCTGCTTCGCGGCGCCGGCGTCGAGATGGAAAAGCCCCAGGCGGTCGACACCGCGCTGGAGCGGTTCGACCGGCTGGTGGAGGAGTTGGACGAGTTGCTCTAGCCGTGCGGGTTCCGCCGGGTGCCAGTAGTTGCGCCGCCGCCCCCTCATAGCGGCTTGATCGTGGTCACCCACAACAGCGGCTTGCCCGCCTCGTCGACGCGAATTTCGCTCTTCAGCCGCGCCTGGCCCAAGGCCCGGCGCAACAGCAGGCTGTACGTGGTCCGCGACGCCGGCAGGCTGACGATCGCCTTTTCCGGATCGATGCCGTGCCGGGCCAGGGCGTTGTGGTCCAACAGCACGGGCAACTCCAGCCGCCCGCTCACGGCCGAGAGCACCTTGCTCACGGCAACGCCCCGCACGTTGACGTCGCGAAAGTCGTAGATTCCCGGCAGAAGCTGGCGGAGCGGCTTTTGCGGCTTCCAGCCGACGGGCCAGATCTCCAACTCCGGCCGCGAGGCGGCAATCGCCAACCGGACCCCGCCGCCGGCCGCCTCGCCCGGCACCAGGCATAACCCGGCCGGCCGCAACACGTCGGCCAGCGCCGTCCCCAGGGAGACCCCCCGCAACTGGTCGCCGACGGCATCTTGCTCCAGGGCCCGCTGCCCGGCGGCGTCGCCGCGC
Organism: uncultured Planctomycetaceae bacterium; assembly: GCA_964481605.1. Lineage (GTDB taxonomy): Bacteria > Planctomycetota > Planctomycetia > Pirellulales > Thermoguttaceae > CAYZWG01. The sequence continues at coordinate 5,404 of CAYZWG010000101.1, forward strand.
AACGGCGTTTTCAACCCGGCGGCGATCTTTCGCACCACCTCCACCCGGGTCATGCCCAGCGTGGAAAACGCCACCGGCCGGGCCAACTCGTCGTGCAAGGCTTGGAACTGATCGGCCGTAAGCCCGAAGGCGGCCCGCCGGGGACGACTCTGGGGAGGGCCCTGCTCGGCCAGCTCGTCCAGCCAGTGGGCCAATCGCGGTGCGTCCGCCGATCGATAACGCCCCCCCGGCACAACCACCAAGTTGTCCGAGTTGATCAGGCCCGTAACGACGTAGATGGGCGACGTCTCCGTGCCGCGAATCTCGATGCCCGGCCGGTCGGACGGCAACGCCGCACGGATACGGATATCGGCAATGCCCGCTTGGGACAACTTTCGCAGCCACTCCTGCTGGCCGGTGATGGGCACCCGCGGCTGGGTGGCCAGAACCAGTTCCACCCGGCCGGCCCCATCCGTTCGGACGGCGCCCAGCACAAAAACCAACAAAGGCAGCAGCCCCGGAATCAGGCGGCGTGTTCGCTTCATCGTTCCCCTTGGCCCAATATGGTTGAATTTGGCCTTCATTTGTGGG
>CAYZWG010000101.1:6073-14801 GCA_964481605.1 uncultured Planctomycetaceae bacterium
TAGCACCGGTTCTTGAACCGGTGTGGCTTTGCCACAAGAGGTCGGAACGTAGGCCCACGGAGATTATAGCACGGTGTGTCAACCCCGGCTCTCGCCGGAACCGCCGAGTGGGTAGCACCGGTTCTTGAACCGGTGTGGCTTTGCCACAAGAGGTCGGAACGTAGGCCGGATCACGATCCGGCACGGGTGGGGCAGCCCTGGATGCCGGATCACGATCCGGCCTACGAAACTCTCGGCGGGGTCGGGAGACCCGCGCCGAACGCAGGCGGGGTCGGGAGACCCGCGCCGAACGGGGTGGCGGGGTCGGCAGCCCCGCGCCGAACGCGGGGCCGCCGGAACCGCCGGGCTATTACAGCGTCTCGCCACGGCGGCCCAACAGCAGCCAAACAAAGAACGGCCCGCCCAGCAGCGCGGTCAAGATACCCACGGGAAGCTCCGTGGGGGCGATCACCGTTCGGGCCAGGGTGTCGCAGAGCACCAGGAACGCTCCGCCGAAGAGGATCGTGGCCGGGGCCAGCCAGCGGTGGTCGGCTCCCACCAGCAGCCGGCAGATGTGGGGGGCCATCAGGCCCACGAAACCGATCGGCCCGCACACCGCCACCACCGCCCCCACCATCAGCGAGGCCACCAGGAACACGACCAGCTTGGTGCGGTTGACCTCCACGCCTCGGGCCGCCGCCAACTCTTCCCCCGTGGTGATCAGGTTCAACTCGTGCGTCAGGTAGACCACCACCAGGCACCCCCCGGCCACGAACGGCAGCACGCTCCACACATCCCCGAAGCCGACCACGCTTTCCATCCCACCCATCACCCAGCGGATCATGCGGAACGAGCGAGTGAGGTCGCTCAAGTATTGAAGGAAGAGGATCAGGCTGGAGAAGAAGAAACTCACTGCCACGCCGGCCAGCAGCATGGTCACGGTGGAGAATCCGCGCCGCGCGGAGGCCAGGCCGTAGACCAGCCCGATCGAAGCCAGGGCCCCGGCGAAGGCACACCACGACTGGGCGGAAAGCCCCAGCATGGCGAAGCTCCACCCCAGGTGGATCGAGATGGCCGCCCCCAGCGAGGCCCCGCTGGAGACGCCCAGCGTGAAGGGCGTGGCCAGGGGGTTGCGAAACATCGCCTGAAAGGCCATGCCCGCGGCGGCCAGCCCGGCCCCGGCCAACAGCGCCATCGCCACCCGGGGCAAGCGAATCAGCCACAGCACGTCGACCTTGCCCGGCGGCCCGGCGCCCCACAAGGCCTCCGCCTTCACGTGCTGGATTCCCACCAGCGGCGCCGCCAGCAGCACGGCCAGGGTAAACAGCACAAGCAGGATCAGCACGGCCGGTTGTTTCATGGTTCACTGGGCGAGGGCAAGTGGGGCGCGATCATCGGCGTGGCGGTTTGCGGATGGCTGGTCAAGAGGAAGCTGGTGCCGTAGATCGCCTCCAGCATGTCGGCCCGCATGATTTCGCCGGGCGGGCCGGTAAATACCACTTGGCCGTCCCGCAAGGCCACGATCCGATCGCTATCCAGCGCGGCCCAATTGACGTCGTGGGTGACGGCCACGATGGTGGCGCCGTCATTGCGATGGAGATCGGCGAGCAGGTCGCGAACTTCGGCCTGGTGGCGATAGTCGAGGAACGTGGTGGGTTCGTCCAGCAGCAGCACGTCGGCCCCCTGGGCCAGGGCCGCGGCAACGTAGACCTTTTGCCGCTCGCCGCCGCTGAGCGTATCGAGCATCCGCCCGGCGAAGCACTCCGTGCCGGTCCGCCGCATCGCCTCCCACACCACCCGGCGATCTTCCCCGCCGATCGAGGAGAAGGGCGACAGGTAAGGGTATCGCCCCATCAGCACGAATTGCTCCACGGTGAAAGGAAAGACCCGCCCGTCCGCCTGGGGAACATAGCTCAGCCGCCGCGCCAGCCGCCGCTGGGTGTAGCTCGCCAGCGGCTTGCCAAACACCTCGATTCGCCCCTGCCCGCCGTGGTAGATTCGATCCAGACACTTCAATAGCGTGGTCTTGCCGGCGCCGTTGGGGCCCACCACGGAGAGATACTCGCCCGGCCGCACCTGGAAGGAAACCCCGCGGAGAATCGCCTTGCCCCCAAGGGCAAACGAAAACCCACTCACGTCGATGGCCGGTACGTCCGCGGCAACGTGCGTCACGGGCCCCACTCCACTTGGGGATGGATCAAGCGGGCGAGCTTTTCCACGAAGAGGATGAACCGCGGCCCGGGCACGGTGGCGAAATCGTCGGCCACCAGGTAGACGCGCCCCCGGCGCACCGCGGACACCCCCCCCAGCGACTCCCAGTCCGCCCGAATCGCCGCCTCGTCCACCTCCCGGCCGGCCAGCCCGGGCACCAGGTCGACGATCACCTGGGGGTCCATTTCGAGGATTCCCTCGGGGGAGACGACGGGAAAGCGGACCTTGCCTTGCGAGTAGGCGTTGGTGCCGCCGGCCAGTTGGATGATGCGGTCGATGTGGCCGTCGCGCCCGGCAATGTAGACGTCTTCCAGCCGGCCGGTTCCCAGGGTGCGGTCGATGGCGATCAGCACTCTCGGCCGCGTCCTCCCCGCGGTGGCCCGCTCGATCCTCCCCAGCCGCCGGTCGATGTCGGCCACGATCGCCCGGGCTTTTTCCCCGGCGCCGCAGGCAGAGCCGATCAAGCGGATCGAGTCCAGAATGCCTTCCACGCTGCGGTGGTCCACCCGCAAGGTGGCCAGCCCCAGCTTATCGAAAGCGGTGGTCGGCTGTCCCGCCTCGGCCAGCAACACGACCAGGTCGGGCTGGAGTGCGACGATGGCCTCGAAGTTGGGATTCAGGTAGCCGCCGATCTTCGGCTTTTGGCACGCCTGGGGAGGGTAATTGCAGTAGGAGGTCACACCGGCCACCCGATCGCCCAGCCCCAGCGCGTAGAGCGTCTCGGTGATGCTGGGCGCCATCGAGACGATGCGACGGCTGTGCGAGAAGGCCGCCGGTTGGACGACCATCGGAGGGTGGGCGTCCAGCCTCGCCTTGGCCCAAAAACTGGCGGCGAAGACCAGCACCACGGCGGCGGCGAGAAAAATCCGCGTTCCCATCAGCCCCTCGCCTCCCCGGCCGCCGGCTGCCGGACATGGTCCAAGCGCAAGTCGGCAAAAACAAACCCCTCCCGCTCGACAATTTCACCCGGTGTCACTTCCAGCGGCCGGGCAAACACGGGCGCGGCGGTGACGCAGGTGTGGAACTCGCCGTTTTCGGCACACGGATCAACGCCCCCCGGCAACCGCTCCAGCAAGGACCGGTCGAACCGCTGCCCGGCCAACTCGCGGGGAATCTTGCTCGGGTCGAGGCAGGTGACGTAAGCCACCAGGCCGCCGTCGATCATCCGCCGGGCAAGCTCGCCGGTGGGAAGGCCCCAGAGGGGAAACCGGGGCCCGATGCCCGTGCCCTCCAATTGCTTCTCGCGGTAGGCGCGAACGTCCTCCAGGAAAAGATCGCCGAAGATCATCTCCGTCACGCCCTCCGCCTTGGCCTCGGCCAGGGCCCGCTCCATCGCCTCTTCGTAGACGCCGTTGGGGCAAGGGGCGGGAATCGGCACGCGGTGGAGCGGCAGCCCTGTCTGCCGGGCCTGGGCCTCCAGCAACTCGACCCGCACCGCGTGCATGGAAACGCGGTCGTAAGGCTCGGTCACCGTGGTCAACAGGCCCACCACCTCGACTTCCGCCCGGCGGCGGGCAACCGTCAGCGCCCAGGCGCTGTCCTTGCCGCTGGACCAGCAGAGCCACGCTCGGGGGCAAGCCATGGGGAGTGTCCTCGGGTTTTGGTGTCTCCAAACGGGCGTCGGGGGATCAGCTATTTTACCATCCCAAGATAACGCAAATCACCCCCCGTCTCCCGGTTCTGGGGCCGGGGACCGGTGGCACGAAAACGGCCCGCTGGGTATAGTAGTTGGACAGCGCCGCTTAACAGAGGTCGAAGAACGTAAAGCGATTGGATTTCAGGTGTTACCCCCGCCGGCCCTGTGCCGGTGGATTATGGGTTTGGAAACTAAGCGGCCGCCACCCCCCAACGGTTCCTCGTGGCTTCGCGTGGGTGGGGGGCGCGCGTAGTTTTCAAACCTGTCTCCCACCGGCACAGGGCCGGTGGGGAGGTGCCCCAAGTAGCGCTGTCCACCTACGCTGCCTACTCCCACGCACGCGGAATCAACGGAAACGTGTCTACCCAAGCTCTCGGCGGCCGATGATGATCCACCAAGCTCCCAGCGCGACCCCGAAATGGGACTATCCTCAATATCAGCCGGGCGAGACGGTTGCCCTGTTCATCCCCTGCTACATCGACCAGTTCTACCCCCGCATCGGCCAGGCCACCGCCCAACTGCTGACCCAGTTCGGCGTGCCCATCGCCTATCCCGAGAAACAGACCTGCTGCGGCCAGCCGGCGTTCAACTCGGGCTACTGGGAGGAAGCCCGGCGGGTGGTCCACCAGTTTTGCGACGCCTTCGAGCCCTACCGGTGGATCGTCTCGCCCAGCGGTTCGTGTACGGCCATGGCGCGGGTGTTTTTCAGCCGCGTCGACCCCGACGAGCGGATCGTGGGGATCGGCGCCCGGGTGTTTGAGTTGACGGAGTTCCTGGTGGAGATTCTCGGCGTGAGCGACACAGGGGCCCGTTTTCCCCACAAGGTGACGATGCACAGCGGCTGCCACGGCCGCCGCGAGTTGGGCATCGTCGAGCAGCCGCTGGCGCTGCTGCAAAGCGTTCGCGAGATGACCTATTGCGAATTGCCCAACATCGAGGAATGTTGCGGTTTTGGAGGGACGTTCAGCGTGAAGATGCCCGGCACGTCGCTGGCGATGGGACGCAGCAAGGTGGAGAACATCGTGGCCAGCGGCGCCGAGGTGGTGACCTCGGTCGACATCAGTTGTCTGATGCACGTGGGCGGGATGCTCCGCCGCGACCCGGCCACCCGCCACATCCGCGCCATGCACATCGCGGAACTTTTGGTACAGAAGTAGGGTGCGTGCTGGCACGCACGCAGCGGGGGTTCCCAAGCTGGAGCTTGGGAACCAGGTTGCCGCGACCGAATCGGCGGGGTCGGGAGACCCACGCCGAACGGGGTGCGTGCACGCACGCACGTGGACAACCCACAGGTGCGGTCCCAAGCTGGAGCTTGGGACCGAGCGCGGTGCGTGCTCGCGCGCGAAACTGTCGAACCAACCGCCAACGGTTTTCTCACCATGCCCGATCCAGACCTTCATCTCGGCGGTGCCCCGTTCCTCAAGGCGGAGAACGTGGGCCTCTACGAGCCGGCCGGCAGCCCCGCGCTGGGCGAGGCCGCCGAGCGCTCCACCAAGCACAACCAGGAGCTGATCGCCTCGATTGCCCAGTTCCAGGACTGGCGCGCCGCGGCCAACGCCGTGAAGGACTACGCCATTGCCAACCTGGATAAGCTGCTGGTCGAGTTCGAGCGGAATATCACCGCCCGGGGGGCGACCGTGCTCTGGGCCGAAGATGCCCGAGAGGCGAACAAGCTGGTGCTCGACATCGCCCGGCAGCACGATGTCAAGACGGTGGTCAAGGCCAAGTCGATGGTGAGCGAGGAGATGGAGCTGAACCACACCTTCGCCGCCGCCGGCATCCGCGCCGTGGAGACCGACCTGGGCGAGTACCTGGTCCAGCTTGCCCAGCAGCGCCCCACCCACATCGTCGCGCCCGCCTTGCACCTCTCGGCCGAGGACGTGGGCAAGCTCTTCTCCAACAAGCTGGGCGAGCCCTTCACCGCCGAGCACCAGGCGCTGACCGACATCGCCCGGCGACACCTCCGCCAGGACTTTATCTCCGCCGATATGGGAATGTCGGGCGTCAATTTCGGCATCGCCGACACGGGCACGTTCTGCGTGGTCGAAAATGAAGGCAATGCCGGCCTCTCCACCTCCACCCCCCCGGTCCACGTGGCCCTGATGGGTATCGAGAAGGTGATCCCCAGCATCCGCTACCTCCCCCTGTTTCTCAACCTCCTGGCCCGCAGCGGCACCGGGCAGAAACTCACCACCTACACCCACCTGTTCCACGGGGCTACCCCGGACCGCAAGCTCTACGTGATCCTCCTCGACAACGGTCGGACCAACGTGCTGGCCGATCCCGCCGCCCGCATGGCGCTGTTCTGTATCCGCTGCGGGGCCTGCCTGAACGCCTGCCCCGTGTATCGCCGCACCGGCGGCTGGGCCTACGGCTGGGTCTACCCGGGGCCCATCGGCTCGATCATCACGCCCCACCTGGTGGGACTGAAACAGGCGGGCAAGCTGCCCTTCGCCTCTTCCCTCTGCGGCGCCTGCGGCGAGATCTGCCCGGTCAAGATCGACATCCCCCACCAACTCGTGCATCTGCGCCATCGAGCCGTCAATGAACCGTCGCCCATGAACTCCTGGACCGAGCGGCTCACCTGGCTGGCCTGGTCCTGGATGTTCGCCGGCCCCAAGCGTTACCGGCTGGCCATGGCCGCGGTCAAACTGGGCGTGCGGCTGGCGCGGTGGCTTCCCTGGCACCCGGGCAAGCTGGGGGCCTGGACCCGGGGCCGCGAACTACCCGAGTTGCCCAAAGAACCGCCGTTTCGCGATTGGTGGCGCAAGAACGGCGCGCGACTGAAACCAGCCACTCCCGCCGACGAAACAACACGGCAGGAAGCGAGCGAAAACCATGAGTAGCCGCGACGCGATTCTATCTCGCATTCGAGACGCCCTGGCGGGGGACGAGCCGCGACCGTTGCCACCGGTGTCCGAGGTCTGGCCGCGGGAGAATCCGCCGGTGGAAAAACTGGTCGCACGATTCGTCGAGGAACTGGAGGCGGTCGACGGCGAAGTCCACCGCCCGGCCACGATGGCCGAAGCGCGAAAAAAGCTGGCGGAATTGCTCGACGCGTTGGACGCCCCGGTGTTGGGCGTGGCCGATCACCAGCTTGCCCGGGAAGTGTCCGGCGAACTGCCCCCCCAGCGGCTGGCCACCGGCGCCCACGCCGACCCCCCCACCCTGGCCCAATTGCCGGCCGCGGTGGTGGCCGCCGAGATGCTGCTGGCCGACACGGGCACCTGCATGGTCGCCTGCCCCACGCCGCACCACCGGCTGATCTGCTACCTGCCGCCGGTCTGCATCATCGTGGCCAAGGTGGAGCAGCTTGTGGAACACATGCCGGCCGCCTGGGAGAAGATTGCCCCCCGGGTGGCGGATCCGGAATTGCGGGGCGAGTTCGTGTTCATCACCGGTCCCAGCCGCACGGCGGACATCGAGAAGATTCTCATTTTGGGCGTGCACGGGCCAAAGCGGGTAATCGTGCTGTTGGTCGGATGAGGCGGGCCAAGGCGGCCTATTGGCTGCTGCCCCCCCACAAGGGGGTGGTCTGCCGGTGAGTTCCAAGAGGAATATTGTTGCAAAAGCATCCATTCTTGTCTAAAAATAAAAGGTACCCTTGGCAACGGCTCGGAAACGATCAGGGAGAGAGGCACCCCCGGCTCGGCCCGGCGTGGCGGGGGGCCGTTATTGAGGGTTGCGTGGCGAATGATCGATCCATCCAGGTGGAACCAAGGCTTGCCCGGAAAGCCCTCCGTGTATTCGCCGTGCAGGCGTCAATAGGTTAACCCGGTCTGCAAGGCCCAGTTCGAGGAGCCCTCATCATGTTGCAACACTCTTCTCGGCGCGGATTCACGCTGATCGAAATCCTTGTGGTGATCACCATCATCGCCATCATGTTGGCACTCTTGCTGCCGGCTGTGCAGGGGGCCCGCGAGTCGGCACGCCAGAGCGCCTGTGCCAACAAGCTCAAGCAAATCGGCCTCGCCCTGCACCAATACCACCAGACGCACAATCGTTTTCCCTTCGGGCGTGGCGGAACCACCCAGGGAACTTATCTGGAATGCAATTTGGGAACGATGAGTGGGTTGGTCTGTCTGTTTCCCTACTTGGAGGAAGGCGCGCTCTACGACCAGATCAGCCAACCCTACAATTTCGATAACTACACGTTCCATGCCTGGGGAAAATTCCCCGACGAATTTCCCGGAGACCCCCGCTATCCTCTTTGGTACGTCCCCGTCCACACGCTCCTTTGCCCCTCCGACCCCGCTGGTGACCGCAAGGATGAAGATGATTTCGGCCGCACCAACTACGTGATGAGCAAGGGCGACAGCATCAAGGACAACCACTGGTCGCCGGATCCTCGTGGGATGTTCGGGCGCTTCAGCCAGACGAAGTTCGAGGATATCCTGGATGGCACGACCAACACGATCGCCTTTTCCGAGCGTTGTATTGCCACGCCGGAGAACTACATCCTCGTACGGACCGGCATTGCCCGCGACCGCGGCGACATCGGCGGCACGGGCATCGGTGTCCAGCCGCTGGGCAACCCCACGCGATGCGTGACCACGCGGGGACTGGACAAGTACCTGGTGGGCGACATCGTTCCCTTCCCTCTTTCGGGGCGGCGCTGGTGCGACGGCCGGCCGGTGTTTACGAGCTTTACCACGGTGCTGCCGCCGAACGCACCCAGTTGTGTGCCCTTCTTGTGGTGGTGGGAATGGGGAATCTTCAGCGCCAGCAGCTATCACCGAGACGGGGTCAACTGCCTCATGTGCGACGGTTCCGTCCGCCCCTTCACCGACAATATCAACACGGGGGACCTGTCGCTGCCAGAAGTGCTGGCCGGCCCCAGCCCCTACGGCGTCTGGGGAGCACTCGGCTCCAAGGCCGGTAGCGAAATCCTCAAGGAATTCT
>CAYZWG010000102.1:0-12289 GCA_964481605.1 uncultured Planctomycetaceae bacterium
TCGCCAACGTGGACCCCACGCTGGCAATCGTCCGGAACCCGGTGGCATCCGAGGGCGCGCCCTTCGAGTTGGCACCCTGGGCGACCCTGACCGACCCCGGCTTCGACAACCCGGCCAACCCCGGCGGTGCCACCACGGAGACGTTTACCTACACGATCGACTGGGGCGACGGTTCCACGGCCGAGGGCGGGACGGCTACGGTCGATATGATCGGCTCGCCGGGTGTGCCCACGGCGGCCTCGCTGGACGCTTCGCACGTCTACGCCGACGATGGCCTCTACACGATGACGGTCAGTGTGACCGACGACGACGGCGGCAGCGACACGCGGACGCTGGAGGTCACCGTGGGCAACGTCGCGCCGGTGCTGGCGGTGGCGGCCGACCAGACGGTCGCCGAGGGCAGCCTGTTGAGCGTGGTCGACCTGGGGACGTTCACCGATCCCGGCTTCGACAACCCGGCCAATCCCAGCGGTGCCACCACGGAAACGTTCACTTATGCGATCGACTGGGGCGACGGCACGCCGGTTGAGAGCGGGGCGGCCACGGTCGATACGATCGGCTCGCCGGGTGTGCCCACGGCGGGATCGTTCGACGGAAGCCACGTCTATGCCGACAACGGGGTTTACACGGCGAGCGTGAGCGTGGCCGACGACGACGGCGGCAGCGACACGCGGACGTTCGAGGTGGCCGTCGCCAACGTCGCCCCGGCGCTGCGCGGAGTCGACGGCGAGGAAGCCGTCAACGAAGGCGAGCATTTCACGCTGGCCGGTTTGGGGATCGGCATCCAGGACCCCGGCTTCGACAACCCCGCCAATCCCCTCCACCAGCCCGGCGGCAGCGTGGAAGCCTTCACCGCGACGTATTCGGTCGACTGGGGTGACGGGTCGGCGATCGAGACGGGGCGGATTGTGGGTCGCAGCACCGGTGGGCCGTCGGTACCGACGACGGCCCAGTTCGGGCAGCTCGAGCACGTTTACGCCGACAACGGGGTCTATCACGTGACGCTCACGTTCGGCGACGACGACGGCCCGGCGGTGACGCGAGGGTTGGCGATCGAGGCGTTGAACGTGGCCCCCAGCGTGGAGTTGGTGGGGTCGCGATCGGTTGCCGAGGGCAGCCGGCTGGAACCGGTCGACCTGGGAACGTTCACCGACCCGGGCTTCGACAACCCGGCCAACCCCAGCGGTCCCACCACGGAGACGTTTACCTATGCGATCGACTGGGGCGACGGCACGCCGGTCGAGTCGGGCAGGGCCACGGTGGACGTTGCCGGCTCGGCGGAGAGGCCCACCCGCGGCTCGCTGGGCGCCGGCCACGTCTACGCCGACGACGGTCTTTACACGGTCACGGTCACCGTCAGCGACGACGACCAGGGCACCACGGCGGCCACCACCACCGTGGAGGTTCACAACGTGGCGCCGACGCTGCTGGGGCTGACCGATTCGGAGGTGAACGAGTTGGGCCAGGTGACCGTTGTGGGCGATTTCACCGACCCGGGGTCCGACAACCCCGACAATCCGCTCCAGCAGCCCGGCGGCAGCGTCGAATCGTTCAACCTGGAGATCGATTGGAGCGACGGCGGGGTGGAAGTGGTTTCGCTGGGCAGTTCGGGGCCGTTTCATTTCGAGCAGACCCACACCTACGCGGCGCATCCCGACGCGGACAACCCGGCCAAGGACATCCGCATCGAGGTCGCGGTGGTGGACGACGACGGCGGCCGCGACGCCGCGGTCACCTTTGCGGAGGTTCCCGGCGAGGGAGTCAAGCACCAGGTTCGCATCGACACGACCCCCAAGGTGCCGCGGCTGGTCTTTCCGGCTCCGCCGAAGAGCGAGCCCGTGGTGGATTCTCGGGCGGACACGGTTTTCTTGCTGCGGGCGTTCGACTACCGTCCGCCGCCGACGGAGATGGGCGTGGGGACGGAGAACTTCGCCGTCTTGCGCAAGGTTTTTCCGGATGGACGGGAAGGCCGCGACTACCGGCTGCCCGACGATGCCTTGAAAGACCTGCCGGCGCTTCTCCGCCGGCTGCCGGACAACTGCTACCGCATCTACGAGATTCAGAGCGACAGCCCGGATCGGCTGATTCGCGACGTGGTTGTGCGCCACGGCGTGGTGATTGAGCAGACGGACGCCTCGGAAGGAATCCTGGACCGTCCGCCCCAATCGCAATTCCAGCCGAACACGCCCGAGACGAAGCCCGCGACCCCGGCGCAACCGGACACGACGCCGGCCAAGCCGAACGCGTCCCAGACGAAGCCGGACTCGCCCCCGGCCCAGCCGGACTCGTCCGAAGCCGGGCCCACGTCCGTCGAGCGGGCCTGGATCGCCTGGAACGCCGCGTGGCAAGGAGATTCCCCCCCGGCGACCGCGACAGTGCAAGCCGGCGATTCCGCTTCGCCGGAACCCGCAAAACACCCCACCTCGCCCGCCGCGGTGCCCCTGCTGGCCGCGGGAAGTGCCCTGGTTGCGTTCCGGCTTCGGTCCGGTTGGCATCAGCATCTCGATCGGGCGATGGCGATATTTGGTCAACGTGTGGCCGGAGGCCGCCGTCGAAAGCCCCCGCGTTCACCACGGTAGAACTTCGCCATGCGAACCTGTCCTTATTGCGGTGCCGTTTGCAGCGAAACGCCCTCTCTCCAGGGCAAGTGCCCCGAGTGCGGCAAAGTGCTGCCGCCGCCGGCCGCCGCCCGCCCTGACGCTTCCCAGGCCGACGCTTCCCAGGGTGAGCCCGGCCCACAGGCCACGGTGGATCTACCCCAGGACGGGCCGCCGCACGACACGGACCAGACGTCGGTTCTTCAGACGGCCGAGTTTTCGCCCCCCGCCGAGGCCGCCGCCGGGCAAACGGTTGCCAAGCCGACCGCGGCAGTCCCCGGCGCGACGCAGGCCCCGGGAACGGGTGTCCCCCCCGGTGGGGCCGATTCGGACCGGCCCGAGTTGATGCGGACGGCCGGTTTCACGGAGGCCGATCCGCAGCGAATCCAGGAAGTCTGGGCCGACCACCTGGCCTCGGCCGCCGGCTCGCAGGCGACGATCAAGGTCGACTCGACGACCTCCCTGGGCACGGCCACCCTGGTGATCAAGTCGCGCAGCCTGCAACCTTCGGACACGGCCAAAGCGAAAACGGCCGACTACGAATTGCTCGACGTGATCGGCCAGGGAGGAATGGGTGTCGTCTACTCGGCGCGGCAGGCCTCCTTCAACCGGATGGTGGCCATCAAGATGCTCAAGCCGGGCAGCGAGGGCCAATCGCACCGCGACGAGTTCGTCTCGGAAGCAGTCACCACCGGCGACCTGGATCATCCCAACATCGTGCCCGTCTACGACCTGGGAACCAACGAGCAGGGCGCTCTCTTTTACTCCATGAAGCGGGTCCAGGGAACGCCGTGGCAGAAAGTGATCAGGAAGAAGTCGCAGGCGGAAAACATCGAGATCCTGATGAAAGTGGCCGACGCCGTGGCCTTTGCCCACGCGGGCGGCGTGGTCCACCGCGACCTCAAGCCGGAAAACGTCATGCTGGGGGCGTTCGGCGAGGTTCTGCTGATGGACTGGGGACTGGCCCTGCGATTCGAGGAGATGCCCGACGGGCGGATCGTCTCCCGCGGCGGCGGCATGGGCGGCACACCCGCCTACATGGCCCCCGAGATGGTACTGGGGCCCGTCCAGTCGATCGGGCCGGCGGCCGATCTCTATCTTCTCGGCGCCATTCTGTACGAGATCGTCACGGGCAGTCCGCCCCATACCGGCAAGTCCGCGATGGGCTGTCTGCGGGCGGCCGCCGACAACGTGATCCGGCCGACCGACAAGTCGGGCGAACTGGTGGAAATCGCTCGCCAGGCGATGCAAACCGATCCCCGCAAGCGATTTCCCAGCGCCGTGGCGCTGCAGGACGCCATCCGCCGCTACCAATCGCATTCCGAGAGCATCGTGCTGTTGACCCGCGCCCAGGAGGAACTCGCCCAGGCGGAACGGACGGGCGACTATCAACGCCATGCCCGGGCGATGTTCGCCTGCCAGGAGGCAATCGCTCTGTGGGAGGGCAACGAGCCGGCCCGGGCGACGCTGGCGGCCTCGAAACTCGCCTATGCCCGATCGGCCCGGGCCAAGGGCGATTTCGACCTGGCGATTTCGCTGCTGGACGAGGATGACCCCGCCCAGGGCGAGTTGCGAGCCGAGGTGGCCGGCGCGCTGCGCGAGCGCCAAACCCGCAAGCAGCGTCTGAAAAGCGTCAAGCGCGTGGCCGTGGCCCTGGCGATTACCGTGTTCGTGGTGGTCAGCGCGGCCTACCTGGAGATTCGCAAGCAGCGGGACCGCGCGGAGACCTCGCGGCAAGTGGCCGTGGCGGCCAAGGACCTGGCCGAACAGAAGCGTCGCGGCGAGGCGCGGGCTCGCCGCGAGGCGGACGAATCTCGCGCGGCGGCGGTGACCGCCCGCGACGAGGCGGATCGCAAGCGCGAGGAGGCGGAGGTCGCTCGGCGCGAGGCCGAAACGGCCCGCCGGGCGGAAGAATACGAGGCCTACGTGGCGCGGATCGGCCTGGCCGCCGCCAAGGTCGAGTCGAACGCCTTCGACGATGCCCGCCGCATCTTGCAGCAATGCCGAAAGAGCGAATTTCGCCACTGGGAGTGGGGGCGGCTCTGGTTTCTCTGCCAGCGGAGCGTGAAAACCTTCACCGCCGACGGACCGCTCGAGTCCGTGGCCTTCGGCCCCCAAGGCCGGCGAATCGTGATGGGCGGCTGGGACGGCACGGCCCGCGTCGTCGATCTCGACTCTCCCGCCACGCCGCTCACCATCCACCACGGCGGGTTCGTCCAGGCGGTGGCCTTTTCGGGCGACGGGCGGCTGGTCGCCACGGGCGGCAGCGACGGCGTCGCGCGGCTCTGGCAGGCGGCCGACGGCGAGGCGGTGAGGGCCTTCGCGGGCCACCAGGACGCCGTCATCAGCGTGGCCTTTTCGCCCCACGATCGGTGGCTCTTGACCAGCTCCTACGACGGCACGGCACGGCTCTGGGAGGTCGCCTCGGGACGCGCCCTGGCCACCCTCCAAGGCCACAGTTGGTGGGTCCGCGAGGCGGCCTTCTCGCCCGATGCAACCCGCATCGCCACCGCAAGCCAGGACGGCCGGGTGATCGTCTGGTCGGTCGTGGACGGCCCCAACGGGGTCGACTGCAAGCCGTTGACCGAGTTTTCCGGGCATGGTGGTCCGGTCTATTCGGTTGCTTTCTCACCCGACTCGCGGCGGATCGTCTCGGGCGGCTATGACGGCCGGATTCTGATTTGGAGCCCGGACCAGGTCGAACCGGTCGATCTGGAAAAACGCATCGCCGGCATCAGCCAACCGCCGCCGCCCTACCAGGCGCTGGCCGGGCACGACGCCGCGGTCAGTTGTGTGCGCTTCTCCAGGGACGGCCGGCTGGTGGTCAGCGGCGGCCACGACAACCTGGTCAAGATCTGGGACGTCGCCACCGGCAAGCTGGTCAAGAGCCTTCGCGGCCACGGCGGGCGCGTTCGCTCCTGCGATTTTTCTCCCGATGGAAAATTCGTCGTGTCGGCAGGCCACGACGGCCGGGCGAAACTCTGGTCGATCGAGGGCTACCGCGAAGTCCGCGTGCTGCGGGGGCGGGTGTTTCGCGGCCATGCCGACGTGGTGCTGGCGGCTGCTTTCTCGCCGGACTCCAGCCGCGTGGTCACGGCCAGCCGCGACCGCACCGCCCGCATCTGGGACGCCGCCACCGGCAAGATGCTCCATGAACTGAAGGAGGGTCACGCCTTTCTGGCCACCGCGGCCGTCTTCTTTGCCCACGGCGATCGGCTGCTGACCAGCGGCGGCGACGACACGGTGCGGCTGTGGAACGTGCCCACCGGGGCGCAGATTCTGGCCTTGGAGGAAACCGGACGAACGGGCGCGCTGGCACTGGCCCACAACAACCGCTGGATTCTTACCGGTTCGGACGACGATTCGGTCAAGCTGTTCGATGCCCAAGGCGGCCAACTGCTGGCCCGGCTCCGACCCGGCCAAGCGAGGGACGCCGCCGCCGGAAGCGTCTCCCCGCATCGCTCCCGGGCACCGGCCAGCGCGCTGGCCTTTTCGCCCCATGATCGGCTGCTGGCCGCGGGCGACGCCTTGGGCCGCTGCCGCGTCTGGCGCCGGGGCGATTCGCCCAAGGCGTGGAGTGAAGTCCACCTCCTGGAAGGCCACAGCCGGCGAATCACGGCGGCCGCCTTTCTGCCCGACGGGCAACACCTGCTCACGGCCAGCCTCGACAATACGGTGGCCTGTTGGGACCTGGAGACGGGACGGGAGATCGCCTCCCGGATTCTCAAACACCCCGCCGGCGTTACCTCGATGGCTCTCTTGCCGGACGGGCGCCGCGTCTTCACCTCGTGCGACGACGGCCGGCTCCGGCTCTGGGATTCGGTTCGCGCCGAGACGCTGCTGACGATGCGGCCCGCCGACAGGATGGTCCATTTCGTGGCCGTCTCGCCCGACGGGCGGCGCGGCCTCTCGACCAGCAGCGTCGACCGCACGGTTCGGCTTTGGGACTTGGAAACGGGACGCGAAATCCCCAACCCCCGGGCGACCGATCGCTCGACGGCGATGCTCGATTTCAATCGCCTGGGAGGCCTGGTGTGGACGGCCTGCTTCGCCCCGGACGGAAATCGGTTGCTCACCGTGGGTGGAAACGACGCCCGGCTGTGGGACCTGGCCACCGGCCGCGAGGCGGCCAGTTTCAGCCCCCACGGGGCCGTCGCCGCGGCCAGTTTTTCGCCCGACAATCGCCTGGTGGTCACCGCCAGTTGGGACAACTCGGCCAAGATTTGGGACGCTGCCAGCGGCAAACCGCTGCGCAAGCTGGCCGGGGCCCATACCGGCTACGTCAACAGCGCCGTCTTCTCCGGCGACGGCACGCGGATTCTCACCGCCAGCGACGACGGCACCGCCCGGCTTTGGGACGTCGCCACCGGCCGGCCGCTGGAGGTCGTTTTTTCGGGCCACCAGGGCCGAGTTCGCCAGGCCGTCTTCTCGCCCGACGACCGGCTTGTGGTGACCGCCTCGGACGACAAGACGGCCCGCATCTGGGACACCCGCAGCGGCCGGCTCCGCCGGGTGCTGGAAGGACATCAATGGCCCGTGTTGAGCGCGGCCTGCAACCAGGACGCTTCCCGCGTGCTCACGGGAAGCGAAGACAACAAGGCGATTCTCTGGAACGCCCAGACGGGCCGCGCCGAGTTCACCCTGGAAGGCCACACCGCGGCGGTCACCTCGGTCGCCTTCTCGCCCGACGGCCGCCGCGCGCTGACCGGCAGCCGGGACCACACGGCCAAGCTCTGGGACACGCGGACGGGCAAGGAGATTCTCACCTTGAAGGGTCACCAACAAGAGGTCACCGCGGTGAGCTTCTCGCCTTGCGGCCGCTACGTTCTCACGGCCAGTCGCGACGGCACGGCCATCCTCTGGCTGGCGGCGCCCTGGCAATGATGAGGGTCGAGGGGTCAGACCCAGTTTTCGGTTTTCGGTTTTCGGACGCGGTTTGGGATGGCAAACTGGGAGCATGGCACGACCTCTTTGCGAACCGAAAACCGGGTCAGACCCCAAGCCTCCTCCTCCTGCCGCATCGCCGTGAAGTTGGCACAAATATCAAGTTCATGGTAAAGTGAAGCCCACCTGCGGCCTGTATGGTGTCGCAACCTGCGGCGACGCCTGTGCGTCCCGTTGGGCAGTTCGCGCATTGTCGTGTCATCCGGCGGAGGTGCCCATGCTGTTGCTCTCCCAGATCGGCAAATCGGCGCTTGCCCTAGGCTTGTTGCTGGCGTGTGCTTCCAACTCCCGCGCAATGGACGAGGCAGACATTGCGGAAGAGCTGGCAAACCTGGGCGTTCAATGCAAATACGACGACGACGCAAACGTGGTTGCCGTTGAATTTGGCTACTTTTCCTTGGCCACGGATGAGGATCTTGTACTACTCAAGGGGCTGGACCACCTTGAAGAAGTGGAGATTCACGAGCTGGATCTAGGTAACGTCGGTTTCACCCACTTGGCATCTTTGTCTCACTTGAAGCGATTATATGTGTCTGGGATCAAATGTATTGACGCCGACATTGAACATCTCGCGGGACTGACGGCCCTCGAAGATTTGGGATTGAGCGACACTGCCGTTACGGATGCTTCTATTGCGAAGTTGCTGAAGTTGCCCCACTTGAAATGGATAAACCTGAGTTCGACCCGCGTGACTCCAGAAGGTCTTCGTCGGTTGCGGCGCGGGCGACCTCGCCTCCATGTGGCCGAAAGCTGGAATTACTTCGCCGGCATCGTCAATGGCCGAGGAGTGCTTGACCTGCCCTGTGCCACAATCGTGTTCGCCGACATTCGTGGCAGCAAGTCTGCCGGTGGTGGTGGGGGCGGTGCGATCCAGGTTTCCAGGTCTCTGGACGAGCAAGAAGGCGACGTTCCGTTAGGTAGCGCCGGTGGCGCGAGTTTCGGGAGCGGTGGACTTGGTGTTATCTCTGCATCCGTGACTCGAAAGAACGGGATTCCCACGATTCGTGTCGGTAAACATCAGATTGAGATCAAGGGTGAAGGAACTGAACTGGTTGTTGATGGTCAGTCGTTTCGTTTAGCAGGCAAGAAACGTCGCATCGTCGTCGACGCGGACGGGACCGTGACTCTCGAATAGGGGATCGAGGGGGCCCCGGGGCCTCCCCCGGTACGCCGCCCTTTTCAACCCCCTGTACACAACTCTTGACAATATCTCGGCCTGTTCAACAAAGATGGCCTGCCCGCTTCGCTGTTCCGAAGTGGCATGCCACGAATTTCCCTTGACACGGGGGTACGGCGATGATTCCAGGTAATATCGATAGGCGTGTAACCATTGGCTCCTTCGTCGGCCTCGCACTGGTAGCCTCTCTATGCCAGTTGTGCTTCGGTCAAAACGATCCTGCTGCGTCGGTGGACGCCGCCCAACTACTTCGCGACAGCGGTGTTCGCGGCGGACTGGTCGTCCACGTGGGGTGTGGCAACGGCAGGCGGACGGCCGCACTGCACGCCAGCGAGAGCTACCTGGTCCATGGACTGGATGCCGACCCGGCGCATGTTGCCGCAGCTCGTGACTACATTCATTCACAAGGCCTTGACGGCAAAGTGTCCGTGGAACGGTGGGAGGGCGACAAGCTTCCCTACATCGACAACCTCGTGCGTTTGCTGATCGCCGAGGACTTGGGCCACGTCGATAGGGACGAAGTGCTGCGTGTGCTGTGCCCCAGCGGCGTGGCATTTGTCAAGGTGGGTGAATCCTGGCAGAAGATTGTCAAACGTTGGCCGGACGATATCGACGAGTGGACACATTACTTACATGATCCGTCAAATAATGCCGTGGCCCAGGATACCGTGGTTGGACCGCCCAGGCGAATCCAATGGCTGGGCGGACCGCGCTGGACACGAGATCACGGGAGCCTCAACAGTATCAGTTCCGTCGTTACTGCTGGAGGGCGTATTTACTTCATCCTTGACGAAACCACTGGCAGCACGATGAACCTACCGGGCCGCTGGGTCATTGTAGCCCGGGACGCATTCAATGGAGTGGAACTCTGGCGACTCGCCATGGAGTCCTGGGCACCTCATACCATCAGCTTTCGGTCCGGCCCGCCACAACTTCCCCGCTTGCTGGTGGCATCCAGGGATCATGTTTACGCGCCCCTGGGTTGGAACGAACCGGTTTCACAAATCGATTCGCAAACCGGAAAAGTCCTGACGACGTATAAATCCAGTTGCGGTGCCCGGGAGATGGTTCTGTGGGGCAAACGGTTGTTGGTATTGCGTAACACTTCTGCCCTCCAACCCGCGGCCAATGGCAGCACGACAACCGGCAAGAACAGGCAGTCGCCAACGCAATCCATCGTGGCCATCGATACGGAATCGGGACAAACGATTTGGGAAGTGGCTGATCTGGGCGGGCAGCCGATGCCGGAGACGCTCGCCACCGATGGCGAAAACGTCTGCATCCAGATTGACGGCAAGGTTCTCTGTCTGAGTCTCGCGTCGGGCGCGCAACGTTGGACCTTTGAGACCGAGGAGAAGCGGGAGACAAGGCGAAAATTCGCGCCAGGTTTCGGTACGCATGTATTGGTGATGTCTGACCACGTCGTCTTGTGCGAACTGTCCGGCGAAGTCGTTGCTCTCTCGATCAGGGACGGCAAGAAGCTATGGTCCTGTGCGGGTGGGCAGGGTTTTCATGCGCCTTTGGATCTGTTCGTGATCGACGGCATCGTATGGACGGGCAACCATCCCCTGGACTCCGGACCTCCACACTTCAGTTCTCCACCGCCGGTGGACGACTTCAGTGTCGGACGGGATCTTCATACGGGCAAAGTGAAATTCAGAAACAGCGTAATGGTCGATCTCCAAAGTACCGGCCATCACCACCGCTGTTACCGCAACAAGGCCTCGCTGCGGTACATCATGACCGGTAAGCGCGGAATCGAGATGTTTGAGATTGCGGGCGACAATCACTCCCGAAACAACTGGGTGCGGGGCACCTGCCAGTACGGGATCATGCCCGCCAACGGCCTGATCTACGCACCGCCTCATTCATGCAGTTGTTATCCCGAATCGATGATGCGGGGGTTCCTCGCCCTGGCCCCCGAGTATTCCGCGAAACAACACGCCTCGGCCGCCTCTCGGCAATCCAACTCCTCGCGGTTGCAGAAAGGACCTGCGTATGGGACGGTTCCATCCACTCCGTACCAACCGAACCCTGCCGACTGGCCTATGTTTCGTCACGACGCGCGTCGTACCGGCGTGGCCCCGACGGAGGTTCCCGCGAAAATCACCAAGTGCTGGGAAGTTGCCATCGGCGGCCGGCTTTCTCAACCGGTCATTGCCCAGGGAAAAGTGGTCGTGGCGGCAGTCGATCATCACCGAGTTCATGCGTTGGACAAGAGAACGGGGAACACGCTCTGGAGCCACACCGTGGGTGGGCGAGTGGATTCGCCTCCCGCAATCTACAAAGGGCTGGTGCTGTTCGGAAGCGCCGACGGATGGGTCTACTGCCTCAGGCTGACGGATGGCGAGCTTGTCTGGCGCTTTTTGGCCGCGCCGACAGACCTGAGAACCGTCTCCTGGAATCAACTCGAATCCGTCTGGCCCGTTCACGGCAGCGTTCTGATCCTGAATGACACGGTTTACTTCTCGGCCGGGCGTTCGACCTGGCTGGACCAGGGGATCGACCTCTACGGTCTCGACCCCGCAACGGGCAAGCTGCTACACCATGATCACTACGAGAGCGAGCAGCCAAAATTCCGCCAGGGCAAGGACGAATCCGGTACGGTGCGAGAGCGGGTGGCGGCATTCAACGAGAGGGTCGCCCGGCAACATGCCAGGGGATCGAACAGGGCGGACTACAAGTCGTTCTTGCAGCCCGATCGTTCCGTTTCCTTTTCCATGGCCGGCGGGACCGTTTCCGATATCCTGGTCAGCGACGGAACGAATGTGTTCCTCCACCAGGTCAAGTTCAACTCCGAGCTGCAATTACAGGATGACATGTCACGACATCTTTTTTCAACGAGCGGGTTCCTCGATGATGCCGCGGAAGAGAGTCGGACCCATTGGATGCTGGGCAAAGGTGATTTCTCGATGCTGCCGTTCCCGTATTCGGTTGCCCTCAGACACCACTGCGATGTCCAGCCCGTTTTCGGCATGGGGTTGGCGTATGACGGGCAGATGGCGTGGAGCCTGCTTCGCAGAAGGCCGTACTCAAAGGACGCGGTTATCCGCGTTACCGGCAAGGTGCTTGGCGGTGAAGGTGATGCCAGCCCCGCGGATTGGCAAGTGATGATCGGCGAATTGCGCCCAAAATCGATCCTCAAGGCCGGGAACCATCTGTGGATCGGTGGGAAAGCGAACCGTCGGGGAGTGTTGCACGTGCTCTCGGCAAGCAACGGCCAGATGATCCATACGCAAACATTCGCCGTGCCGATGGTATGGGACGGCATGGCGGCGGCAGGCCGGTGCCTGTATCTGTCGCTCGAAAGCGGAGCGATCGCCTGTTTTGGCGCTGAAGACAACGTGGAGTGATCGCTCCACAACAATTCGTCACACTTCAGCCGTCTGCAGAAGACTCGTCCCAGAGGAGGAGATCCGGTACGAATGGAGAAGAAGGAGAGGGGGATCGAGGGGTCCCCCCAGGCCTCCCCCCGCGCCCTGGCAGTGACGCGGGGCCGTAGGGTGTAGCTCGGTTCCCAAGCTGGAGCTTGGGAACCAGGGTGAAGCTGGAGCTTGGGAACCAGGGTGAA
>CAYZWG010000102.1:12389-14754 GCA_964481605.1 uncultured Planctomycetaceae bacterium
AAGCTGGAGCTTGGGAACCAGGGTGAAGCTGGAGCTTGGGAACCAGGGTGAAAGGCCTCCCGGGGTGGGGAAAAGTCCTCACGCTGCCTCCCGCGGATGTGGGAGCCGAGGCGGGGTGATATAATGCCCGCATGAACACCGAACCCACTCTCCCCCAAGGCGGACCGGAGCGCCGCCGTTCGCAAGAGAAAAGCCTGGCGCGGGTTCAGCCGCCGGCCCAGGTGCCCGGCTACGACCTCAAGGGGCTGCTGGGGGCGGGGGCCTACGGCGAGGTCTGGGTGGCCGTGCAGCGGAACACGGGCCGCCGCGTGGCGATCAAGTTCTACGCCCATCGGGGTGGGCTGGATTGGTCGCTGTTGAGCCGCGAGGTGGAAAAGCTGGCCTTTCTCTTCGCCGATCGGCACGTGGTCCAGTTGATCGGGGTGGGCTGGGACGCCGATCCGCCCTACTACATCATGGAGTTTGCCGAAGGCGGTTCCCTGGCCGACCGGCTGCGGTCGGGGCCCTTGGCCGTGGAGGAGGCCGTGTCGCTGTTTCGCGACCTGGCGGTGGGGCTGGTACACGCCCACGGCAAGGGGGTATTGCATTGCGATCTCAAGCCGGGCAATGTCCTCTTGGACCAGGACCGTCGCCCTCGGCTGGCCGACTTCGGCCAGTCGCGGCTCTCCCACGAGCAGGTGCCGGCGCTGGGGACGCTTTTCTACATGGCCCCCGAACAGGCCAGCCTGAAGGCCGTGCCCGACGCCCGATGGGACGTCTACGCCCTGGGGGCATTGCTCTATTGCATGGTCACGGGGGGACCGCCTCACAAGACGGAGGAGAACATTGGCCGGCTGCAGCACGCGGCCGACCTGGAAAAGCGGTTGGCGGTGTACCGGACGATCATTCGGGGCGCGGCGGCGCCGGTCGCGCACCGTTCGCCGCGGGGGGTCGATCGGGCCCTGGCCGAGGTGATCGATCGCTGTCTGGCGGCGGACCCCAAAAAGCGCTATCCCAACGTCCAGGCGGTGTTGGATGCGCTGGACGCCCGCGACGCCCACCGCGCGCGGCGGCCCACGATGGTGCTGGGGGCGGTGGGACCGGCGCTGGTCCTGTTGGTGGTTTCCTTGTTTTGGTTCAAGGGCTTCAGCGCCACGCTGCAACGTTCCAACCAGGAACTGCTTCACCAGGCGCTCAGGAGCAACCATTTTGCCGCGCAGTCGGTGGCCAAGGCGGTGGCCAGCGGCGTGGACCGTCGTTACCGGGCGGTGGAGCAGCTTGTGGGCGACGAGGCGCTTGAGCAGGCCTTCCGCCAGGCGGTCAGCGACCCGGAGCTGGCCGGCATGTTGAAGCGGCTGCGGGACCCCACGGCCGAGGAGGCCGAATTGGAGCCGCTGCGCCGAGAGTTTCGCCGGAATCCTCGCCGCCGCGCCTTGCAGGCGGCACTCGAGGCGGCCATCCCCTACGAGATCGCCTCGGCCGAGAACGTCAACAGTTGGTTTCTCAACGACGCCCACGGAGTGCAGATCGCCCGCGTGCCGGAAAAGGCCGAATCGGCCACCATCGGCCGAGACTACGCCTGGCGGACCTATTTTCACGGCGGCCCGGTCGATCGAGAGCGGAGCTGGCGGCCGGCCCCGGGCCAGCACATCGACCGCACCAGCCTTTCGGCCGCCTACCAGAGCGAGGCCACCGGTCTCTGGAACGTCGCCGTTTCGACGCCCATCCTGGCGTCCAACACGGACGGCGAAAAATCATTCCGGGGGATCGGCGGCCTCACCGTGGGCGTGGGCAAGCTGGTCGAGTTTCCCGGCGACGATCGCCAGTTCGCCGTGCTCGTCGAGCGCCCCCTGCCCGGCGCCCCCGGCCACATCCTCCAGCATCCGGCGCTGGAAGCCATGCAGAACGGCGGCGGCCGGCTGCCCCGGCAGTTTGCCGACCTTCGCATCAGCGTGGAGCAGTTTCCCTCGACCAACGCCCGCAAGGCGTTCTACCGGGACCCCTTGGCCGAGCACGATCCCAAGTACGGGCTCCGCTGGCTGGCCGAAACGGCCGGTGTCTTTGTGGGAGAAGAGGATACCGGCTGGGAGGTGATCGTGCAGGAGTCCTATGCCAGCGCCATCGGCGTTCCCCTGGCCGACTTGAAGTCGAGCTTGATTCTGTACGGGCTGGCGGCCTTGGCGATGGTGGTGCTGGTGGTGCTGGGGCTGTGGGGAGTGGCCTACCGATTGCTCGAAGAGAGCGGCCGGGCGGGGGTGGGTCCGGGGGGCGGGGGCGACTCGGAAACCCCGGGCTCGGGCGCGACATCGGAGGCACCCACCCAGACGTACCGGCTGCCGGAGGGTGGCCCAGGTTCTTGAACCTGGGTCGGCGGCAGCCGACAAGA
>CAYZWG010000103.1:0-14628 GCA_964481605.1 uncultured Planctomycetaceae bacterium
GGGACTACGCGGGCGCCGCCACCAGACGCCGCCAGAGCTTTCTCAAGACCAGCGTGGAGACACCGGCCAAACAGGTGAAAATCGTCGCCGGCAGGCGGTCGGAGTAGATCCAGTAGCCGGTGGCGAACAGCGTGCTGTAAACGGCCAGGCATCCGACCACCATGCAGAGAATTCCCGCGGGAACGCTCCAGGGCTCGCTCGACGATTCGATCGGCTCGCCGTCCTCTTCGGCCCGTCGCATCACGGCCCGCCAACCCGGCCCGCCGGGGCGAATCGTGCGGCAGAACCGCCGCAGGGTAGCTTCCGCGGTGGGCCGGGTGAGTAGCGTGACCAAGACCCAGGCGGCGGTGGTGACTGCCACGCCCACCAGGAGTTTGACCCAATCGGCCACGGCCACGCCCAAGAAGAATTGGAAATAGACGGCCACCGCAAAGGAGACGACCATCGCGGTCAACTCGCTGAAGGCGTTGATTCTCCACCAGAACCAGCGGAGGATGAACAGCAGTCCGGTGCCGGCGCCGATCTGGAGGATGATGTGGAAGGCTTGCAGGGCGTTGCTGAACCACAGCCCGATCAGGCTGCCCAGAATCATGATCACCAGGGTGGCCAGGCGTCCCACGAGGACCAACTCTTTTTCGCTCGATTGGGGGCGGACAAAACGCTTGAAGAAATCGTTCACCACGTAGGAGGAACCCCAGTTCAACAGCGTGGAGATGGTCGACATGTAGGCGGCGATGAGCGAGGCCAGCACGAGCCCTCTCAGCCCGCTGGGCAGCAGTGTCATCATGGCCGGATAGGCCAGGTCGTGCTTCATCACGTTGGCGCTGATGTGGGGAAACGCCGCCCGCAGCGATTCCAGGTCGGGAAACACGACCAGCGAGCAGAGGGCCACGACAATCCACGGCCAGGGCCGCAAGGCGTAGTGGGCCGCGTTGAACAAGAGCGTGGCGGCGGTGGCGTGGGTTTCGTCCTTGGCCGCCAGCATCCGCTGGGCAATGTAGCCGCCCCCGCCCGGCTCCGCCCCCGGATACCACACGCTCCACCACTGCACGGCCAGGGGAATGATGAAAGCGGCGATCCACAAGTCGGGGTCGTCCAGCCGGGGAAAGATCGAGAGTTTCGTCCGCACCAGCTCGTTGGACAAGAGACTGGAGAGCCCGCCCACGGCGTCCAGGTTCACCAGGTAGACGGCCGCCGCGACGGCGCCCCCCATGGAGATCACGAACAAGAGGAGATCGGTCAGCAACACGCCGGTCAGCCCGCCGGCCATGCTGTAGATCACGGTCACCGTGCCGGCCACGACCACGGTTTGCACCGGGCTGACACCGAGCATCACGCCGCCGATCTTGATCGCCGCCATGGTGGTGGTGGCCATGCTGATGACGTTGAAGATCACGCCCAGGTAGATCGCCCTGAACCCGCGAAGGAAGGCGGCGGCCCGGCCGCTGTAGCGGAGCTCGTAGAACTCGACGTCGGTCATCACGCCGGACCGCTGCCAGAGCTTGGCGTAGATGAACACGGTCATCATGCCGGTCAGCAGGAAGGCCCACCAGACCCAGTTTCCGGCCACGCCGTTCTGGCGGACGATGTCGGTAACGAAGTTGGGCGTGCCGGCCGAGAAGGTGGTAGCCACCATGGAGATACCCAACAGCCACCAGGGCATCTGCCGCCCCGAGAGAAAAAACTCCGACGAGCTACGGCCCGCCCGCCTGGAGACCGCCACCCCCACAGCCAGCGCCGCCACGAAGAAGCTGACGATGATCACGCCATCCAGTGGGTCGACGGCCATGGATCGGTTACTCGGCGGTGGGAGAGTCGCCTGTGGACGGTCGAGGGCGGTGGTGAGGAGGCAAGCGCGGGCGCTGGTCGGGGATGTTCGCGCGCACCCCCGGCCGGGTGGAAGCTTGCAGCCCCGAATGTGGCCGCTACAATGCGCCCTGTCAACCGTTCCGGGCGTGCTGGGGGCGGGAAAGACGAGCGGATCGGCGGGGTTTTTTCGAGTATCATCCGGCCACGGCCAGGAGCCAGAACATGCGGTTGCCAACGAAGCTGGGGGCCTGGACGCTGGCCTGGGCGGTGGTGGCGATGATTCCCACCGGCAGCCCGGCCGAGGCCGCCTCGGGCAAGATTCCCATCCTCTACAGCACGGACCTCCACCATCCCCACATGGACCCGGACGACCATTTCGACCTGGCCACGCTGTTCTCCCTGGCGGAGTTCGACGTGCGGGGCATCGTGCTCGACTGCGGCGCCCACCAGCTCGAGGCGCCGGGCAGCATTCCCCTCCGGCAGATGCTGGCCTTGACGGGAAGAAAGGTTCCTTTTGCCATTGGCTTGGGCCAGCCGCTGGCCCGGCCGGAGGACGACGGGCGTGGGCAACCGGCCCCGTTCCAGCAAGGGGTCGACCTGGTTCTCGACGTGCTCCGCCGCTCGCCCGGCCAGATCACCGTGTTCACCACCGGCAGCGTCCGCGACATGGCGGCCGCCTTCAACCGGGAGCCCGACTTGTTGCGGCGAAAGATCGCCCGGCTGTATCTCAACATCGGCAATCCGGCGGTCGACGCCAAGACGCGGCGGTACGAGTATAACGTCAACCTGGACCGCCAGGCCTACGTTTGCATCATGCGGTCGGGATTGCCGATCTACTGGTGCCCTTGTTTCGGCGGCAAGCTGGGGCAGCGGGGCCGCCACGGCACGTATTGGAAGTTCCCGCAGGAGCAGGTCCTGCGCGAGGCCCCCACCGGCTTGCAAAACTGGTTCATCTACGCCCTGAGCAAGCCGGCCGGCGTCGACCCGGTGGCGTTTCTCACCCTGCCCCAGTCGCCGGAGGTTCGCGCCCGGGTGTGGCGGATGCCTCGCAACATGTGGTGCACGGCGCCCTTGTTGCACGCGGCGGGGCGGCAAGTCTACCGGCGGGCGGACGACGACTACGTGGCCCTGCCGCCGGACCGGGCGGCGGCGCGAGGGCTGGCGGACCGGCGGGTCGAGGCCTACCGATTCGTGCCCATGCGCGTGAGCGCGGCCGGAGGCGAGGACGGAACGATTCGCGTCGCCATGCAATGGGACCCCGCCCAGCCCAACGGCTTCGTCTTCCAGGGCACGGCGGCCAACTACGATCAAATTCTCACGTCGTGCTTGAAGAATCTTTTGAAGGAATTTGGGCGGACGAGGGAATGAATCGACCGCGTGCGCGCGGAGCCTCGCCCTCCCACCTGGTTCCCAAGCTCCAGCTTGGGAACCCACCGGCCTGGCGTCCCGCTCCAACCGTGCCCGCTACCTCTTGTCGCCGCGGACGTAGTCGATGGCAAACTCGCCGGAGGCCGCGCCGCCGCCGGGGTCGATGCGGATGGCGGTGATCGTCTCTCCGGCCCAACGCGGGTTGTGCCCCAACTGCAAACGGAATTCGCTAAACTCCCCCCCGGCCGCCAGCGGGAAGCCTACCATCTTGTCTTCGCCGAATTGGGGCGAAGCCTTCGTGGTCCAGAAAAACTGCCCGCCCCCGCCGGCCGTGATCCACATGCGGATGTGGACCACCGGAGAGTCGTCGCCCGCCGCGTGCATCAACCCGCGAACCAGGTAGGGGTCCGCTCCGGTGATTGTTCCCCGCAGGGATCCGGCTTGGACATTCAGCCGGTCGACCTGACTGGAGGCCATCCAGCCCTCGGCCGAATCGTCGAACTCGAAGGAGATCCGGTCCACCGGCTGGGGCAATCGGTCTACCCGGCGAACCTCGACGCCCTCGACGCGCACCGTGGCCGGGCCTTCCCGGTCGACCCGCACCGACAGGAAGGCGTTGCCGGGATCGTAGCGCCAGCCGGGCTGACTGGCCGTTTCCAACTCCGCCCGTTCGGCCACCGGTTGGCCGTCGAGCAGCACCCGCCGGGGCCGGCCCACGTTGGCCACCAGCACGACTCCCTGCTGGCCGCGCGGATACCTCACCTTGAAGCCGAGCACGTCGTCGTGCAGGGCGGCAGTGGTGATTTTCCCCACCGTGGAGACGTGCACGCGGGTCTCGCCTTGGCCCAGAATCACCGTGGCCGGATCCTCGTCGCGGCCGGTGAGCTTGAGGATATTGCGGAGAATCTGCCGCGGCGCGAACAGCCAGGCGGCTTTCTTCGCGTCGAGGGCGCTGATGTTGTCGGGCCAGAGGGCCACGTCGGGGTCTTTCGGGTTCTGCTGCCACACGGCGCTGCGAATCACCGTCTCGGCGATCCGCCGCCAGGGATAGCTCTGGTCGTACTCGGCCAGCGTCAACAGGGCGTTGGCGTAGCGCAGGCCGTTCCACTGCACCGGCCGCCCAAACCAGGAGCCCCGGTACCAGGTGGCGCCGAACACGGGGATGCTGGCGCCCAGCAGGAACGGTTTTTCCGGGTCGTCCCAGAGATAAATGAACGGTAGTCCGCGACGGGCCCAGGCGACCGCGTCGTCGAGCCAGCGCTGGTCGCCGCTTAGGCGATAGGCCTCCAGGAAGGCGTCCACCGCGTCGGCGGCCGCCAGCACGTCGGGCGTGTGCACCGGCACCTCCCAGACCTGCGCCGCCCGCGGCACCCGAAAGGTTTCCATCCGTTGGAGCGTCTTCACCATGCGCTCGTAGGTTTGGCGATCGCCGGCCACGCGGGCATAGC
Source organism: uncultured Planctomycetaceae bacterium (assembly GCA_964481605.1). Lineage (GTDB taxonomy): Bacteria > Planctomycetota > Planctomycetia > Pirellulales > Thermoguttaceae > CAYZWG01. The sequence goes on from CAYZWG010000103.1 coordinate 4,626, forward strand.
GGAGCACCTCGAAGGCGTTGCGGGCGCAGGTGCCCACTTCCACGGCGTTGTCGGGTCCGAGTTCATGGTAGTCCTTGCCCACGAACGGCACGCCGCGAGTCATATCGGCGTCGAACCGCCACGTGCCGTCCGCGTCGCGCGAGGCGAGCAGATTGGCCGCCGGGCCCAGCCGGGCCATGGCCAGGTCGGTCCGGCCGGGCTGGCGCTGGAAGTCGATTCGCGGTGGGCCGCCGATCAGCGCCAGCACCTCCTCCGCCCGCCCGCGGCAGGCCCGGCGAACCTTCTCGCTGGGAGCGACGACCTCGCCCAAGAGCAGGTCGGCCACGAACGCCCGCGGCCGGCCCTGGTGCGAAAGCACTCCGGCCCCCTTGGTGGTCCACCACTGCTGAATCTGCGGGTCCCAGAGCGAGTCGAGGTACGCCCGCATGGAAAACGCGATTTCGCCGTCGTAGGAACCGTGCGGCAGGGGAGCCGGCTGGGGCAGGCCGAACAGACGAATCCACTCGTCCACCGCCGCCAGCACGTCGGCGTTCTCATTCGCGTCGGCCAGCAGCCGGCAGGTGAGCCGCAGCGGCCGCTCCGGTTGCACCGAGTAGGGCCGGGCCGCCTCCCGCTCGTTGGGCTCGACGTATTGGGGAACCGTGGGCAGAAAAAGCCCCATCAGGTGGGCGCGTTGGTTTTCAAAACGGTCGGGCGAAGCGAACACCACGCTGGGGCGGTCTTGTTGGCCGTCCCATTTCTGATGCACGTCCCACACCAGCCCCACCGTACCCGCCCGGCCGTGGACGCCGATCGCCGGGATGGTCACCATGTTGGGGTGGACCACGTAGCGCACCTGGTGCTCGTGGCCTTGGACGATGTCCAGCGTGCCGGACGAGATCTCGTCGTCGACCAGCCATTCCAGCCCGGGAAAGACGGCTTCGTCGCGGGTAAGGGCGTAGAGCATCGGCCCCTCCAAGGCCAGCAGTTGGCACGGCCGGTCGCAGCCCAGGCGATGGTCCACCTGGATGCTCTTTTCGCCGGCGGCCAGGCGGAATGCCACCTCGAGCTTCCACGTCGCGCCGTCGGGACCCGGGGCCGACCAGGAAAATCGCAGACCGGCCCCATCGCCGCCCTCCACCCGGGGCGGGTCGGCCGCGTAGACCTCGCGGGCGCGGCGGGCGCCGCCGGCGTCGCGGTCGACGAGCCGGCCCAGCCGCGGCATCCAGGCCACCGTCTTCCAGCCGTCGGCGGTGCGAGCCGTCAACTCGGCCGGCCCGAAGCCAAACGCATTCCGCCGCAGGACCAGTCGAATGTGCTCGTCTTCCAATACGGCGTAGGCCGGGGTCACCTCGGCGGCCAGCCGGCCCGAGGGCACCGGCAGCGTCACGTCGGCCCCCACCACCAACGTGCTCGCGGCCGCCGGTTTCGCCTCCACATTGTCGGCTTGCGCGGCGGCCGAGACTTGCGCGTGGGGCGTCTCGTGCGGGGGCGTGAACTGGTGCTCCAGCACCACGGTCCCGCCCGGGGCCAACTCCTCGGCAGCCACGGTCACCGTGCCGGCCGGCGTGCTGAATTCGACCCGCGGTTTCAACACGAGGGCATTGCCCGCGTTCTCCAACTCGCATTCCAGCGTGATCGGCCGGCCGGCCAGGGCCACCGGGGCCACCGGGCCGAAGCTCCTGATCGACAGCCGCGGGGCCAAGCGCAGCGAGGCGATGGCCTTGCTCCCGCCCGCGGTGGCGGTCAGATCGAGCGAGGCGGGTTCAGCGCGACGGCCTTTCAGCGTCCAGGTCGCCTTGACCCGGGCGTCGGGCGCCAGATCGGCCAGCGTCCGTTGGGCGGGCGCCACCTCAAGACCCGGCGGCCCGACCAGCATGGCCCGGCCTCCCCTGGCCGGCGCGTCGCCGGCGTTGGTGATCTCCACCTCGACGGTGGCCCGCCGGCCCGGCGAGTGGGCGTCTTCTTCCAGGCGAACGGTTCCGAATTGCAGCAGCGGGCCGACATGCTCCAGGTAGGCGAAGTCATCGAGCAAGACCTCGCCCGCGGTGCCCACGATCCGCGCGGCGAAATGGACCCATCGGACCTTGGGGTCCTTGGTGAAGTCGTATTTGAGGCGGGCGTGGTGCCAGCGGCCGTCGCCGATGTGTTGCGGGGGGATGGTGAACGTCGCCCGAGGCGAGGCGGTCCGCTCCACCCCCTCGGCCGTCATGGGAATGGCGTAGATGTTCAACTGGGCGGCATGGGTGGAAATCGCCTTGTACCAGAAATCGATCCCCCCGCGGCGCTGTTCGAGCATCGCCCCCCGACGGCCGGTATCCGGGCGGTAGCCGCGGTTGAGGCCGGTTTCGGGGGTGGGCGTCTGGTCGGTGCGGAGCAGCCGCAAGGCCCGCCGCCCCAGGTGCGCGTCCGTGGAAACCTCCACGGTCGTGCCCACCGGCGCCCAATGGACGGGAAAGCCCCGGGCGTTGAGTTGCTCGAACGACCCGTTCGTGCAAGGGTTGGTTTCGGCCGCCTGGGCGACCGCCGTAACGCAGATCGTCGCCACGAGGATCAGTGAACGCATCGCCTGCCTCCTTGGGTGGTAGCTGTTGAGCCATCTGGCGTCGGCATCGATTGACCAGCATAGCGTTGCCGTCGGGGGGGTTCAACGGCCGCCGGCCCCAAGCCGCCGTCAGGCCCAGATCGAGTCGCAGGTGGCCAACTGCACCACCGCGGTCGGCGGCCCGTGGGAGTGTTTCCCGTTGTGGGCGGAGTTCACGCCGGTGTAGAAGAGAAACCAGCGGCCGTCGTGATGCACCAGGTCGTGGGGGGCATAGATGCCGTAGCTGTCGGGCTGGCCGGGCTGGCCCCGGGGAATCCAGGCCGTGCGGCAGGGACGCCGCCAGGAGAGTCCGTCCGAGGAGAAGCACCATTCGAGGTCCATGGTTTGCGCTTCCACGCGATAGTGTCCCAGCAGCCCGACCCGGCCGCGGGGAGTGTACGTCACGCTGAGGAAATAGAACTGCTGATCGGTCGGGTCGAGTTCGTCGCGCTCGATCACCCGGCGGCGGTCGGTCCAATGGAGGCCGTCCCGGCTGGCGTAGCGATCGATCACGCGGAGCCAGCCGGCGGCGTTGTCGTGGGCAATGTAACGCGGGTCGTCCTTGGCCACCTCGACCAGGGCCACCGAGTACATCTCGAAGCTGCCGTCGGGCAGTTGATAGACATTGGTGGCGTCGTTGGAGATCAACTCGACCGGCGCGGCGGGCTCTCCCTCGGGGCGGTTCGACTTTCTGCCGGCCAGACGCTTGAGGCCGGCCGCGGCCGCCACCTTGCCGTCCACCGCCCGATCGAACGGGTGATAGAGGCACGGCCGCCGCGGATCGAGCACGCGATACCGCCGGCCGTCGTCGCTTTCGGCCGCCAGATAGCGGTGCAGATCGGGGCCGTGGGCCCAAAAATAGATGCGATCCCGCCCGTCGGCCAGCCGAAGATGCACCACCTGGACCGGGCGCCATCCCTGGGGCAGGTTTCCGATCGAAAAGGGCGCGTCCGCCGGCTCGCCCTCCGAGAGCACTGCCACGTGGCGCTCCAGCGGCTCGCCCGGCACGCCCTCGGCGCGGGCGACGTTCATGGGAACACCGGGCCCGAAGCTCGAATACCAGAGCCGCCAGCGGCCGTTTTCGAGCGGCTCGGCCGGGCAGGTGAAGTTCTGCACGCGGGTGCCCCGGGGGGTCTTGGGCGGCGCCAACACCACGCCTTGCTTCCGCCAGTCGCCCGGCGGACAGGGCTTGGGCAAGCCCGGATCGGCAAACGCCGCGGTCGGACAGACCAACAGTCCCGTTGCCCCCCGGGCCGTGGCGGTGAGGAATTTTCGCCGGTTGACGTTTTCCATCGTCTGGCCCCTCGAAAAGAGGTTTGGTTCGTGTCCATTGTGGAAGGGGGTATTCGTGCAAACCGGGAAATCCGTAGGCCGGGTCGCGACCCGGCCTACAGGCTAACCGTTGCCGCCTGCCCGATCAACGGACGCCCGAGCGGATCGCACCGCCCCTCGGTATTTTGCCGCGGCGCTGTTTCCTCGGGCCCTGCCGGAACCCATAATGGGGAGAAAGATGGCACCTGTTGCGCCGCCTGTGGACCGCGGCAACCGGCTGGCGGGAGCGACCGAGATGTCCAAGCCCGAGCGAATCCTCACCCTCTTGCTGCGAATTCTGGGTGGGGTCGAACTGATCGCCCTGGGCGCGGTGTTCCTGCCCACCGCGTGGATGGCCGAGACTCACCGGCAGCTTGGCCTGGGCCAACTGCCCGAGGGCGCGATTGTCGAGTACCTCACGCGAAGTCTCTCGGCGATGTATGCGTTGCAAGGGGCGTTCGTGCTGTTGCTCTCCACCGACGTGCGGCGTTACCTGCTGCTGGTGCGGTGGTTGGCCGTGCTGGGGGCAGGTTTCGGCGCGGTGATGCTGGCGATCGACCTCTACGCCGGTATGCCCTGGTACTGGACCGCCGGCGAAGGGCCGGTGGTGATCGTGATGATGGGGGTCATCTTGTGGACGGCGAGCAAGCTGAGGCAGCCGGGGACATGATAGGGAGCCGGGCGGGGTGCGTTGGGATTGCCGGCGGCCGAAGTGACGGCCGGCGATGCTTTCACCGGCACGGGGTCGGTGGGGCGGAAGACACGAATCCTCTTGCTCCGGAGAACACGCCATGAACGACGCGACAAGACGAGACTTCTTGAAAGCGGCCGCCGCTTGCCTGGCTTCCGCCTCGGCCGGCTCCACGGTGTTGGCCGCCCAGCAGGAGGGACCCGCCGGGCTGCCCGTCAGACCGCTGGGAAAAACCGGCCAGCAGGTTCCCATTGTCGGCCTGGGGGGATGGCACATCGGCTCGGTCAAGGAGGATCGCGAGGCGATCGCCATCATGCACGAGGCGATCGATTCCGGCATGACCTTCTTCGACAACTGCTGGGACTATCACCAGGGCCGCAGCGAGGAGTTGATGGGCCGGGCGTTGGCCTCCGGCGGGCGGCGCGAGAAGGTGTTTCTGATGACCAAGGTCTGCGGCCGGGACTACCCCAGCGCGATGCGCCACCTGGATGACAGCCTGCGGCGGCTGAAGACCGATCGGCTCGACCTCTGGCAGTTTCACGGGATGAAATGGGACGACGACGCGGACCTGATCTTCGCGGAGAAGAACGGGGCCTATCGGGCGGCCCTGGAGGCACGCCGGGCGGGCAAGGTCCGCTACATCGGCTTCACCGGCCACAAGGACCCCAAGTTTCACCAGGCGATGCTCGACAAGCCCTTCGACTGGGACACCGCGCAGATGCCCATCAACGCCCTCGACCCCCATTACCACAGCTTCATCAAGAACATTCTGCCCCAGTGCGTGAAACGCCAGATCGGGGTGGTGGGCATGAAGGGGCTTTCCACGGGGCTGCTGCCGGCCAAGTTGGGCTTCAGCGCCGAAGTCTCCCGCCGCTATGCCCTCTCCCTGCCGATCAGCGTGCTGGTCTGCGGCATCACCTCCCGCAAGGACCTTCGCCAGGACGTGGCCATCGCCCGCGGGTTTCGCCCCATGACCGAGGCCGACGTCACCGGGCTGCTGGCCAAGACGCGGCCGCTGGGAACCGACGGCGGCAGCCAGCCCTACAAGACGGGCAACTACGGCTGCGACTGGTACCACAAGCAGAGGGCGTGAGCCAGTGGACATCATCTATTCCGGCTTTCGACGATCGCCGATGATTCTGGCCGGTTGTTGCCTGGCGTGGGCCGTGTTTTCGGCCGGTTGCCGCCGGACTCCGGGCGAGGCCGTCGACGCGGCGCCTTTCCGAGCGGCCGTCGAGCGGTATCTCGACCAGCACGAGATGGCGCTGGCGATCAAGGCGGTGAAGCAGGGGCCCAGCGTCGAGGGCGACACCGCCACGATGACCGTCTCGCTGACCCACGCCCAACTGGGCGGCGCCGCCGTGACCTGGGAGTTTTCGTTCCAAAAAAACGCCGACGGCACGTGGAGGGCGGTCAGCCACCACGACTGATCGCGACGGATCTGTCGTGCGGGAAAAAGGGGACCACGGGTAGCCCAGGTTCTTGAACCTGCACCCGGCGCAGCCGGCAAGAGGTCGCGTTCGGCGCGGGGCTGCCGGCCCCGCCGCGGGTGGCTGGCGACGCCCGGGCGTTGTTCCGATTCGCTGAGCGGAGTGATCCGTGCTGACCTCTTGTGGCTCCAGCCACACCGGTTCAAGAACCGGTGCTACCCACGGCGGGGTCGGGAGACCCGCGCCGAACAAGAGAACCGGTGCTACCGGCGGCGGGGTCGGGAGACCCTCGCCGAACTGTTGTGGCCGGTCTCCCGACCGTGCCACCTTTAGCCTTGCAGCCTCCAGCGGGCCTGGCGCAAGACGGCGTGGGGGTTGTCGGCCGGCCGCTCGTACCAGACGCTCAACAGCGACCCGTCGCCGAGCTGCACCGTGGAAGGATAGCCCAGGTCGCCGCCCGGTCCGTCGCCCGAGACGATCATTGCCCCGGACCACGTGCGACCCTGGTCGGCAGAGACGCGGGCCTGGTTGCCGTAGGGCTTGCGGCGATGGCCGTAGGTCATCAGCAGCCGGCCGTCGGCCAGCCGCAACAGGTGCGAGGGCAGCCCCCAGACGCCGATTGAGTGGGGCGGCGCCCAGGTGCGTCCGCCGTCGGCCGACTCGGTTTGCAGGGTTTCGCCGCTGTTGGCCTTGTTGTGGTTGCGAATCTGCGCGATGATCCGCCCGTCCAGCGCCTCCACGGCGTGCAACTCGTGGTAGTTCTTCACGTCGTCGCCGGCACGCGGGGGAATCTCGCCCAGCCAGCGCCAGGAAGCCCCGTCGTCGGTCGACTCGCAGACGCCCACCCGCGGGTCGCCCTGCCAAAGGTTTTTGCCGGCGTAGAGGACACGGCCGTCGGCGAGTTGGATGGGCCCGTGAGGACTATTGACCAGGCACCGGTAGGGCTCGCCAAACGACTTGCCGCCGTCGGTCGATCGCAGCATCCAAACGCCCAGCAGCTTCTTGCGTTCTTCCCCGGAGAGCCGGTCGCGGGCGGCCTGCCAGCGTTTCAGCCGCGTGGCGGGCCAGGCCCCGCTGGCGCCGGGCGGAATCTTCTCGGCCCGCTTCAAGATCGGCTCGTAGGCCAGCGACGTGAAAGTGGTCACCAGGATCGAGCCGGCGGCCGTCTCCAGCACGCCCGCGTCGCGATCGTCGATCGGCGTGTCCATCAGCACGCGGGGCTCGCTCCAGCTTCGGCCGTCGTCGTCGGAGGTGATCAGTTCGACCCGGCCGAAGGGACAGACGTGGGCCTCGCGGCCCCCGGAGCAGACGCAGAGCAACTGCCCGTTCTTTCGCCGGGCCACCGTGGGCCAGCCATGATAGATGTTTGGCTCACGGCTGATGACCGAAATCTCTTGCACGTCGGCCTGCGGAGCGGCCCACGCCCGCCGGCTGGGCAACACGCAGGCGGCCGCCGCGGCACCGGTGGCCTGGAGCATCCGGCGTCGGGTCATTACGCGAGTCATGGCAAACTCCTTTGGAAACGGGAAATGGGTTGATGGAGCTTTGGCTTATGGCAGCGGCACGCCCCACAGCCGGCGGCCCGATTCGTGGGGAGTGATTTCGATCACCAGCGACCCGTCTTGCCGGCGCGACGGCACCACCTGGCCGCGGCTGCCCGGCGTGGGGCCTTCGGCGACGATCTCGATCCGCTGGGGCAAATCGCCGCGGGGAATGCGGACCGTACCCGCGCCGTGAACCACCACCTGCAACACGGCGCCCCCCTCGACCCGACGCACTGCCGGCACGGGTGCCCAGGCCACCAGGGGCAAGGGTGCGTCGGCAAACACGGTCGTGCGGCCGTCGATGGTCACTTCCTTCGCGTCCGAACCGGCAAACGCCACCAGGTCGCCCGCCTGGTTGACGCGAAACGCCATCGCCTCCCGGCCGTGGTAGCCGACTTCATGCCCGTTGACCCGGAGGCCGTCCAGCAGCAGGGCGTCGTCCGGCAGCGGATGGGCCTTGATATACGCCTTGTCCTGCTGGCTATTGCGGGCGAAGCCGCCCGGCCAGCCCTCCTCGAACGCGCGGAAGTGGCGGGCCAGGGCCACGGCGCCGTTGGGAAACCGGCAGGCGAGAAAGTCGCTGGTGCGGGAGACGTGCTCCGTGTTGTCGTTCACGCCCTCGAATCGGCCCGTAGGTGGATACGCACCCAATGCGTCGAGCACCTCGAACCAATTCCGCGACTCGTAGCCGAGGCTCTTCGACTGGTCGTCGCGGGGGCGATAGCCGAGAAAGGTGGCGCTGCCGCCGGAATCGAGCGGGCGGTGCGTGCCCACGACGTGGTTCTTCACGCGTGCCACGGTGGCCGTGCCCGCGCGGGGGGTGACGGGATAGAGGTGGTCGACGAGAAAATCGGTGAGGATCACCTGCGGCGCCACGTCGGCCAAAATGCCCTCGAAGCGGACTTCCTTGCCCGGTGCCCGCAGACCCTCGTAGCGCCCCTTGGCATGGTCCACGCCGAACAGGTCCTGCCAGGGGGTGAGGGCATCGCCACCCTCGAAGCCGACGACCGGCGGCGGTCCGGCCCAGACCACGCGGCCACCCGAGGCGACCAGTTGCCGCATTGTCTCCAGCAGTCGGGCGGAGGGGAACGGCTCGAACAGGGTGACCAGCGTGGTGAACCGCCGCCCGGCCATTTCCACCGCCCCGTCGACCACCTTGCCGCGTTCCAGCAGCTTGGCCTGGGTGACGTAATTGGCGTAGCCGTATTGGGTCATCCAACTGCCGAAGCGTTCCTCCACGGCGACCAGGTCGAGCGGATAGAGCATCAGCACGTCGACGTCGCGGTGCTGCCTGTCCTCGACCGCGCCCCAGGGCGGCGACCCAGCGGTGCCGAACGTGCCCATCAGGCTGGTCCGCCGCCGGCGGACCTCGGGCGGCATTCCCCAGCCGGCGGCGTAGGAATAGGGCACTTCGTTGAGAATGCCCGTGGAACAGGCCAGCGCCAGGGCGTAATAGTCGCGATCGATCCAACCGCCCTCGGCGTGGTCGTTGCCGTTGCCGGTGAGGAAATCACCCCATTTGAAGTAGTCGTAGCAGGCCGCCGCGGCCTGGTGCACCGTGCAGGACCAGACGAAGTCGGAGGTGTACTCGTACTGGTGCGGGGCACGGGGCTGGCGTCCCGTGTTCCAGTCGTCGATGGTGGGGCTCTCGGCCCAGGTGGCGTGGGCCCGCGACTCGAGCCGGTGGCCCATCCGCTTTTCGGCGTGCCGCTTGGCGGCCACGAACAGATCGACCACGCCGTCTTGAAGAAGGTGGTAGTAGCGGGCCCGAAACAGGGCCGTCCGCTGGATCGCCTCCGGCGTATCGCCAAAGACGTGCATCACCCCCGCCTTGGCGCTCAAGTCGTGGGCAAAGTCCTCCTGGCCGTGGACGAAGTAGACGAGATACTTGGCAAAATCGCGGTACTCCTCGCCGTACCTGGCCGCATAGGTCCGGGCCAGCCCGTCGCTCACGTAGCGCAGCGCGAACTCGCCATGGTCGTGGTGATTGAAGTAGGCCCAGTCCTGCTGGATGTGCATTTCATCGGAGTAGAGCCCGTTGAGCTTCAGGCCGGCGTCGGCGTACCGGTCCACCAACCCTTTGAGAAACGGCAGTGCCCGCTCGCTGAAATAGTCCATTTCCGGCGTGTGATACTGCTGGACCACGAGCACGCGGTCGAGCGGTCCCACGTCGGTCCGGCCCGAGCCGTAAACGCGAATCCGCTCCGCCGCCGCGGTTTGGGTGCCGTCCCACGCTTCCACCTTGGCCGCGTCGCTGATCTCCACGATGCCGCCCGGATCGACCACCCGGTACGGGGTGCCGCGAATGGCCCGCTCGCGGAAGGCGAAAACCCGCACGCCGGCGTCCTCCACGTCGATCGGTCCCTTGTTGTTGGTCCACCGCGTCTGCTGCCAGAGCTGCACGCTGAAGGCGCCGGTTTTCGGGTCGCGGAGGCCCTTGCGATAGTGCATCCAGGTGCCCGAT
>CAYZWG010000104.1:0-11501 GCA_964481605.1 uncultured Planctomycetaceae bacterium
ACATGGGCCAGAGCCGCGTGCCCGAACCGCCGGCCATGATCGAAGCGTATCGCATCCGTCGTCCTGTCGAGCTGTGGCGTGATCCTTGTTTCGCTTCGCGGGCACACCGGCAGCGCGAGGCTCCTGCCGAGCCGGGAAATCAGGGTAAACGCCGCCCCCACGGCTCGGCAGGAGCCTCGCCCCGAGCACAACAAATCCCGAGGAACCCGGCCCTACGGCCGGGCGGGGTCAACTCACGGTAGGCTTGCCCGCCTTGCGGTCTTGGTACTGCTGTTCGATCCAGGCGTATGTTTTGGCCAGGCCGTCTTCAAGCGGCGTGCCGGGCTCCCAGCCCAAGAGTCGCCGAATCCTCGTGTTGTCGCTGTTGCGGCCCCGAACTCCCTTGGGCGCGTCGAGCTTGTACCTGCGATTCAGTTTCACGCCGCCGATCGCTTCGACCATGTCGACCAGGCGATTGATCGAGACCAACTCGGCCGAGCCCAGGTTGAGCGGCTCGATGATTTTGCTGTGAGTAATCATGTCGATGCCCTGGAGGCAATCGTCGATGTACATGAAACTGCGGGTTTGCTCGCCGTCGCCCCAAATCTCGATCTCCGGGCTGCCGGTGTCCTTGGCCTCGATCACCTTGCGGCAGATGGCCGCCGGGGCTTTCTCGCGGCCGCCGTCCCAGGTGCCGTGGGGGCCGTAGACGTTGTGGAAGCGGGCCACGCGGGTGGGCAGGTCGTAATCTTCCCTGAAATGGCGGCACATCCGCTCGCTGAACAGCTTCTCCCAGCCGTAGCCGTCTTCCGGCATGGCCGGATAGGCATCTTCTTCCTTCAGGGCCGTAACGTCGGTCTCTTGCTGCTTGTGGACGTTGTAGGCACAGGCCGACGAAGCGTAGAAGTAGCGTTGGACCTTGCCCGCGTCCCTGGCGGCCAGCAGCAGATGGGTGTTGATCAGCACGGAGAGCATACAGGCGGCCTTGTTGTTTTCGATGAAGCCCATGCCGCCCATATCGGCCGCAAAGTTGTAGACCTCGACGGCCCCTTGGCAGACCTTGTCGCAGTTTTCCTTGATTCGCAAGTCACAGTCGGGCACGTTTTCCACGCCCTCAAGCGCCTGGTACCACCCGTCGATCGGCTTGATGTCGACGGCCCGCAGGTTGGTGAATCCCTTGTCGCGAAAATAGCGTGCCAAGGCCCCTCCGATGAACCCCCCGGCCCCGGCAATCACGATCAACTCGTCTCGTTTCATCCGAAGCCACCCTGTCTCCGTGCGTCGTGGGGTTTTTCTGCCCGTCACCGCCCGCCGAGCCCGACCCTACGCCCCAGTCTACAGCGCGGACCAGGGATTGTCATCTCCCGGCAGCCGGTATCTTCCCCCACCCCGGTTTGCTACACTGAGTGCGCTGATCCGCCGGTCGCCGCGGTACCGTTGTTTTCCCCCGGTTGCCCTTCGCACAAGCGACGTGTTTCCCCATGCCGGACCAAAGCTGGACCCTGTTGAAAAGCCGCTACGTCGGCCAATACAAGTTCACCCGTCTGCGCGAAGACCGCTACCGCTTTGAGCCCACGCGGGCCGAGGCCGACTTCATCGTGTGCGAAACACCCGACTGGGCGTTGGTGGTCGCCCTCACCGAGGAGCACGAGGTGGTCTTCGTGCGGCAGTACCGCCACGGGGTCCGGCAGGTCGTGCTGGAGATTCCCGGCGGGATCATCGATCCCGGTGAATCGCCCCAGGCGGCGGCGGCCAGGGAACTCCGCGAGGAGACCGGTTTTCGCGCGGGAGAAGTCCACTACGTGGCGTGCCTGCTGCCCAATCCGGCCCTGAACAACGCCTCCTGCCACGTCGTGCTGGCCCAGGGGTGCCGCCGGGAAGGCCCGGCCCGGCTCGATCCGTTGGAGCGAATCGACGTGTTGACTCGTCCCCTGGCGGAAGTGCCGGCGATGATCCGAAGCGGCCACTTGTGCCACGCCCAGGCAATTGCGGCGCTGGCGTGTGCGGGAAAGCTCGATCCAAAAACTACGTGAGAGGGGGAACGCGGATCGACAGGTCGCCGGGCGGAGTGTCGGACTGGCCCCCCCGAGTCGGCACCCCGGTCGTGCCGACGAACAACAGACCACCCAGCGGAGAATGGACCCATGACGCCGCGAAGCATCCGCGTGTTGCTGATCGAGGACGATCCGGACGACGCGCTGTTGATTGGCGAGATGCTGGCCGAGCCCGGCCAACCCGCAGCCGAAGTGGTGCATGAGAAGCTCTTGGTGCTGGGGCTGCGGCGACTCGGCCGAGAGTCGTTCGACGTGGTGCTGCTGGACATGAGCCTGCCGGACAGTTGGGGCATCCAGACGGTCCGCCGTGCCAAGGCCGTGGCGGGCCTCGTGCCGGTGATTCTCATCACGGGGGCCCAGGTGGCCGAGGTTGCCGACGAGGCCCGCGAGGCCGGCGCGGCAGCCTGCCTGTTCAAGAATCACTTGGATGCCCCCGCTTTGTGGGGTGCGATGCGGGCGGCGATCGATTCCTGTTAGTCGTTATGTCAAAGCAAGTTGCGTCTGATTCGAGGAGCCCTCGGGAGGGAGGGGTTGGGGGGTGGCTGGCCTCACGCGGTCGCGGTAAACTGCGTACGGTCGCCGGTCCGAAGATTGAGAACATGCAGGTGGTGGCTACCTCGATTTCCGAGGAAACCGCAGCGCTGGGGCGCGGGTCTGTTGACCACGCCTTGGGGCCCTCATTCGACGGAACGGGGTTCGGCCGCCGCAAGTTTGGATCATCAAGAAACCTGGTCGCGGGGGGGGTGGAACCATGACAGCGGTCCTGGTGGTAGACGACTCGGCCGTAGATCGGCGTCTGGTGGGCGAGTTGTTGGAGCGCAAGTTCGAGTGCAGCGTGGAGTACGCCGCCAACGGGGTGGAAGCCCTGGCCCGTATCAAGGCGTTTTCTCCCGACCTCGTGATCACCGACCTGACCATGCCCGAGATGAACGGCTTGGAACTGGTCACCTCGATGCGAACGCACTATCCGAACACTCCCGTCATTTTGATGACGGCCTACGGCAGTGAGGCGCTTTCGATCGAGGCCTTGGAGAAGGGGGCGGCCAGCTATGTACCCAAGGCGCGGCTGGCCGACAAGCTGCCCGACACGGCCAAGGAAGTGCTCACCCTGGCCAAGGCGGACCGCAGCTACGCTCGCCTGATTCACTGCCTCGAGGAGACGTGCTTCAAGTTTTCGCTGGATAACGATCCGGCCCTCATCCACCCCCTGGTGGACCTGGTTCAACAGATGGTGGGGGGGATGGGGCTGGTCGATTTTACCGGCCGGTTGCAGGTGGGGGTCGCGCTGAAAGAGGCGCTTTTGAACGCGATGTTCCACGGCAACCTGGAGATCACCCCGGAGCAAATGCAGGAGGTTGGGCACACGCTGATCCAGGAGGGAGACCTCAGCCTGGTGGAGCGGCGGGCGGCCGAGCCGCCCTATTGCCACCGCCGTGTGCTGGTCGATGTCGCCATCAGCGAACAGCAGGTCAAGTTCGTGGTCCGCGACCAGGGCCCCGGCTTCGACGTGAGCCAGATTCCCGATCTGAGCGAACCCGGCGGCCTGGAGCAGGTGGCCAGCCGCGGGCTCTCGCTGATGCGAACCTTCATGGACGAAGTGTTGTTCAACCAGTCGGGCAACGAGGTCACCATGGTCAAGCGGGCGGAGCCCACGGCCGAAGACCGCAAGGCAACCGGCAGCCGGCAGCCCACCCCGTGAAACTCGCCACCGACCCAAGGTCGGCAGCTTCGCCCTCGGCGGGGTCGGCAGCCCCGCGCCGAACGCGGGCGGGTACAAAACGGCCGCGGTGATCTCCGGGTCCATCCTAAAGCAACTTGGTCAGCCCGGGCAGCGGCAGCGGATAGTTGCCCGTCTTGTCCGGCAGCGAGGGCGGCTTGGTCTGAAAACTCGACTCCTCCGGCGCGGGGCCATACTGCAAGTCCGCGCGGTAGGCGTCCTCCCACTTGACCGCCTTGCCGGTATAGCAGGCGATTTGCCCCAACACGCCGATCATCGTGCTGTTGCACATGTAGGCGCCGCTGTTGAGCGGTTTGCCCAAGCGGACGGAATCGATCAGCGCCTTCTGCTCGGCTTCGTAGGGGTTGTTTCCAGGGCCTTCGTAACGCCAGTTCGTTTCGCCTTCGATGCGGCAGGCGCCCAGGTGGCAGGTTCCCTTCGAGCCCATCACGATGTCCGAGGAGTTGCCGTAGCAGCCGGCCTGCGTGCGGCAAAGGGCATACAGGCGGGTGCCGCTGGCATACTCGTAGACAACCGTGTGGTGGTCGAACATATCGCCGTAGACCTCGCCGAAGGAAGAGGACCGCCCGGCCAGGCCGAACGCCCAGGTGGGCAGCTCCTCCTTCATGATCCAGGAGATGCGATCGACGTTGTGGACCAGCGACTGGGGTACGTCGTCGCCGGAGAGCCAGCGAAAATGATACCAGTTGTAGAACTGGTACTGGGTTTCGCTGAGGCCGGCTTCGCGGCTGTAGACCCGATACGGCGCCCGCAGAAACATCGACTGCACCGCCACGATGTCGCCGATCATCCCGTCGTGAATCCGCTTGATGGTTTCCCGCCATCCGGCGTGGAAACGGCTCTGCAACCCGGAGACCAGGCTGAGCCCCTTCTGCTCGGCCAGCTTGCAGGCGGCCTCCATGCGGCGGACGCCCACCGGGTCGATGCCGTGGGGCTTCTCCACGAAGACGTGCTTGCCCGACTTGATCCCCGCCTCGGCATACATGGGGTGAAACTTCGACGCGCAGGCGATCAGCACCACGTCGACCGAGTCGATCACCTTCTGGTAGCCGTCAAAGCCCACGAAGCAGTGATCGTCGTCCACGGCGACCTGCTGGGGATACTGCTTGGAGAGGTTGTTGCGGCTGGCCTGAAGCCGCTTGTCGAAGATATCGCACATCGCCACCAGCTTGACGTAGGGGCCGGCCTTCAAGGCCTGGGAGGCCGCGCCCGAGCAGCGGCTGCCCGAGCCGATCATGCCGATCTTGATCGTCTCGGCGCCGGTGGCATGGGCACCTCGGGCCACGCTCAGCCCGCCCAGCACGGCCGCCCCGGCAGCCGTGGTCTTGAGAAAGTCGCGTCGCGTGGTCGTCGATCGGGCGGGGGTCTTTTTCTGGGTCGCCATCACGTCGTCTCCTGGGTTGATCGAGTAGGGCCGGCTGTGTCGGCCGGCACAGAGTTTTGGAGGACAAGGTTCGGCGAGGGTCTCCCGACCCCGCCTTCCCCGTTCGGCGCGGGTCTCCCGACCCCGCCGAGAGAGGACCGATGGTCTCCCAATCGCCACGGCTGTCGCCACTGTAGGAGACCTGCGGTCGGTGGTTTCGGCGAGGTCGGGAGACCTGCGCCGAACGCGGAATCGTTCCATGTCTCCTGGATTGATCGAGTAGGGCCGGCTGTGTCGGCCGGCATCGGATTTTGGAGGACCGTTCCATCGCGGCCGGCACGGCCGGCCCTACGAATAATGGTCAAGGGGCCGCCCCGCCCACCCAAAGGCAGGCCCGGCGGAGTAACTTGCCCAGCCCCGGGGCGTTGACGGCCGTGGTGTCGTGCCCCAGCACGGTCTGAAACACGCGGCCCCGGCCCACGTTGAGGACGAAGGCCATGGGGTAGTCCTTGCCGTCGACCTTGGACTTGGCCGTCGCCAACACGTGAATCTCCGTGTCGCCGCCCAGGCACGTGTAGAGCTCGTCGCTGGTTTCGAAGTCTTCCAGGCCCTTGGTCACCGGGTGTTGGTGGTCGACGATCCGCACGGTGAAGGGGCCGCGGGGGTCGTGCGGCCGTTTTTTCGGGTCCCAGACCCGCCCGGCCAGGTCGACGAACCCGTCCCACGAGGGGAAGGCGCCGCAGGCGAAGTGCAACAGCATCAGCCCACCACCCTGGTCCACGAACCGCACCAGGTTCTTTTCGATCTCCGCTTTCCGCTTGGGTTCGTCGTAGTTCTTGAAATGGAGGAAAATCACATCGTAATCGAAGATCACGTCCGTGGCGAGAAACTCCAGGTCGTCGGCAATGCGGACCTCCAGCCGCGGGCTCTCTTCCAGCACCTTGCGCAGCGCCGGGGCCGTCTCCTTCCAGTGGTGGCCCTGGTAGTCGACGCCGGTGACCAACAGGACTCGGACCGGCGGCTCTTCCGCCGCCCGGGCGAAAACCGGCACCGCGCCGACCGCCACCAACAGCACGCTCCATACCAGGATGACTCGCAAACGGTTCATGGAAGGACCTTATCGGTGAAGGGTGAAGGGTGAAGGGTTATTCCTTCTCGGTCTCAATCTCGCGTTCGGCGCAGGTCTCCCGACCTCGCCGAAACCGCCGCCGGCGGTTACCGCAGGGGCTCTCCCGCTTCCCGCCTCACACCAGCCCGCGGAGGAATTCAACGCTCTTGCGGGTGTTTTCGTCGCTACCGTAACATTCGATCGAGACGGCGCCGTCCCAATCGGTCTCTTTCAAGAAGGCGATGCACTTCTGGATGTTTTCGGCGTTGACGCCTTCGCCGATGGCAATCTCGCTGCTGGCGATGCCCGTCTCTTCGCCCCGCATCGCCGCGGCCAGCCCCTGGCTGACGTCCTTGATGTGGGCATGGGTAAGATACTTGCGGAACCGCTTGAGATACTCCAGCGGATCGAGCCCGGCAATGAAGTTGTTGCCGGTATCCATATTGAAACCGAGGTACTCCGAATCGAAGTGGGAGAAGAGCCGCTCCATGAAGTCGCCGTCGTTGGTGTAGGGGCCGTGGGGCTCGATGTTGATGACGATCTGGTAGTCCTCGGCCCAGCAGAGGACCTCGCGGTAGTTGTCGCAGGTGATGCGGAAGACCTCCTCGCGGCTGAGGCCCTCGATCTCGAAGGCCCCGTCGGTCGTGTCGACCATGGGGCAGCCGATCTCCTTGGCAAAGCGGATGCCTTGCTGGACGTATCGCACGCCGAAGGTCGAGCCCTGGGGTCCCATCAGGGGAAACGCGCTGTCGATCTGGGAGACGCCCAGTCCCATCTTGTCCAGGTATCGGCGCAAGGCGACACCGTTGGACAAGAGCGAGACCGACGGGTCGTAGCCCATCGCGTTGACGAAATATTGGCCGTCGATGACGGCGAATTCGACGTGCTTGAGGCCATGCTTGACGGCCGCTTCGCAAGCGGTTTCAAAACTCCCGCTGAGGCAGCGCCAGTTGTCGGTGTGCAAGCCCAGATGGATCATCATCGGGTCCTTTCCGTGGGGGTTTCTGCTCAGGCGGTGGACCTGGCCACCGCACCGTACCGCGTAGTATGGCGAGTGCGCCGGTCAGTGGCAACCCCCGGCACGCGAACCTGCAGGGGGGGGGCTCCGCAACGCCACTTTCGGCGGGGTCGGGAGACCCGCGCCGAGCGAAGGGCTTTGCGGGCCACGCGGTCCCTTGACGCTCGGTCCCAAGCTCCAGCTTGGGACCGCATCCAGCGCGAAGCTCTGCTTCGCCCGCGTTGAAACGAACTCTAAGCCCGGCGGGTTCCCAAGCTGGAGCTTGGGAACCAGGTGGATACGGCGGCGGAACCAGGTGGATGTCCCCCTGGCGAGGCGGCTTGCCGGGCAGAGCATGTGTCGTTACCATACTCAGAGGTATGGGCACCAGCCCCTGCCCCCCCAAAAGAACCACTCATCTCGCCGCCGGGCGGCGGAGGTTTGCCATGCCCACAGTGGCCCCCCCGATGCGAAACAAGCTGGCCGAAAGCGCTTTCGCGCTGTTTTCCGCCCGAGGCTTCGGCAACGTCAACCTGGATGCCGTGGCCGCCCACGCCGGAGTGACCAAGGGGAGCCTGTACTGGCACTACCGATCGAAAAAGGAGTTGGTGCTGGCCGCCTGCACCCATTATTACCGGCGATGGCAGCAGGACGCGCATGAAAAGATTGCCCTCGACGACCGCCCGCTGGGCCAGTTGGAGCGGGTGGTGCGGATGTCGGTGGAAAAGTGCCTGTTCGACCCGGCCAACCGGCTGTTCACCTCGGAGATTTTCGCCATCTCGCTGCAAGACGCGGAAATTCGGGCCGGCTGGGCGCAATTCTACGACACGGTTCGCGAGCTATTCGTGGGACTGGTCCGGGCGGCGGTCCGGGCCGGGCAGATGACCGTCGAGGACCCCCGGCAAAACGTCGATTGGATGCTGGCCACGATCGAGGGGATCAAGCAGCGAGCGGCGTTCGAGCCGGAAATCTGCACGCCCGATCAACGCCAGGCGATCGTAAGAGGGCTGTTGCGGATCGTCTCGGGCGAATTCGCGCCGCGGCAGTCAGGATGAATGCCGCCGGCGCGGCCGGAGCGGGAGCCTCGCCCTCGGCGAGACAAGTCCGGGATGAACGCCCTGCCGGCGAAACCAACCCGTCGTCGTCGCCGCTGGCTGGAAAAATGCGGAACGAAACGCTGGCAATTCGCGGGCAAGGGAGTTACATTTCTGATTGTCGGAAGGGAATCTCGGGGCCGTTGCGGTCCACCGCGACCGACCCTTCGCCGGGGGGACTGTGGCGCAGGGGGGGGCGGTTTGGCTGGGAGCCATCAGAGGGGAGCGCTTGCACGAAGTCGGCGCCGTTGGGGGAGACCAAGGCGGATGGCAAGGCATGGATATCCGAGACCGGGGCACCGCCTTGCCCCCAGGACCCTGCGCGAGATTTTGCAGGTGCCGGTGCCCCCGGGGGTCTGTTCGGCGGAGTCGCCCGGATCGCTTTGCCTGGGCGACCTGGATGAGACTGCCTGGGAGCGGTTCGACGAGCCCGCTTGCTGCCGCCTGGCCGCCGAAGTGGTCAAGGCGGTGGGTAGCGCGGCCCGGCGGCCGATACCCATCGCCGGCCGGCGGATGCCGCCCTTGCCGCCTGGGCTTCGAGTGGTCGATCTGGAGCTCGAAGCCCGCACGCTCAATTGCCTCGTGGCGGCCGGATTCCACCACCGCCCCCAGGACCTGGGACGGATGACCATCGAGGAGGTTCTGGGGCTGCGAGGCTTTTGGGCCAAATCGCTGGTTGATCTGCTGACTTCGTTGGAATACGCCATCGACCATTCCCAGGGCCGCCGCCGAGGACGCCGGCGCGGGATCGCCTCGAACACCACGCCTCGGATCAGCCGGACCTACCCGCAGCGGGGCTGCCGCCTGGCCCCGGCCACCCTGAAGGAAATCTTGATGGAGCCCGTCCCCGGACACCTGGTCACCGGCGAGGCGGCGCGAGGGCTGAGGTTGTGCGATCTCGACGAGCACCTCAGCCGCCAATTGACGAAGGCGGAGATGAAACTGCTGGGCCAGTTGATCGTCGCCCGGGTCAACGTGAGCGGAGCCGCGCTGGCGATTCGGCACCGCCGCTTGCCGTCGCCGCCGGCGGGGATGCGGCTGGAAGACTTGCCCCTGGAGAACCGCACCTACAACTGCCTGGCGCGCGCGGGCTTCGACGCCGACCCCCAAGCGCTGGGCCGGTACACCGTGGGGCAGATACAGGGGTTGAAAGCCTTTGGGGCGAAACGCCTGGTCGATCTGTTGACGTCGCTGGAGAGCCTGGCCGCGGCGCCGGGAGTGCTGGACGGCCGTCTCACCGCGGAAGCGGAGGCCCTGGGCGAGCTTTCCCGCTCGGCCCGGGTTTTCTTCGACGACCCGCGTCTGGGAAAGCACCTCCGCCGTCTGGACGGCACGGCCGATACGCTTGCGCAATTGGCGGAGCAGATTGCCCGACGGCGGCGCGACCCACCCGATCCGGGACAACTCACCACCCGGCTGCGCCAACTGCGCCAGCGGATCGAGCATTTGGGCAAGATCGACTTGCGGCAGGAACTGACGGAAATCTTTTCCCTTTCGGCCAGCCCTCGCGATGGAAAGATCGTTGCGGCCTATTACGGTTGGGATGGCGAGGGAGGCAAGACGCTGGAGGAATTGGGCCGGCGATACGGCCTCAGCCGGGAACGGATTCGCCAGGTTTGTGTGCGTGCGGTGAAGCTTCACCGCGGCGGCCGGGTCTTCGCGCCGCGCTTGGATCGGACCCTGGCGTTGGTGGCCAGGCAGGTGCCGATCGCCGGCAAGGCGCTGGGCGATCGTCTCCTTGCCTCGGGTGAAGAGCCGTGTTGGTTGCCGCCTGAATGCATTCTCCGGGCGGCCGAGTTCCTGGGGCGAAAACCCGCTTTTGCCGTGGTCAGGCTGGGCGCTGCGGAATTGGTGGTCAAGCCCGATTGCCGCAAGCTGCCGGCGCGAGTGCTGCAAGTTGCCAGGCACGCCGCGCTGGGCCAGGGAATCGCTTCCGTGGCGGAGATCGGCAAGGAACTGGAGCGCCAACGGAGTGGGAAGATCAACCCGGCGCTTGTGCGGCTCGTGCTGGAGACCCAGCACGATTGCGTCTGGTTGGATGCCGGGCGAAACTGGTTTCGGCTGGAGCCCACGCCCTATGGGCTGGGGAGCACGATCGGGAAGGTCCTGGCGGTGGCTCCCCGGATTCCGATTATCAAGCTGCGCGAGGCGATTCGGCGGTCTCGTCGCTCGCCGCGGAAGGTTCCTCCCCGCTCCGTGCTGGCGGCTTTCTGCGGCGATCTTGCGGGTGTGCGGGTGGAAGACAACGTGGTGATCGCCGACGTGCCGCGCGACTGGCGGAAAGTGCTCTCGGGGATTGAAGCCAAGATCGTCGCCGTGCTCCGGCGGCACGGTCCGATGCTGGAGCGCAACGTGCTGGAAGAACTCTGCACGCGAAAGGGAATGAACCGCTTCAGCTTCAACGCGATGTTGATGAGTTCTCCGGTGATTACCCAACTGGGCCGCAGTGTTTACGGGCTGGTCGGAACAAGAGCGTCGCGGAAGGAGATTCTTGCCCTGGCCGAGTGTCGTCGCAGCGCGGCCGCCGCCAAGGTGTTGCAGGGACACGGCGAGGCGGACGACGGCCGCCTGTGGTTGGCCTATCGGCTTTCCAAGGCGGTTATCTCCGGCGGCGTAACGACCGTTCCCGCGGCGGTCCAGGATCGTATCGTGGGGCGATTCACCCTTTCCCCTTCCCCAGCCAAGACCGGTACCAGCGTGGTGGCCAAGGGGGGATGCGCCTGGGGCCTGGGGCCGGTGCTGCGGCGGCAGGCGGCTCGGCCCGGCGATTTCCTCGTGCTCCTGTTCGATACGGACGCCCGGCGGGTGGAGATGCGCCTGGGCGGCGAGGAGGAATTGGCCCGACTGCTCTCGCCCTGCGATTTCGTCGCCGCCGAGGAAGCGGCCGCGGAGCAAGTCCCCGCCGCGGAAACCGCCGCCCAGCCGGTGGGACTCTGAGTTGAGCGGGTCAGCCGACCACCGCGGGTGGCCCCGATAGCTCTGCTATCGGGGTGCCGCGGCCTCGTAGGGCCGGCTGTGCGGAGCCGAAACGTGGCTGGTGCTGCGACGGCGCGGCAACCGGCCGGCACAGCCGGCCCTACGGCAACTATCGGGGCCATCCACGGTCCTCTCTCGGCGGGGTCAGGAGACCCACGCCGAACACGTGGAGACCCGCGCCGGACGCACCGC
>CAYZWG010000104.1:11601-14618 GCA_964481605.1 uncultured Planctomycetaceae bacterium
GGCGGGGTCAGGAGACCCACGCCGAACACGTGGAGACCCGCGCCGGACGCACCGCCGGGCCGGGCCCGTCAGGGTTCCAACGCCACCACGCCCCAAAGGTCCAACCGTGGCACGTGAATCACCAACGTCTCTCCTTCCACCGTCAGGGAGAGCGGACGAGGCTCGGCCTTGGGCGCGTGGAGCGTGGCCCGGCTGAAGGTTCGCCCCCCCAGCAGATCGCGCCGAATTCGCACGGCGAATCCCTCCCCCGGTACGATCCTGTCGTTGGCCCCGTCGTAGCGGCGGTTGAGCAGATGGACGACCACCGGAGCCTGGGTGTCGCCGGGGATCGCCCGGGGCACGACCATCACGTCGCTCGCCCCTTGCACGGCCACCGGTGTTCCGACTCGCTTGCGGAGTCCCTCCTCGTCGGGCCAGCGGACCAGGCGTCCTTGGGCCTCGACTGCCTTCAGCAACTGGCGTTGCGGGTCGTCCATGGCCAGGCCCTGCGGCACGACGACCGCGCGATAGGGCTTGAGTTGTCCGGCGGTGAGGTGGTAATCCAGCCAGTCGTCCCCGGCGATAAGCACCGTGAAAGGGACGTTTTGCTGGGCCAGGCGAATACAGATCGGCTCGATATTGCCGCGCCCAAGGCGTCTGGCGGCGTTGTCGTAGACGACCGCCACCGGGGCGATCGCCTGATGGCCGTCCAGCAGATCGGCGATGCCGCGAACGAAGCGGTAGAGGTAGGCGTATTGGTCGGTCGGCCCGGCGTACCAGTGGGTGCCCTTCTCCTTCGTGTAGCACCACTGGCGGTGGGGCGCCATCAGCGTGTGGCCGAAGGCGTAGGAGAGCGCCGCCCAAGAGCGGACCAGGGCGGGCTTGTGGTGCTCGGCCACGTAGGCCCAGTCCTGGCCGCTGGCGGTCGACGCCACGGGGCGATCCAGGCCGTCGCCCAGCTTGTAGACGTAGATCGGGTGTTCGGCCGGCTTGAGCGATGCCGCGCCGTGGCGCACCTCGCAACAGAAATAGCTCAACTGCGGCGCGATCGCCAGGCTCTGGGGATTGGTCAATCCCGAGTTGACGCAAAGCGCCAGCGGCTTGCCGCGAATCTGCTCGGCACGACGCCGGTACTGGGCCACGAACGCCGTGTTGGCCTTCACCTGGAAGTCGTAAAACTCCTTGGCCAGGGGCAGACTGCGACGCCGCTTTTTGTATTGCTCGGGCGTCACGCCGCGGCCGAGAAGAAACTGCCGATAGTCGAAGTCCTTCAGATCGGTGATGCCCAGTTGGGCGAGTTTCTCAGCGGGGACTTCTCGCCCCAGGTATTGGCGAAAGGCCTTCATGCAGTGCCGGCAGAAGCAGCCCGACAGCCAGGTGACCGACCCCGAAGTGCCGCGATAGTCGTCGATGTGCAGCCCATCCGGCCCGGCGGAAATCTGCTGCCGCAGTCGGCTGTCGAGATACTGCCGGTAGAGGGGGCTGTTGGTGCACCACCAGTAGGCGGGCTGGCCCTTGTACTTGTGATCCCAAAGCCAGGGGACGATGAACGGTTTGCCGGCGAAATTCCTCGCCGCGGCGTCGAGAAAATCGTCGCTGAAATCGATCACCCGGCGAAACTCGGTGAGGAAGCCCACGCCCACCGAAAACTGGCGGACACCCATTTCGTGCGCCTGCCGGATGTGGTCCCGGTCGGCCCGCCCGGCCCAGCCCAGCACCGTGCAGCCGTACGGTTCGTACATCTCGGGGTTGTCGTACATGAACACCACGTCGCTGCGGCGGATGGCGCGTCCGGCGGCGGGCTGGGCGGCGCGGCTGCTCGATGCCGCCACCAGCAGCAGGCACACGGACACGAATGCGGTTCGCGGAGGATTCATCGGATCACTTGGCTGCGGGGATGTTCGGTTTGTCGACGTCGCCGGGGAGGGGGAAGCTGCCGGCTTGGCGGCGGGCGTGTTCCATCACGCCGGCAATCGACACCGGTATCCCCCCCAGACGCTTGCTCTGGTCGGCGGCTTCCATGAAGGCGAGGATTTCCAGCGTGGTTTCCGCCGCCACGGGCGGCTTGCCCGTCTTGAAAAACTTGACGATCTCGACCAGCAGCGGCTCGTAGCCCTCGAAGCGGCCGGCCTGGGCGATACCCTTGGCACCGAAGACGGTGGCGCCGTAGGTATGCGGTCCTTGGCGGGTGCCGCGAAAGGCGCCGATCCGCCCGTCCCGCCAAACACCCACGGCCATCTCGTAGCCCTCGGTCTGAACCCGGGTCACGGTTTGGCATCCCGTGCCCATGATCGTCAACAGCGGTTCCACGCCGTGGATTCCGTACCAGAAGAAGTCGGGATGGTGGGGCTCCAGGGCGCAGGGGCTGAAGGTGGTGCAGCCGCGAATGGCGCCCACCTTGGGATCGTGGAGGATGGCTTGTGTGCCGGGGGAGAATCGCAGGCAGGAACTGGAAAAGCAGGGGACGTGGTGGCGGCGAGCCAGGTCGAAGATTTGCATCGCCTCGGCCAGCGACGCCGCCATCGGCTTGTCGATAAAGACCGGCTTGCCCGAGCCAAACACCGCCTTGGCCTGCTCCAGATGCGCCCGCCCGTCGATACTGAGGATCATCACCACGTCGACCTTCGACAAAAGCGCCGGAATCGAGTCGACGATCTCGACGCCGCACTGGCGGACGGCGGGCAGGTTCTTTTTCAGCAGTTCCATGCTCTGGGGGATGTCGGGGCTGCCGCCCGGATAGCCGGCCACCACCACGAGGTCGGCCAGTTGGCCCTCGGCTTTCGGGTTGTTGAGGATTTTCGTCCACGCTTGGGCGTGGGCGTCGAGGCCGATGATCCCGGCCCTAAGCGGCAGGGCCGGTTCCCCCGCGGTCGCCGGCGGCAAGAGCCCAAGGGGGAGCAACAGAAGAACGATCGCCATGCGGTATCGGATCATCGTCGTGCCTCGTGGGGGTGCGTAGGATACGCTCGGTCCCAAGCTCCAGCTTCCCATCTCGGTCCCAAGCTCCAGCTTCTCATCTCGGTCCCAAGCTCCAGCTT
>CAYZWG010000105.1:0-14505 GCA_964481605.1 uncultured Planctomycetaceae bacterium
CGGCCAAATCCTTACAATCCCTCCAACCGCCAAAGTTTCGCGCGCCGGTGGACGATACATGGAACTACGAGGGCGTTTGGCGGCAGCCGTAAAATGCAGTATCTGGGAAAACGAGGAAGGGGGGGCCGCCCGCTCTCCGTTCCTGCCCCCTTCTATTGAGGGCCCGACGTGCGGCTTTGTTTTACCGTGTTACTCCTGTCGGTGGTCGGGTGCCGGGGCGTTGGGCCGACCACCTCTAGGCCGGCCCGGCTCGAATCGCCCAGGCCGATGGCCGGCGCCGGTTCCCGCGAGACGTCCGCCGTGCGGCTGGCTTCCGCCGAAATGCCGCTGGAAGCTGAGAACGACGAACCGGCCGATCCCTCCTCGGTCGAGGGGGAAGAAACCGTCGGGCCGTCGGATGAAGCGGTGGGGATGACGCTGGAGGAGGCCATCGAAACCACGCTTCGCCGCAATCCCGCCCTGGTCGCGCTGCGCCAGTCCGAGCCCGTCGGCCGGGCCGCCTTGCGCGTCGCCCGGTCCTATCCCTTCGATCCGTCGGTGCAGGCGACCGCGATGCCGGGCAGCCGCTTTGCCGGTGGGCGGCGTGGCTCCGTGGTCAACTCGGTGCAGATTACGCAGACCCTGGAGTTGGCCCACCAGCCGCGTTACCGGTGGCAAGCGGGCAGCGGGCAACTGAGCCGAATTCGGTGGAACATCACCGAGGCGGAGCTACGCGGCGTGGCAGAGACGGAGCGGCGTTTTTTCGCCGTTTTGTACCGGCGCAAGTTGCACGAGTTGACCGGCAAGCTCGCCGAGTTGAACGAGGAGTTGCTGGGGGTGCTGAGACGCCGCTACGACGCCGGCCAGGCCACGGCGGCAGACGTGGCGCTGGCCGAAATGGAGGCCCGCTCGGCGCGCCAGCAAGCCGACCTGGCCGAGGCCGCCCTGCAAACCGCGAGGTTGGATTTTCAGGCCCAGCTAGGGCTCCCCGTCGAGACCCCCCCCAGCGTGGCTGGAGACGTCGAGCAATGGACGTGGTCGCCGGCCGAGGAGGCGCTGGCGAGTTGGACTGGCCAGGGCCAGCCGGAGGCCCCTTCCGGCGAGATCGACGCAGTGGTCGACTTATTGGTGGCCGGCCGGCCCGACGTCCAGGCCGCCAGGGCCGACCTGCAAGCGGCGGTGGCGGAGTGGAAACTCGCCTGGGCCGACCGGGTACCCAACCTCGATCTGGGTCCGGCTTACGAGCGCAACGAGGACAAGACCGTGTTTTGGGGAGTAACCGGGCAGGTGCAAGTCCCCATCTTTCAGAGCCGGCGGGCGCTGGCCTTCCAGCGGCGGGCGGAAGTCCGGCAAAAGCAGGTTTTCTTGCAGCAGCTTCAGCGGCAGGCTAGGATGGAGATTCGCGCTGCCCTGGATCAATACGAGCGAGGACGCTCCATGGTGGAGCGGTTCCACGCGGTTGGCGACGAGCAGTTGGCCCGACAGGTGCAGTCGGTCGAGGACCTTTTTCAGGCGGGCCAGGCGGACCTGTTGCGTGTGTACGCGGCGCGGAGCCGGGCCCTGCAAGTCCGCATGGACTATCTCCAATCGCTCGATGCTTTGGCCCGGGCCGCGGGCGATCTGATTGCGTCGAGTGGGATTGCGCCGGAGGTCCTGGCGACCCCCTTGAATCGAACCCAACCCTAACGAGGCCCCGCCGGCTTCCGCCTGCCCAGATGTTGCCCTCCCGTCACGATTCGCTCGTGCTCCGATATCGCAAGCCGATTCTGTTTCTCGCCCTGACGATTTGCCTGGCGGGGGTCTACTCGGCGCTGGTGATGCCGGCGTCGGTCTTTCCCCAGACGAACTTTCCCCGCGTGGTGATTCTGATCGACAACGGCGTGATGCCCGCCGACGAGATGATGGCCGCGGTCACCCGGCCGGTGGAAGAGGCGATGAAGAACATCCCCGGAACGATCAATATCCGATCGGCCACGGGGCGGGGAGCCGCGGAGGTGAACGTCTTCTTCGACTGGTCGGCGGACATGGTCGAGTCGGAGCTGTACGTGCTCAGCCGCCTCTCGGAGATTCGCGGCAGCTTGCCGGCAACCGCCGAAACGGCCGTTTACCGTTTGACGTTCTCGGCCTTCCCGATTGTGGGGGTCAGTCTGACCAGCCCGTCCCGGCCCAACACCGAGTTGTGGGAGGTTGCCCGCTACGATATTTATCCCCGCCTATTGCGGATCAAGGGGGTGGCGCGAATCAGCCTGGTGGGCGGGCGAGTGCCGGAGTATCACGTGGTGGTGGACCCGGCGAAACTGGAGGCGTATCATCTGCGGTTGGACGACGTGAACGGGGCGCTGGCGGCCACCAATTTGTTCGTTCCGGCCGGCATGGCCGAGGAAAACCACCAACTCTACTTGAACGTGGTGGACAACCGGATTCGGGACCCCGCCAAGATTGGCGACGTGGTGGTGGCCTGGTCGGCAGGCTCGCCGGTTCACGTCCGCGACTTCGCCACGGTGCGGCGCGGCGCCGCGCCGCAGTTCAATATCGTCACGGCCGACGGCAAAGAGGCCGTTCTGTTGAACGTCTACAGCCAGCCGGACGGCAACACCGTGGCCATCGCCGACGCGCTCCGCAAGGAGTTGGCCCGGCTCCACAAGGAGCTTCCTCCGGACATGCACCTGGCCTTTTTCTACGACCAGTCGTTGTTTGTCCGCGAGGGAGTGCGAAGCGTCTGGGAGAGTATCTTCATCGGCCTGGCGTTCTCGGCGATAGTGCTTTACCTTTTCCTCAGGAATCTCTCCACCACGCTCGTTGCAGCCGCGGTGATCCCCGTCACAGTCCTGTTTACCCTGGTGGGAATGCACGCCTGCCACATGAGTTTCAACTTGATGACGCTGGGCGGCATCGCCGCGGCCATCGGCCTGATCATTGACGACGCGATCGTCGTCGTGGAAGCGATCTACGCCAAGGTGCTGGCCGGGTTCCCGGCTCACCAGGCCGTGGGCGAGGGGATTCGGGAAGTGGGATTTCCACTCGTCGGCAGCACGCTCACGCCGGTGGTCGTTTTCATCCCCCTGGCCTTTCTCAACGGCGTTGCGGGTGTCTTTTTCCGAGCCCTGGCGCTGAGCATGGTGTTCGCGCTGTTGTCGTCCCTGTTGCTGGCGGTGACTTGGACCCCGGTGCTGGCAGCCCTGCTGATACCCAAGCAAGAGCGACCCCCGCAAGATGAACTCGAGCAGGGCGGGCCGGTTCTGCGAGGCCTGATCGGACTCTACGAGTGGGTCGTGCGCCACGCGTTGCGACACCTTGCCGCCAGCGCCGTCTGCATTCTCCTCGTGGCGGTGGTGGGCGTGGTGATCTATCGGCAACTGGAAACCGACTTCCTGCCCGCCCAGGACGAGGGAGCCTTCGTGCTGGATTACTTCAGCCGGCCGGGCACCAGCCTCTCGGAAACCGACCGCATGTTGCGCCACGTGGAACAGATTCTCACCGCCACGCCGGAGATCGAGAGCTTCTCCCGGCGGACCGGCGCCAGGCTCGCCCTGGCAATCGCCGAGCCGAACACGGGCGACTTCCTGGTAAAGCTTCGCCCGCGACGCCACCGCACCACGGCCGAGGTGATCGACGAATTGCGGGGAAAAATTCACGCGGCGGAACCGGCCTTGCACACCGAGTTTCCCGGCGTGCTCAGCGATTTGATCGGCGATCTCACCTGGTCGCCCAATCCGGTGGAGATCAAGATTTTCTCCACCGACACGGCACTGTTGAAGAAAAAGGCGGTAGAAATAGCAGGGGTGATCGAAACCATCCCGGGGGTCGTGGACGTCAACAACGGGCTGGTCGTGGCGGGACCATCGAGGAGATTCCTGGTCCACACCTCCGCCGCCGCCCGGCTTGGGCTGACCCCCCAGAGTATCGGCCTGGGCTTGCAAACCACGTTGCTGGGTACGGTTTCCTCGTATATCTTGCAGGGAGATCGCAGGCTGCCGGTGCGTGTCAATGTGGACCCCACCGCACACGCGACCTCGCAGCAGATGGAAACACTTCCCACGCGGTCGGCCACCGGCACCGCGGTGGCGCTGCGGGACCTGGCGACGATCGAGTACGAGCCGGGCATTCTGGAAATGCACCGCGAGGATCTTCGCCAATTGACCGCGGTTTCGGCGCGGTTTTCGGGAGTCGACATGGGAAGGGGCATTCGCGCCATCCAGGCCAAGCTGGCCGACAGCGTCACGCTGCCCCCGGAGGCGACCCTCGAATACGGCGGCCTCTACCAGCAGCAACAGCAATCCTTTCGCAACCTTGCCCTGGTGCTGGTGATGGCCACGGTGCTCGTGTTCGCCGTGCTATTGATCGAGTTCCAGTCGCTGCTGGAGCCGTTGGCGATCGTGATCGGCGCGCTGTTGGCCCTGGTGGGCGTGGTGGGGGCGCTTTGGATTACGGGGACTTCGCTGAATATCGTTTCTTTCCTGGGCGCCATCATCGGAGTCGGCATCGTAGCGAAAAACGGAATTCTCATGCTCGACTTCGTCGATCATCTGCAAAGCCGGGGACTGACGCTGTTCGAGGCGCTGGTGCAGTCGGGCCGCCGCCGGCTGCGGCCGGTGCTGATGACGTCGCTGGCCGCGTTTCTGGGGCTGTTGCCGCTGGCCTACGGAGTGGGCGCGGGCGCCGACATGCTCCGGCCGCTGGCCATCGGCGTGATCGGGGCGCTGCTGATCTCGCTGGTGCTCTCGCTGGTTGCCACCCCGGTCTGCTACTTCCTCATGTTTCGCCTTGTTTGTCTGGTCCGGCCCCACGGCGCGCCACCTCCCGCAACTCCCCAGATCAACGGAACGGGCACGTGAAACCGACGTCATTGATTCACGCCTGGCTGCTGGCCGCCGCGGCGGCCGCCGCGCTGTCGGCAGCGGGATGCCGGCGGGGCCCCACCGCCGCTGGCGACGCCGCCGACCCGACCGCCTCGGCTCCCGTGCCGGTGCGAACTTGTCTCGTCGAGCTGGCCACGCTGCGTCCCACCCTCGATCTGGTAGGAACGATCGCGGCGATCCCCGAATGCTCGGCCTCCGTCTCGCCACAGGTAGGCGGCTGGGTTCAAGAGGTGTTGGTGACCGAAGGCGACACCGTCCAAGCCGGCCAGGAGTTGGTTCGCCTGGATCCCCGCCTGGCCCAAGTCAACCTGGAAAAGGCCCAGGCATCGCTGTTGGAAAAGGAAGCCCTCCTGGCCCGCGCCCGGCACGGGTACTTGCCGCAAGAAATCGACGTGGCCCGGGCGGAAGCCGACCGTGCCGAGGCCGACGCCAACGCATTGCGGGGGCAGTTTGATGCGGCGAAATCGCTGCACGAAAAGCACGAGATGTCGGATGTCCAATTCAACAAGCTGGCGTCCGGGCTGCAAGCCGCCGAGGCTTCCCGCGCCGCCGCCGCGGCCAAACTCAAGTTGCTGGAGGCGGGCACACGCTCGGAAGACATCGCCCAGGCCGAGGCACAAGCGGCCACCGCAAGAGCCGGTCTGAAGGACGCCGAACTTGCCTTGCAATTCTGCACCATCCCCAGCCCCCTCACCGGCCGAGTTACTCGACTGTTTACTCGGCAAGGCATGTTTTCCGATCGCGCGGTGATCCTGGCAACCGTGACGGACCTGTCGGACGTGTTTGCCAAGGTTCGCATCCCCAATGCGTTTCAGGCCAAAGTGCCGGCCCAGGCCGACGCCGTGATCCGGCTGACCGCCCTGCCCGGCCAGACCTTCCAGGGCAAGCTGGCACGGATCAGTGGTCGCGCGGATTCGACCACCGGTGATATGGACGCCTTCGTGCGAGTGGCCAACGGCGAGGGCTTGTTGCAGCCGGGCTTTGCCTGCCAGGTGCACCTTTCGCTGGGGGAAATCGCCGGCGCCCTGGTGGTGCCGGTCCGCGCCGTGGCCGACCGCGACGGCGTCCCGGTGCTGACGGTGGTGCGAGAGGGGAAAGCGTACGAAATCGAGGTCACCCTGGGCGAAAAGACGGGCGACCTGGTGCAAATCAGCCACGGCCTGAAGGCCGGGGACGTGGTGGCGACCGAGGGCGGCTACGGCCTGCCCGCCGGCTGCCCGGTGGAAATCCGCCCGCAAACCGGGCCCGCCGATTCGCCCCCGGAAAGCCCAGCCGCCCGCCCCTGATCCCGGGTGCGGTCCCGCGCGTGCCCTTGCGGCAGGATCCATGTAGCGCGCGGGATGGCCGCCCGCGGAACCTCGATCTGAGGCGGACGGGCGGCACATCCCTGCGCGTGAGGTCTCTTCGCCACACCACCATCGCTGGCCGGTTTTCGTCACCAGGGTGGTGGCAGCGGGGCGTTCATCCGGGATTTGTTTCGCCGGGAGGGCGTGCTTCCGCTACTGGGGCAGCTTGGCCAGATACTTGGCGGGATCTTTGGCGAATTTTTTCGCGCAGTTCGGGCAGCAAAGAAAAACGTCCCGTCCCTCCACCGTAACCTTGTGGGGTTTGCCCATCGCGCCGAGCGACTCGCCGCTGACCGGGCAGACCTTTTGCTTCGCCACCAGGGCGCGATCCGCATCGGACAATTCGGCCAAGTTGTCGGCATGTTCGCTCGGTTCTTCGTGGTTGGCCTGTTCCCCATGGCCTTCGTGGTCGGCATGGTCGTGTTGAGCCGCTCCGCCCGCCGGCGAGGGCGCGGCTGGCGGCGCAGAATCATCCGATTTGTTGCAGCCGGCCAGGGCCAGCGTCACGGCCACCAGGGCCGCACCCGAAAGCACAACGGTCCATTTCAACATCAGATCATCTCCTGCTTGGTGAAAGGGTGACAAAAACAGCACTCGTTAATCCTCTTTTTCCGAGGTCTCGGATCGAAGGCCCAGCTTGGCCCTCCACTCCTCGACCAGGCAATAAGAGACGGGGACAAAAAACAGAGTCATCAGTTGGATCGTCATTCCGCCGAAGGACGGAATGGCCATCGGCACCATCACGTCGCTGCCGCGACCGGTGCTGGTGAGCACGGGAATGAGTGCCAGAATGGTGGTGGCGGCGGTCATCAGGCAGGGCCGGATTCTTCTCAAGCCGGCGAAAACGGTGGCCTCGCGGATTTCCTCTCGGTTCCTCACGGGGCGCTCCTGAAACGCCTGGTCCAGGTAGGAGCCGATGATTACGCCGTCGTCGGTGCAGATTCCCAACAGGGCGATAAAGCCCACCCACACCGCCACGCTCAAATTGATGGGGTGAACCTGGAACAGCGTTCGCATGTTCACGTGGAACACGGAAAAGTTAAGAAACCAGTCCGTGGAGTAGAGCCAGAGCATGCCGAACCCACCCGAACCCGCAATCGCCACCCCGGCGAAAATCAACAGCGTGGTGGAGACCCTGTGGAACTGGAGGTAGAGAATCAGGAACACCAGGAACAGGGCCAGCGGCATCACCACGGCCAGCGTCTTGGCCGAGCGGACCTGGTTCTCGTAGCTGCCGATGAACGTCGGCCTGGCGGTTCCGGCGGGAAGGACCAACTCGCCGGCGGCAATCTTTTCGTCCAGGAAAGCCCGCGCGTGCTCGACCACGTCGACCTCGGCGTAGCCCGGCTGCTTGTCGAAAATGACGTAGCCGACCAGCCGGGTGTCTTCGCTCTTGATCACCTGGGGGCCACGGATATAGCGAATTTCCGCCAGTTCATTCAGCGGCACCTGGGTTGAACGCGAACCGGCAACGAGAATATGCCCCAGCGATTCGAGCGTGTCGCGCAGCTCGCGCTTGTAGCGAACGCGCACCGGGTAGCGCTCGCGGCCTTCCACCGTGGTGGTGATCTTGCGGCCGCCGATGGCCGATTCGATCACGTCCTGGACATCGCGGATGGTGACGCCGTAGCGGGCAATGGCGTTGCGGTCGATATGGATTTCCATGTAAGGCTTGCCCACGATTCGGTCGGCCAGCACGGCGGCCGGCTCCACGCCGAAGGCCTTGGCCCGGTCCGTTTTCAGCAGCCGCTCGATCTGGAAACCGACGTTCTCGATGTTCTCCAGGCTATCACCCAGAATGCGGATCGCCATGGGTGCGCGAACGCCTGTTTGCAGCATCACGATCCGGGCCGCGATCGGCTGGAGCCGGGGAGCGGAGGTGGTGCCCGGCACGCTGGCCGCCTTGACGATCAGGTCCCAGATGTCATCCGGCTTGGTGACGCCGGGCCAGGCTTTCCTCTTGGGGTTGAGTTGCGGATCGAGGGCGGGCCGCCACAAGCGGAAGACCATCCCGTGGGGATCGGGGATCAGCTTGCCCTGGGGGTCGCGGAGGAACTTGCCCCGCACCAGGTAGGTTTGGCCGTCCGGCGCCAGCACCGGTTTCCCGTCCACGTCCCGGAACTGGTCGTTGGTGGACGGATCGAAGGCGAAGGTGAGTCGATGGCCGTCCTTGTCCACGAGATATTCCGAATCGTAGTTGATGTCCGTCTCGATCATCGAGATGGGGGCCGGATCGAGGGGACTTTCCACCCGCCCGAGCTTACCCACTGCCATCTCCACTTCGGGAATGGCGTTGATGGCCATGTCCTGCTTACTGAGGATGTCCATGCACTCGCCAATGGAGGCGTGCGGCATGGTGGTGGGCATCAGCAGGTAGGAGCCCTCGTCCAGATTCGGCATGAATTCCTTGCCCAGTCCGGGAACCTCGTGCTTGGCCCAGACCCAGAGCGAATTGCCCCGGATGGAAGCCTCCGGAATCCCCACCTTGGCGGCCAATTTCGGCACCACGCCGAACACGGTCTCGAAGCCCAGCCAGACACTCGCCCCGAAGAGCACGCTGGCCAGCGGCATCGCGTAGAACAGCAGCTTGTGGGCAAGGAAGAACCGCAGGATCGGCTCGTACAATTGCTTGAAGAGCAGAAAACTCCCCAGCAGACTGCCGATCACCGTACCCGCGAAGATCAGGTTCCGCACCAAGCCCTTCTCCGGGCCCAGCGGGACCCAGTGTTGGGTGAGAATCACCAGCATCAGTAGCAGGGCGGTCGCGTTGGCCGCCCGCGGGGCCCAGACGGCCCACCCCGGCGGCATGTAGTCGCGGACGGCCAGGTGCGCGGCCCAGAGCACCAGTGCGCCGCCGATCAGCATCCAGCCCATCCAGGCGATGGAGATGCCGGCCGCGGCCAGAACGGCCGCAAACGCCCACCGTAGCCAACGCCGGTTCACCCGCACGGTGAACAACACGTGGGCCACCGGCGGAATCAACACCAGTGCCACGACCACCGAGGCCACCAGCGCGAACGTCTTGGTGTAGGCCAGCGGTTTGAACAGCTTGCCCTCGGCCCCCACCATGGCGAACACCGGCAGGAAGCTGATCACGGTGGTGGAAATAGCCGTCAGCACGGGTCGGCCCACTTCGCTGGCCCCGCGGAAAATCACCTCCAGCCGGCTCTCGCTTTCGTCGGCCTCGTCGAGATGTTTCAATACGTTTTCGCAAAGGATAATCCCCATGTCGACCATCGCACCAATGGCAATGGCGATGCCGGAGAGCGACATGATGTTGGAGTCGACCCCGAACACCTTCATGGCGATAAAGGACATCATCACGGCCAGCGGCAGCAAGGCGGAAATCAGCATCGAGGACCGCAGGTGCATCACCATGGCGATGACCACGATGATGGTCACCAGAATCTCCTCGGTGAGCGCGTCCTTGAGCGTGCCCAGCGTTTCGTGGATCAGTTTGGTGCGATCGTAGAAGGGAACCACGGTCACCTGGGAGACACGGCCGTCGGCCAGCGTTTTGCGGGGAAGCCCCGGGGCGATCTCGCTGATTTTCTTCTTCACGCTTTTGATCGCCGCCAGGGGGTTTTCGCCATAGCGAACGACGACCACGCCGCCCACGGCTTGCGCGCCGCCCTTATCGAGCGCCCCCCGGCGCAAGGCCGGACCGGTCGACACATTGGCCACGTTCTTGATGTAGACCGGCACGTCGTTGACCGACTTGATCACCGACTCCTCCAGGTCGTTCACACTGTGGAGGAAGCCCAGTCCGCGAATCACGTATTCCACGCGATTGACTTCGATGGTTCTCGCGCCCACGTCGACGTTCGACTTGCGGACCGCGTTGTAGACGTCGTGCAGCGTGACACCGTAGGCCCGCATCGCGTCGGGATCGATGTCCACCTGGTACTCGCGGACAAAGCCGCCCACGGATGCCACTTCACTGATCCCGTCGGCCGACTCCAGAGCGTAGCGCACGTACCAGTCCTGGATGGTTCGCAATTCGTCCAGGTCCCAGCCGCCCACCGGTTCACCCGTCTGCGGGTCGCGGCCCTCCAGCGTGTACCAGAATATCTGCCCCAGGGACGTGGCGTCCGGACCCAGCGCCGGGGTCACGCCCTCGGGCAGTTCTTTCTGCGCCACGCTCAGGCGTTCCAGGATGCGCGAGCGCGACCAGTAGAAGTCGATGTCCTCCTTGAAAACCACGTAGATGCTGGAGAATCCGAAGAACGAGTAGCTGCGGATGGTCTTCACGCCCGGCACACCCAGCAGCGAAACGGTCAGCGGGTAGGTGACCTGGTCTTCCACGTCCTGGGGTGACCGGCCCACCCACTCAGTGAAGACGATCTGCTGGTTTTCGCCGATGTCGGGAATAGCGTCGACCGGCACGGGGTTCCGCGGGATCATCCCCAACTCGTAGTCGAAGGGCATCACCATCAGTGCCCAGCCGATGGTGGCCAGGATAATCAGTGCCACGATCATCTTGTTTTCCAGGCAAAAGCGAATCACCCCGTCGATGGCGTCGCCGATGGCGTCTCGTCGGTTGTTATTGCTCATGCTGGGCCTCCTTTCCACCACCGACCGCCGCGGTGACCCCGGCAGGTGGGAAATCGCGCTGGATTTCGCCACAACGCAGCATCTTCTGGCCGAAGTACGGGTTGGTGACCTGGTCGCCGACCTGGAGCCACACCGCGCCCTTGCCGTCGAACGCCATGGGGCAGAAAGCACGGTGCAAGGTTACCTCGCCCGGGTGGCCAAACGTATCCACGATCCCCAGCACGGTCTTGGAAACCGACGCGAACCGCTCGCGCAGGCCCGCCAGGTCGGCACCCTGCAAGTCGCCTTCCAGCGCCCGCGACAACTCGACCTGGGCGGCCTGCCAGACATGAAGCACGACACCTTGGAGAAGCCGCGTGTCAGGCGTCCGGGTGGACGCTTGCAGCCGGCCAAACGCGGCCTTGGCGTCTTCCAATCGGTCGTCGGCCAACGCCGCTTGAAGCCGCAGATAGGCGTCGTACACGGTGGCCAGTTGCCCGCGAAAGGTGGCAGGGACCTCCAGCGGCGCCTGCGACTCGTAGGTCGCCGCCAGGTCTCCGCAGCCGAGCATGGCCGGACCGTAGTAGGGGTTGTTGACCTCCTTGGCCGCTTGCAGCCAATCGGCGCCTGTGGCTTCCAAGGCCATGGGACAATGCACCCGGTAAAGAGGACCCGGCAGGGCGTGCCCGAACATCTCCACCAGCCCCGTCGTGGCTGCCGACAACTCGGCGAAGTGACGCCGCGCATCTTCCCGCTTCTTCCCCTCCCGGGCCTCGTAGGCGGCGAAGAGAATGCGGTCCGATTGCTCTCTCCAGTGCTTCTTGCCCATCTCATCCAAACTCGCCGTATCGACCGCCCTTACCGCCGGCGGAATCTTCTCCAGCGCTCGCCGGGCCGCGGCCAGATCGTCGTGGGCCAGGGCAATCGCAGCCTCCAGGTAGGCTTGGTAGAAGGGATTGAGTTGAACGCGAAAGGCGGCGGAAACCGCCACCGTGTGTTTTTCCTGCCCCGCCGCGGGCGTTTTGGCTGGGGGACTCATCATGCTCGGCTTGGCCTGGATTTGCAGCGCGCTGTCGATCTTGAAGTTGCCCTTGGTAACCACCAGTTCACCTTCCTCCAGGCCGTGGCGAACGACATACTCGTCGCCGGCGCGCTCCCCCAGCAGTACCTCGCGACCCTCGAAGGTCGGCTTCTCCGAATCGGGCAGTTGAACGTACACCACGGCTCGCTTTCCCGTAATCAACGGCGCCGACGCCGGGATCACCAGGGGAAGCCGTGGTGCCTTCTTGGGTACGGCGTAGCCGAGTTGTTCGGCGGGCACCAGGTCCATGCCGCACACATCGCACTTGCCGGGCCCGTCCTTGACGATCTCCGGGTGCATGGGCGAGATCCACTTACCGATCAACGACGAGTCAAACACCCTGCCGTCCGCCGCCAGCCGGCTCTTCACCACCGCCCGCACAAACATCCCGGGCTTGAGCTTCCCCTCGGGATTGGGAACATTGACCCGCACGCGAGCCGTACGTGTTTTGTCGTTGAGTATGGGGTCGATGAAGGCGATGCGGCCCTGGAAGATATCGCCGGGATAGGACTCCGTGGTGAACTCGACCTGCTGGCCGTAGCGGAGCCATTCCAGGTCCGATTCGTAGGCGTCCAGGTAGACCCAGACGACGGACAGATCCACGATCGTGTAGATCTTCGTTCCGGTCTGAACGTACATCCCCTCGTTGGCCAGTTTTTGCACCACGATCCCGCCGATGGGGGCGTAAATGGTGAGGTGATCCGACGGCTCGCCACGCTGCTTGACCTCCGCGATCTGCTCCGGCAACACACCCAACAGGCGGAGCTTCTCCTCGGCGCTTTGCAGGGCCGATGCCGCCAAGTCCCGACTCGCGCCGCCCAGCCGGTTGTAGGTCTGCCAGGTTTGCAGCAACTCCCGCTGGGCAACGATCAGGTCGGGACTGTACAAGTAGACCAGGTGGTCGCCCTGGCGGACGGCGACCCCGGTGAAGTCCACGAACAGGCGATCCAGCCGCCCGGGAACCCAGGCCGTGATGTTGGCCACCTTGGTTTCGTCGTAGTCGATCTTGCCCACCATCCGCACTTCGCTGGTGGCATACTGGCGGCGGACCGGCGTGGTTTGGATCTCGGCCAGCCCGACCGCGCTTTTGGAAAGCGTGAGCTGGCGGGGCCCCCCCTCTTCGTCGTCGCTGCTGGTGGCCAGCGGAATCAGGTCCATGAAGCAGATCGGGCACTTGCCCGGCTTGGGCAGCCTGATCTGCGGGTGCATCGCGCAGGTCCAGATGGTGGGGCCCGAATTGGCGGGGGCCGTTTCCGCAGAGGGCGCTGCTGTTGCACCTCCACGTCTGCCCAGCGTATAGCCCACCACTACCCCCGCCACAAGAATCAATACGGCGCCGGAAATCAGCACCGCACGCTTCCCGAACTTCCTTTTCGTCCTCTTCTTGGCCGGCTGGGGACGAACCGGCTGCGGCCCTGGGGCCTGATGACTAAGTTTTTCTTCATCCATTTCCTTACCTCACGCGCATGGAAAACAAACGAATCGCCGGACATGGTAGACCGTATCGCGGCTGAGGGGAAGCCCCGACCGCGGTATGGCGGCCATGGAGCCTGTTCCGCCAGAGCCGTGGCGCCCGGCAGGGAACGCCACGCCCAGGGGAATCAGAGCAAGAGATGCCCAAAAAGGATCGCCAGTGCGCGGCCCGAGTGTCGAAATGGCACCGTCGGGCCAAACCAGACGGCGCGGTCCATCGACGCGGCGACGCTCGAACCATCGACCATCGCCAGATCGGCCGCGAGCAAGGGGATCCACGGCGAATGCGCGATCTGGACGACCGGCGACTCCGCCGGAACCGCGTCCATTTGATCGCAGCAGCCCGAATGGCAATCCTTGGGAGGTCTGGGCTTGGTGTGAGAAACCGGCCCACGACAGTGGGGACACTTCGCCACGGCGACCTTCGACGTCTGGGCCTTCGCGCACGCGGAGAGGCACAAAAGGTGCGGAATGCCTGTCAGCACCAGGGCCAGCGTCAGCAGCAATGTGGAAAAGATTCTCATCAGCGAGTTTCCCCAACCGGCGAACAGCACAATTATACGTTATCTCGGCCGAGAGGCCATCTCGATTCTCGTCCCCGCGAAGAAAACGGAGAAACGGGCGCGTCGAAAGCGGGGGCATTGGGGGGGCAGAGAGGCCGCAACCCCCGCCACACACAGACACGCCCGCTTCTCCTTGAATTCTCCACCAGGTGGCGACAACCGCCGCCCGGCGAACCACTTCCCGGAGGTTCTCTTTCACCAATTCTCTCTCGCAAAATCACCCACAATGCGAACACCTCGATCCCGAGCCCTCGTCGTGGCCCGATCGCGGTGGGGAACTTGCCGCCGCCGGCGAACCACTCACGCGAACCAGGTCCATTCCACAGAGGGGACACTTCCCCGGTGCCGACTCCTGCACCCGAGGGTGCATCGGACAAGTCCATTTTTCGCCCTCGGCCACGGCAGGGCCGGCCGCCGTGGCGCCGTCCATTGTATAGGTCGTGTTTTCCGCCGACTCGAACGGGTAGCTCGAAGCGTGCCGATGCTGCGAACTCCGGCATCCGAACAACGGCACCAAGAACACGGCCCCCAAAACGAGTGAGCGACTAATAACATTCGACATGTGTTCACCTCCTTGTGGCATGGTTTTTTTCTCGGTCTCTTCGGCTGGTTCCCGTCCACGTTCGGTCCCAAGCTCCTGCTTTCCACGTTCGGTCCCAAGCTCCTGCTTT
>CAYZWG010000106.1:0-11346 GCA_964481605.1 uncultured Planctomycetaceae bacterium
CCCGCGCCGAACGCTTGATTCAACGGTATTGGCGTTACGCCACTCGACCACGGAGAACCCCATGCCCCCAACCGTATTGCTGCGTTGGACGCTTCTTCTTGTTTTGCCGCTGGCGATCAACTGCGTGGCCGGATTCAGCCCCGCCTCTGCCGAGGACGCGCCCGGAAAGCTCTCTGCCGGGCACCTCCGCTGCGAGTACCTGGCCGACCCGCTGGGAATCGACCAGACGGCCCCCCGCCTCTCTTGGCAGGTGGTTTCCGACCAGCCGGCCCAGCGGCAGACCGCTTACCAGGTGCTGGTCGCCTCCAGCCGGGAAAAGCTGGCCGCCGGCGGTGGCGATCTCTGGGACTCGGGCAAGGTGGCCGACTCGCGGACGGTGAACGTCGTCTACGGGGGCCGGCCGCTCGGGTCGGGCGGGCAGTGCTTCTGGAAGGTTCGCGTCTGGGACGCCGAGGGCCGCGCCGGCGGCTACAGTGCCCCGGCCCGGTGGTCGATGGGATTGCTCAAGGCGGACGACTGGAAGGCCCGCTGGATCAGCTTTCGGGACGAGTCGCCGCTGGAGGCCAGCCAACAGAAGGTCGTGCTGCCGCCGCCCCACTACTACCGAAAAAACTACGCGCTCGACAAGCCCGTTCGCCGGGCCACCGTCTATGCCTCGGCACTGGGAATCTACCAGCTTCACCTCAACGGCCACCGCGTGGGCCGGCGCCTGTTTACACCCGGCTGGTGCGACTACAAGAAGCGGTGCTACTACAACACCTTCGACGTCACCGATCTGGTCAACCAGGGCGACAACACGATCGGGGCGATCGTGGCCGACGGCTGGTACGCCGGCTACGTGGGCTACGGCCTGCTGGTGGGCTACGGGCCAAACAAGTGTGGCCGCTACTTCTACGGCAAGACGCCCGCGCTACGCGTGCAACTCGAAATCGAGTATGCCGACGGCTCCCGCCGGGTGGTTGCCACCGATCCGAGTTGGAAGGTGGCCACGGGCCCCATCCGAGCGGCCGACATGCTGATGGGCGAGAGCTACGACGCCCGGCTGGAACACCCCGGCTGGGCCGCCCCCGCGCCGGACGACGGCGGCTGGCACGGGGCCATCGCGGCCGACGAAAACGGCAGCACCAAGGCCACCTTTTTCGACACCGCCGGGCCGCGGGAAGTGGAACTGGGATTCCAGCCGCCGCCGCGGATGCAGGCCTACATGGGCGTGCCCATCCGGGCCACCGAGGAGATCAAGCCGGTCGAAATCACCGAGCCGTCGCCGGGCGTGTTCATCTTCAACCTGGGGCAAAACATCGCCGGTGTGGTGCGGCTGAAGTGCAAGGGGCCGGCCGGCACCCGGATCAAGATTCGCCACGGCGAAATGCTCCACTCCGACGGGCGGCTGATGACCGAAAACCTCCGCCGCGCCCGGGCCACCGATGGCTACATCCTCCGCGGCGACCCGGAGGGCGAAACCTGGACGCCGCAATTCACCTACCACGGCTTCCAATACGTCGAGTTGACCGGCTATCCCGGCCGGCCCGGCTTGGACGCGGTCACCGGCGTGGTGCTCGGCAGCGACACGCCCCTGGCCAGCTCGTTCGAGTGTTCCGACCCGATGGTCAACCGGCTCTTCCGCAACGTGGTGTGGACGCAGCGGGCCAACTTTTTCGAGGTTCCCACCGACTGTCCCCAGCGTGACGAACGGCTGGGCTGGATGGGCGACGCGCAAATCTATATCCGCACGGCCACCTACAACGCCGACGTGGCGGCGTTCTTTACCAAGTGGCTGGACGACCTGGAAGAGGCCCAGCGACCCAGCGGGGCCTATCCCGACTATGCCCCCTATCCCATGCAGCACGGCGGTCGCGGCAAGGCCTTCGCCAGCGCCTGGATGGACGCCGGCATCATCTGCCCCTGGACGATCTACCACGTTTACGGCGACCGCCGCGTGATCCGGCGGCATTACGACTCGATGAAGCGGTTCATGGATTTTCGCCGCCGCAACAGCCCCGACGGTCTGGGGGTGGCCGTGGGCAACGGCTGGGGCGATTGGCTGGCCCTGGGCCAAGAGACACCGGTGGAATACGTCGATACGATCTATTTCGCCTACACGGCCAAGCTGATGGCCGAGATGGCGGCGGCCATCGGCCAGAAGGAGGACGCCGCCGATTACCGCGACCTGCTGGCCAGGATTCGCGCCGCCTTCGCCAAGAAATACCTCCAGCCCGACGGCACCCTCACGGTCGACACCCAAACGGCCTACGCCACGGCGCTCTGGGTGGGCCTGGTTCCCGCCGATCGCCAACGGCAGGCCGCCGATCGCCTGGAACA
The DNA here is from genome assembly GCA_964481605.1 of uncultured Planctomycetaceae bacterium. GTDB lineage: Bacteria > Planctomycetota > Planctomycetia > Pirellulales > Thermoguttaceae > CAYZWG01. The sequence continues at coordinate 2,320 of CAYZWG010000106.1, forward strand.
GCTTATCGCCGCCAACGGCGGCCGCATGGCCACCGGATTCCTCGGCACACGGCCGCTCTTGCCGGTCCTCTCCGCCGCCGGCAAGAACGACCTGGCGGTTCGCCTGTTGCAAAGCCGCGAGTACCCCTCCTGGGGATACGAAGTGGCCAACGGCGCCACCACGATCTGGGAGCGGTGGAACAGCTTCACCCGCGACAAGGGCCTGCACAATCCGTCCATGAACTCGTTCAGCCACTACGCCTTTGGCGCCGTCTGCCAGTGGATGTTCGAGACCCTGGCCGGCATCGACACGGATGGCCCGGGCTTCGGGCGGATCGTGATTCGACCGTCGCCGCCGTCGCCCGGCAGCAACCCCGATCACCCGCCCATCCACTGGGTGCGGGCCCGCTACGACTCGATTCACGGGCCGGTGACCAGCGCCTGGCGGCGCGACGGCGATCGGTTCGTGCTGGAAGTCGGCATTCCGGCCAACACCACGGCCACGGTGTTCGTGCCGGCCAGGGACGCGGCCGACGTGAGCGAAGGCGGTCGGCCCGCCGCCAAGGCCGAGGGAGTCACACCGGCCGGCCACCGCGACGGCAGGGCGATCTTCAAGATCGCATCGGGCAGCTACCGGTTTGTCTCCACGTCGCCGTGAGCGACGGGAGGGAACACCACCGGCGGGGTCGGGAGACCCGCGCCGAGCGCGTGCCGCGATGAGCGCGCCGTTGGCTACTGGTCGGCGTAGACCCGGGTGCTTTCTTCCTTGGTCACCGGGGTTTGCAGTTCGTCGGTGACCACCTGGACGCGGACTCGCTGGTCGCCGGCCTGGAGACCTTGCACCCGCACGTGGTAGGTGGTGTCCACCTTGGGTGCCAGCCGAGGGAGCGCCTCGAACAGCACGCGGCCCGGCTCGACGGTGTGGCGCGCCGGGCCCTCGGCCGCGACCACGCGCATTTGGGGCGGCAGCAGCACCGCCACGCGGACGTTGGTGGCCGTCTTCGAGCCCTGGTTGACGACGCGAATCTCGTAGGTCGTCTGGCCGCCCACCTCGATCGGATCATCCACGTCGACCACTTCAAAGAAGATCGCCGCGATGCCCTCGATGTAGACCGCCTGTTCCGCCTCGCCGGTGGCGCCGCTGTCGTCGCTGGAGTGGCAGCGAAGCGTGTGTTCCCCCGACTCGACCGGCATCGCCGTGAGTTGGACCGGAGCCGTCTCTTTCACCGGCAGTTCATCCAGCAGCCAGTGGACGGTGCGGTTATCCTCTTCGTAATGGGCGTTGTGATTGGCCGCGACGAACTTCAGTCCCGGCGGCAGTTCGGCCACCATTTCCACCTGGTGGGCCGGCGCCGTGCCGGGATTGCTGACCGAAAGCGTGTACACGGCCTCGCGCTCCAGGTAGCGGCGCTTGGGACCCTCCACGGCAACGTCCAGCTTGGGTGCGATGACCTCGGTCTGCTGCTGGTTTTCCACGTGCAGGTTGGGCTCGCCGGTGACCGAGAGCACGTTGGTGGTGGGGCCCGCGTGGGTCGCCAGCAGGGTCAACTGAATCTTGCGGCTTTCGCCCGGAGCCAGGCTCCCCACCTCGTATTGCAACTGCGAACCGGCCGGATGCTGAAAGCCGGCCGGAACGTGCTCTTCCAGCACGATCCCCTCGGCCAGGCCCGTGCCGGGGTTCGACACGCTGATGTCCAGCGTGACCTCTTCCCCCTTGAGGACCTTTTCCGGGAATGTCGCTTCCACGGCCAACTGGGGTCGCGTGGCAAAGGTCCGCACGGAGGCCTCCGCCTGGAAGTGGACCGTGGCCACGCTGCCGATCTCGCCCTCGTCGGTGGGCATCAATTCGATTTCGATGGCGTATTCCCCGTCGGGCTCGATCGTGCCGGCCTGCCAGACCAACTCGCCTTGGGTGCCCCGTTCCGCCGGGGGCGTGGTGCCTTCCAGCCGCGTGCCCTTGGGAACCTCGTCGTGAATCTCCACGCCGTGGGCGGCCGTGGGACCGGGGTTGTGAACGCGGATGCGAAAGACGGCGGACCGGCCCACCTGAATCTCATCCGGAGCGAACTTCTGGATCACCAACTGCGGCGTTTGCGGTCCCTCCAGGGCCTTGTTGCCCGGCTGCCCGCTGCCGGTGACCAGGGAATTCGACGGCGCGGCGGTGGGGGCCGAGGCCGCGGTACCGACGTCGCCGGCGACGATCGGAAGGGTCTGGCCGCCCTCGTTCGGCAAGAGCGAAGGGGGCCCCACGGCTCCCGCTTCCGGGCGGAAGGGGGCCGGCTCGCGGGCCGCCATACCGGGCGTGGCCGTGGCCGCCGGGCCGGTGTTGCCCGCGCCGGTGGCCGCCCGGTTGGGGGGTGGCAACGCCGGCGCCAGCCCGCCGAGCGAGGGTGGCGCCGCCGAAACGGTGGCCGGCGGGGAACCGACGGGAGCCATCGTGGGGATGCCCGCCGGCAACCCGGCCGCCTGGCCGGGATTTCGGCTGGGCGCCAGGGTGGGAGTGGCCGCCGGGGGTGGCCCGGCGTTGGGCGAACCGCTCGCCCCGCCGTCCAAGTTGGCGGCCGCTGTCTGGAGGGAGAAGACGTCGATCGGCGAGACGCCGCCGGCAACCGGCCCCGGGGCCCCGGGGGCGGCCGTCCCGGGGGTTGGCCCGGTGGTTTCATTGGAGACGGGGATCACCCTCGACGCCGCTGCCGGAGTTGCCGGCGGGCGAAGCGGGTTGCCGTCGGCCGCAGGCCCGGTCTGGGGGCGGTCCACCACGGCGGGCGGCTGGCCGATGGGGCGTATCGTGTCGCTTGAGGCCGGCGCGGCCGGCTTGGAAATCGGCCGGAGCGGACTGGCGTCGCGTTGTGCCCGGACCATTGCCGTCAGGCCCAGCACGAGGACGGCGGCCAGGGCGGACAGTCGAAGAAGAATGCGTTTCATGGGTGACCCCTCAACCCGTTGGTTGACAATGACTTAGGCAAGTCCCGGGAAATAACCTGGCCCCGCAGGGCCCGGCCGAAACGTGGCTGGCGCCGCGAAGTGCGGCAACCGGCCGGCACAGCCGGCCCTACGACAACCGTGGTCGCCAGACCCGCGACGAACTCCACGGCCGGCGCGCAGCCTTGGCGATTCGAGCCGGGTAGTACCAAAAACCCAGCCACGGGGGAAGGTCAATTCCGGCGAGGTTGTCACCCCGCCATGGCCCCCCCGATAGCGGAACGGCCAGGAACGACGCCCATCGTAACCCGAAGCGTAAGCGAGGGAGAATCGCCAGCCTGGAATCCCTCGCTTACGCTTCGGGTTACCATTCACAAGCGTCCAGTCCGCGGTGCCGGGTCACGCGCCGGGCTCCAGCGGGACGATGCGGATCGCACCGCCACCGTTGTGGGCCGCGTCGACGCTGAGCACGGTGCCGGAATCGACCACCTGCCGGGTCGAGCGAACACTGGTGGGCGCGTCGCCCGACGGCGAGCCGTCCGTGTGGACGAAGGCCCGGTAGCGCCGACCGGGTGGGAGAAACTCCAGCGGCACCTCCAACGTCCGCCGCTTCCGGGCGTTGAGCACGCCCACGTACCAGTCGTGGCCGCTGCGGCGGGCGATCACCACGTATCGGCCGATCTCGCCGCGAATTACCCGGGTCTGGTCCCAGACGGTGGGCACCCGCTGGAAGAACTCCAACTCGGGCTCGCCCCGGTATTGGGCCGGCCGGTCGTACCAGTAAAGGAACTGCCAAGGGCTGTAGAAGACCACGGCACATCCGAGTTGGTGGGCGTGGGTCGTTTTGATCCTGGGCGTGTACCAGCAGATCGTGGCATCGGCCGCCCCGCAGAGCATCCGCGTGAAGGGGAGGATGCAGTTGTGCTCGGCGGTGGGCATCGTCTCGTTGCCCCGCACGCCCTCCTGGGTCATTAAGTTGGGATAGGTCCGCTCGAAGCCGGTGGGGCGATACTCGTCGTGCACGTCGACCATCAGCCGGTGCGCGGCCGCCTTGCGCACCGCCTCGTGCAACCAGGCGGTCCACTGCTGGCTCCCCACCTGGACGAATCCGTACTTGACCCCCTTGATCCCCCACTTCGCATAGAGCGGCAAAATCTCGTCCAACTGCCGCTCGAGCTGGCGGCGGTTGACGTAAACCAGGATGCCGATTCCCCGCTGGTCGGCGTAGCGGATCACCTCGTGCAGATCCAGATCGCCCCGGACGCTCGATTTCTTGGCATCGCGGGTGACCGTGGAGGCGTCGCTGGCGTCGTCGTATTCGTTTCCGTACCAGCCGGCGTCGTATTCCACGTATTGCAGGCCCCGCTGGACGGCGAAATCGACGCAGGCCTTGCCGCCTTCGGTGGTCAGGGTGACCTCGCGAATCACCTTGCCGGGCTTGATCCAGGACGTGTCCGCGATGGCACAAGGGTCGTTCAGATTGAGGAAGAGGCCGTTACGCTGGAGTAGTTCGCCCGGGCTGTGGCCGAGCAGGATCACCCGCCAGGGCGTCTTCAGCGGCAGCTCGGCAACCACCTTGCCGGCCAACATGGCTTGCAGCGCGTGGGGACCGCGGGGATCGGGCTGAAACCTCATCCGGGCATAGTCGACCAGGCGGGCCTCGCCCACCGCGGCGTAAACGTTGTCGGCGACTTCGACCAGCAGGGGGCGTTCGCAGTTGGGCTTCACTTCGTCGATGCCCGCCCGCTGGTAGAGGCCCTGGGCCGAATAGACGGGGTAGCAGACGTGATTGGCGGCGAAGCGAAACTGGGTCTGTTCGGCCGCAATCACCAGCCGCTCCAGCCCCGGCCGGCGGGGGATCGTGTAGCACAGGGCCGCGCCTTCGTTGTACGCCCGGAAGGTGAGCGCCAGGTGCCGGAGCGGATCGTTGCCGTCGGCCAACTCGACGATCATTTCGCCGTAGTGGTCGCGGATTTCACTCCGCTCGCCGTAGACCGGTCGCCAGGTTTCGTCGTGGGCGGTGCGTTGAACCCGCTCGACGCGAAAACCTCCGTCCAGGTCCGGGGCCCCTTCCAGCGACAGCCCCAGCCGCGATGGCTCGAGCACGGTCACGCCGCCGTAGGCCAGGTCGTAAGTGGGCCGCCCCGTCGCATCCAGGTCAAAGCCCACGGCAACCAGGCCGTCGGGCGAACGAAGCTCCAGGCGCGGCGCCGCGGCGACTCCGGCGGCCAGAAACGGTCCCAACAAGATCGCCGCTCCAACCGCGGCAGCACATCCTGAGCGATATCGCACGACGGTGTCCCTTGCCAAAACGGTTGTGGTTTCCCAACCTGGTTTCCAAGCGGGAGCTTGGGAACGAGGGGAAGTTGGAGGCCCCGCGTGGGTGCGGGGCACCCACCCTACAGCGCTGTAGGCGGGGTCAGGAGACCCGCGCCGAACAGGGGATGCCCGAGGGTGCCCAGTGTAGTCGCTTGCGGCGGTCCGGGCCAGCGTTTACGCTAACCCGGGTTCGTTGTTCCGGCTCGCCATGCCGCACGGCCTCCCATTTGCCCCGCACCGCCATGTTACGCCACCCCCTTTCGACGTGGGTCTCTCGGCTCTTCCTCTTCCTCTGGCTGTTGCCCGCCGGCGAGTCGAATCTGTGCGTCGCTGGACCGCCCTTACAGAACCCCTACCGGCGGCAGGTGGCGGAGAACCTGGCGAAGTTGGGCTCGGACGATGCCCCCACCCGTGCCGCGGGGGCCGAAACCCTGGGGTTTCTGCGGGCCTACTCGGCCGAAGATGGCCTGCTGGGTCGCGTTGACGACCCTTCGGTCGAGGTTCGCCGCCGGGCGGTGTTGGCGCTGGCCTGGTGTGGGGGCCGAAAGTCGGTGGCGCGGCTGATCGAAAAACTGGCGGACGCCGATTGGACGGTTCGCCAGGCGGCGGAGGTGGCACTAACCAATCTGACCGGGATGGAGTTTCCGTTGGACGGTCTGGCTTCGCCCCGGGAGCGGGCGAGTCAGACCGAGGTCTGGCGGCGCTGGTGGGCCTCCGTGCCCGGGGACCGTCCGCCACGGGAAGTGCTGGCGCTAGTGGCCCCGGCCGGGGTGCCGATCGAGTGGCGGTTGGAGCGCGGGCTGCGGGCGCTGGGAGCCCTGGGCGGCCGCGGCGCCACCCGGTCGATTCTCGACGTGCTTGGGCCCGCGCCTCCGACGGCCGAGAAGTTTCGGCCCATGGTTCGCGCCGGCATCCGCTCGCTGGGCCGCTTGAAGGACGAGGCCGGCTACCGGGCGCTGGTGCATCTGTTGGACAACACGACCTGGGCACGCGCGGCGGCCGACGCGCTGGGCGACTTGGGCGATCCCCGGGCAGCGGGCGAGTTGCTCCGCCGCTACCCTCGCTACGCCAAGACGCTCCAGGGCGAAAACCCCGAGAATGTGCCGGCCGACGACGTGATGGGGTTTCCCAGCGAGGATCGCATGTTGGAAACCCCGTACTGGTTTTCCTACGCGCTCGCCCGGCTGCCCCTGGAGAGCGCCGAGGACCTGGCCCTGCTCGGGCGGCTGGCCCCCCGGATGATGGCCAACCAGCAGGGCGACCACGACACGTTCATGCTCTACCAGCCCGAGGTGGGCCACCTGCTCACCCGCTACCTGATGGAAAAGTCGGGCCTCCGTCAGGAGGCCTGCGAGTATGTTTTCCAGCGGTTGGGCCAAGCGCGGCGGCTGCCACCGCCGCCGGAGAAGACGACGGTCTGGCCCGACTTTCCGCCCTATCGGCTGGCCTCCTGGCTGCCGACCGTCTGCACCGACCGGGCCGACCTGCCCCGGCTGGTGAACCTGCTGGATCACCCCCAAGGCTGGGTCCGCATCAACGCGGCCAAGACGCTGGCCTGGCTGGGCGACCCCGCCGCCATCGAACCGATTGCCCGGCGGTTGGCCGCGTCGAAGCCGGAGGCCGATTTCGGCTACAGCGGCACCTTCAAGGACGAAGAGTACAACGACCCGGCCCCGCGGTGGCGTGAGGCGTTGGTGCGGGCCCTGGGACTGCTGGGCGCGAAGGAGCACGCGGCAATGATCGCGCGAATCCTCAACGACGAACGCTCCGCGCCGGAGATTCGCCACGCGGCGGCCGAGGCACTAGCCGACCTGGGCGGCAGCGCGGCCGTCGACGCGCTGCGAGACGCCGCCCTGCACCACAAGCTGTTCTGCGTTCGACAGATCGCGCGAGATGCCTTGCGGGCTCGCGGCATCTTCGTCACCGGGCCCCGACCCTCGGGCGACCCCGGCCAACAGGCCCCGGTTGCCCGCGGCGGAAACAACACGGTCCGCCCGCCGGCCCTTTCGCCCGGCCGGCCGGGGGGCTTGAAAACGATCGCGGCGGTGGTGTTCCTCCAGGGCAGCAACAGTCTTCCCAACACGCTGGGCACCGTGGAGCAGGCCGACCGCTGGCGATCGACCTACGTGGTGACCGACTCCGGCCCGGCCTATCGGCCCGGGCGAAACCTGGTCGTGCTTCGCCCACCGCGGCCCGACGGCCGGGTGACGCCGCTGACCCGCTTCGACGACGGCTACGTGGCCGAGCCGGAAGTTGCCCCGGACGGCAGCCACGTGCTCTTTTGCCGGCGGGGCGAGGACGACCCCTGGTGGCAGATCTACCGGATCAACGTCGACGGCACGGGGCTGACGCAACTGACTCGCGGTCCCTACCACCACGTGGGCCCGACGTATCTGCCGGACGGCCGGATCGTGCTGGCCGCCAGCCGCAGCGGTATCCGCGACGAGTATCACGGCTATCCTTGCACGGTCCTTTGCACGATGAACGCCGACGGCTCGAATCTGCGTCCCCTGGCCACCAATATCGGCCGCGACAACGAGCCGGCGATCCTGCCCGACGGGCGGATCGTGTTCAGCCGGCTGGAGGTCTTCTACTCCCGCAACAAGACGGAACTGACCCTGCACGCGATCCACGCCGACGGCACCCAGGACGTGGTGCTCTACGGTCCCGAGCGGAGGGTTTTTTGGCGGAACCTCGACCATGGGCCGAGGACCCCGGCCGATGGGCAGGAAGCCCCCTTGACCCATCGTGTCTTGCGGATGACCCAGCCGCAACCGATGCCCGACGGCCGGCACGTCGTCGTCTCGACCCAGGGCGGGCTGGCCCTGGTCGGGTTGGGGCGGGGCGCGGAAAGGCTGATCTGCGGCGACTTCAAGCAGTGGGCCTACACGACCCCCTTTCCCCTGGCCGACGGCACGATCCTCTGCGCCGCGTGCAAGAAGGAAGCCGAGCGAGAAAAGATCAACCTGGGCTTGTATCTGTTGGACCCGGCGACGGGCAAGCGGACACTGGTGTTTGACGATCCGGCGCGGGCCGATTTCGAGCCGCGACCGATCCTGGCCCGGCCCCGGGGGCGACTTCAACCGGACCAGACGGTGGCCGGCGGCTACAGCGGGCGGTTTCTCTGCTCGACGGTGTTTGCCACGCAGGAGGCGGAGGTGCCGGTTCGCGGGCGACTGGTGCGGTTGGTCGAAGGCGTGCCGGTGGTCGCCCGACACAGCACCCAGACCAACGACTGGCCGGTCTGGAAGAACCACGGGGGCACGTTCGCGCGGGTGCTGGGGACGGCGCCGCTGGCTGCCGACGGCTCGTTTTATGTCCGCGCCCCGGCCGACCGGCTGCTCCACTTTCAGGTGCTCGACAGCGACCGTCGGGTGGTGGGCAACCAGCGGACGTGGATTTATCCGCGGCCGGGGGAGCGAAAATCGTGTGTCGGCTGCCACGAGAATCCCCACACGACCACCCGCGGCAACGACCCCCTGGCCTCCCACTCTCCGCCGCTGGACTTTCTGCCCGACGGCCGCGAGTTCACCTATCGGGCCAAGGCCTGGTTCAAGGGGTATCTGCCCGACGCGATCGAGGAGCGGACCCGGACGGTGCGGGCGGTGAACCTGCTGGCCCGCTGAGGGCGACGCCGGCCGTTGAATGGTCGCCGGAGCGGGGCCGACCGGCCTTTAAGGCAAGTCCCGGGAAACAACATACCGTGCCGGGGAGACCTGCGCCGCGATGGTTTCGGCGAGGTCAGGAGACCTGCGCCGAGCGCCGAGCGCCGGGTACTCTATTTCCCGGGAGTTGCCTCAATCGCCG
>CAYZWG010000106.1:11446-12744 GCA_964481605.1 uncultured Planctomycetaceae bacterium
GCGCCGAGCGCCGAGCGCCGGGTACTCTATTTCCCGGGAGTTGCCTCAATCGCCGATGGCTTCGGAGGGGTCGGCGATCAGCTCGGCGACCTGGATTGCCTTTTGTCCCTTGAAGGCCCCGGGCAGCGCCCGGAACTTGGGGATGCTTTCGACGGTGACCAAGAGCGGGCTGCGAATGTCCTTTTGGGTGGTGATGATGTCGCCCACCTTGAGATCGACCAGTTCGCGGGTGGTGATGCGGGTTTGTGCCAGGCGGACCATCACCTCGACCAGCGAACCGCGGAGGGTGCGGCTGATTTTGTCGAGCGCTTCGGGGGTGGGCTTCCGCTTGCCGTAGGTGACCCAACTGTTGGCCGACAGCTTGCTGCTAATTCGCTCGATCGAGTTGTAGGGGATGCAGAGGTTGATCATTCCCCGCACTTCGCCCAGCGCCACCTCGAACGAGATCAACACCACGACCTCGTTGGGCGGAACGATCTGCACCAACTGGGGATTGCTCTCCACGCGGGTCACCTCGGGGTGCAGTTCGAGCACGTTTTCCCAGGCGTGGCGGAGCTCGTCGAGGAACAGGCCGGTGATTCGGGAGACCAGCCTCAACTCGATTTCGGTGAGCGGCCGCCGGGCCAGGGGACTTCCTTCGTTGCCTCCCCCCAGCAGTCGATCAATGATGGGGTAGAGAATGGAAGGATTGATGTCGAGGATCAGGTTTCCTTCCAGCGGCTCGGCCTTGAGGAGGTTGAAACAGGTGGGGTTTTCCAGGCTGAAGACGAACTCGCTGTAGGTCAATTGGTCGACGCTGGTGAGCTTCACCTCGACCATGCTTCGCAGCATGGCAGAGAGCCCGGCGGCGAAGTTTCGCCCGAAGCCCTCGTGCAGCGTCTGCAGGGCCCGCATCTGCTCCTTGCCCACGCGCTCGGGGCGTTTGAAGTCGTAGGGGGTAATCTTCCCGCGGGGCCTGGTCGCCACCGGCGCGGCGCCGGCACGATCGGTCGTGGTGGCCACGGTGGCCGCCGCCCCGGCCGCGGTGGCCGCGGCCTCGCCGCCGGCCGCCATGGCACTGAGGAGGTTTTCCACCTCCGCCTGGCTGAGTACGTCACCGCTCATCGATTCGATCCCTGAATCGCGCGTTGGGTTTGCTCACTTGGCAGGGGCTTAGCCTTACCATCCTTGCTTCTGGCTCCCCAACCTACCTCCGGTTCCCAAGCTGTAGGGTGCGTGCTCGCACGCACGTCGCCACCCTGGTTCCCAAGCCGTAGGGTGCGTGCTCGCACGCACGTCGCCACCCTGGTTCCCAAGCT
>CAYZWG010000106.1:12844-14479 GCA_964481605.1 uncultured Planctomycetaceae bacterium
TCCCAAGCTGGAGCTTGGGACCGAGGACGTTCTCCCCGCACCGAGGACGTTCTCCCTCTTCGTCTCTCTGCCCGGCCGGCCCAGCTTGTTTCCTGGGACTTGCCTAGCTCCGTATCTGCCCCGTTCCGTAGACCACGTATTTGTAACTGGTCAACTCATTGAGCCCGCAGGGGCCGCGAGCGTGGAACTTGTCGGTGCTGATACCGATTTCCGCGCCCAGGCCAAACTGGCCGCCGTCGTTGAACCGGGTGCTGGCGTTGATCATCACGGCGGAGCTGTCGATCTGCCTGGCAAACCGGCGGGCGGCGTGGAGATCTTGCGTGACGATGGCGTCGGTGTGGTGCGAGCCGTAGCGGTTGATGTGGTCGATCGCCTCGTCCAGGCCGTCGACCACCTTGACGGAAAGGATCGGGCCGAGGTATTCCTGGCCGTAGTCCTGCTCGGTGGCCGGTTTTGCGGCGGCGACAAGTTGGCGTGTTCGCTGGTCTCCGCGAATCTCCACGCCGGCCGCCAGCAGGGCCGCGGCAACCTTCGGCAGCAGGCTCTCGGCCACGTCGGCGTGCACCACCAGCGATTCAGCCGCGTTGCAGACGCCCATCCGCTGGCATTTCGAGTTGACCACCAACTCGAGCGCCTCCGCCGGATCGGCCGACTTGTCGAGATAGACGTGGCAGTTGCCGGCGTAGTGCTTGAGGACCGGCATCTTCGCTTCCTCGCTGACTCGGCGGATGAGACCTTCGCCGCCCCGGGGAATGACCAGGTTGATGTACTCGGGCAGGTTGAGGAAGTGCCCCACCGCCCGGCGATCCGTGGTCGACACGAGTTGCACGGCGTCGCCCGGCAGGCCGGCGTCGGCGGCCGCTTCGGCCAGCACTCCGGCGATCGCCGCGTTGGAGTGGGCCGCCTCCTTGCCGCCGCGAAGGATCACCGCGTTGCCGCTCTTGACACACAGGGCAGCCGCGTCGGCGGTGACGTTGGGTCGCGATTCGTAGATGAAAAAGATCACTCCCAGCGGCACCCGAACCTTCTGCACCTCCAGCCCGTTGGGCCGCACGGAAGACTCGATCACGGCCCCCACCGGATCGGGCAGCGCGGCCACCTGCTTCAGGGCCCGGGCGATCGACGCGATTCCTTCCGGCGTAAGCCGCAGCCGGTCCACCTGGGCGTCGGTCAGGCCAAAGCTTTCGGCGGCGGCCAGATCGCGATGGTTCGCCTCGGCCAGGGCCACCGAACGCTCACCCAAAAGCCGCGCGCCGTGGCGAAGCCAGTCGATTTTCTGCCGGCCGGTCACCTCGGTCATTTGGGCCGCCGCGGCTTTCGCCCGCCGGGCCACCTCCAGACAATACTCGCCAAGTTGCTCTTCGCCGTTGGAACTCATGTTGGAAAAGCTCTTGCTTGCGGTGCAACCCTCGATAAAACGCGTCGGGGAAGTATCTCCAACTTGGCGGCCCGCGTCAACGGAGATTGGCCTGTTTCGCGGGGCGGGGGGCACCGCGAGCGGGGGGTTCTCTCTCGGCGGGTGGCCCCGCGGGTGGCCCCGATAGCTTTGCTATCGGGGTGCCGCGAGGCACAAGAGGCGAGGATTGTGGCGTGCCGGACTGCCGCCCACACGGCGGCGGGGTCAGGAGACCCGCG
>CAYZWG010000107.1:0-14311 GCA_964481605.1 uncultured Planctomycetaceae bacterium
CTGGTGCCGGCCGGCGGCGGCCGATGGGTCGAAAAAGGACCCGCCGCTGAATTTCGTCATTCTTCTGGCCGACGATCTGGGCTGGGCCGACCTGGCCTGCTACGGCGGCGACCTGCACGAGACGCCCCAGTTGGACAAGCTGGCCCGCCGCAGCGTGCGGTTTACCGACGCCTACGCCGCGGCACCGGTTTGCTCGCCCACCCGGGCGTCCATCCTCACCGGCAAATGCCCTGCCCGGCTGCACATGACCATCTGGAGCGAGGCATCGGACCATCCGCCGCGAGGGCGGAAGCTGATTCCGCCGATCACCTTGGGTGATCTGCCCCACGAGCAGGTCACCATCGCCGAAGTGCTCCACCAGGCCGGCTACTACACGGCCCACGTGGGCAAATGGCACCTGGGCGGCGCGTCCTACTATCCCCAAACCCAGGGCTTCGACGCCAACATCGGCGGCACCCACTGGGGCGCCCCCACGACCTTTTTCTATCCCTACTCCGGTCCCGGCTTCGGCGATGCGTTTCGCTACGTGCCCCACCTGGAGTTCGGTCACCCGGGCGAATACCTCACCGATCGGCTTACCGACGAGGCCCTCAAGGTGCTCGACCACGTGGCCGACGGACCGTTTTTCCTCAATATGTGCTGGCACAGCGTGCACACGCCGATCGAGGCCCCCGACGATCGGGTCGAGCCGTTTCGCAAGAAACTCACCGCGGGGATGCACCACACCAATCCCACCTACGCCGCCATGGTCGCCACCCTGGACCGGAGCGTGGGCCGAATCCTGGCCAAGCTACAGGCCCTCGGCGTGGCCGATCGCACCGTGGTGATCTTCACCTCCGACAACGGCGGTTTCATCAACAAGCACCGGGGCCACACGGTGACCAGCAACGCACCACTGCGCAGCGGCAAGGGCTCGCTTTACGAAGGGGGCGTGCGGGTGCCGCTGTTGATCCGCTGGCCCGGCGTGACGCCGCCCGGAGCCGTCTGCCACCAGCCGGTGAGCACGATCGACTTCTACCCCACCATGCTCGAAATGGCCGCCCTGGCAGGCGACGCCAAGCACAACGCCACGGTGGACGGGCTAAGCCTGGTGCCGCTCTTGCGAAACCCGAACAAATCGCTCCCCCGCAAGGCACTCTACTGGCACTACCCCCACTACTACCCCACGACCACGCCCGTCGGTTCGATCCGCCGGGGAGACTGGAAGCTGTTGGAGTATTTCGAGGACGCCCACGTCGAGCTGTACAACCTGGCCGAGGACCTGGGCGAGACGACCGACCTGGCCGGCGGGCGGCCCGACCTTGCGGCCGCCCTCCGCAGCGAGCTACACCAATGGCGGTCCGAGGTCGACGCCCAGATGCCGGAGCCCAACGCGGCAAGGCGGTAGGGCCAGCCGTGCCGGCCTACTCACTTGGTTCCCAACCTCCAGCTTCCACCCGGTTCCCATTCCACCTGGTTCCCAAGCTCCGGCTTGGGAACCCACGCACGGGTGTCTCGCTTCGACACGGGCGAAGCGGCGCTCGACGCTGGGTGCGGTCCCAAGCTGGAGCTTGGGACCGAGATGGTGAAGCTGGAGCTTGGGACCGAGATGGTGAAGCTGGAGCTTGGGACCGAGATGGTGAAGCTGGAGCTTGGGACCGAGATGGCATCCCGACTTGCCTCACGCTGCCGACTTGGCCCCGGCACGCTTCCGGCGGCACCGGTTCACCTTGACCATCACCCCGCCGACCAGCGCCGCCAGGGCCACCACCGGCAAGAAGATCAACAGCGCCACGCCGAGTAGGATCAGCAGCGTGGAGCCCCGCGGGCCGAGCCACCAGTCGAATCGGCCGCGGCATCCCAGCCGCACGATCCAGAGCACAACCAGCGCCGCCAGGGCCACGCCGAGCAGCATCGAACCGCGATAGAGCGTTTCGCCGGAGACGGCCCGACCGGTGATCTTGATGTCGCCCTGGGGGGTGCTGAAGAGGTATTGCCGACCCCGGGTGGGAAAGGCCACGTCCAGGCTGGCCAGTCCGGCGGCGGGAAGCGGGCCCCCGAGGCCGGCTTGCCCGGCCGCCAGGCCCTCCGCGTAGCCAAAGCCCCCGCCGCCGCCGGCCCGGCCGCCACCGGCCCGGCGGGAGCCTGGCGCTGCCGGCTGGGAAATCAGGCCGGCCATCTTCTTTGCTTGCTCGACTCGCCCGGCCACCGCGCCGGGGGCGTTTGCCGGCCGGTCGCTGGGCGGAGGCACCGCCTGGGCGTTCTGCCGCTGGTAGCGAGCCCGATAGCGGCTCAAGGCCTGCTGCCGCTGTTCGACCTGGCTGGCGGGTTGTTTGCCCGAGGCTGGTTTGCCTTGCTGCGGACGATTTTTCATTTCCGCCAACGGGGTTGCCGCCTGGGACACGCCGGGGGCCCGGCCCAGCCGGCCTTGGCCCTTTTTTTGCGCGGCCTTGCTCTTGCGAGGGGCCTTGGCCTGGTCGCGCTTTTCATCGGCCAGCAGCAGACGTTCGGCGGCGTCCTTGGTGATCGCCTTGTCTTCGGCGGCCATTTCGTTGGAGAGCCGGTTCTTGTCAAACCATTGGGCGTTGAACCGCCGAGCCGTCTCGCCGCCGGCAGGCAAAGCACGGCCCGTGTTAAAGTTGGTTCCCAGGCCCTGAACCACGTTCCTGGCGAGCGAGTTGGTTTGTCCCTGGACCTGCCGGCGGAGTCTGTCGCGGCCCTCCAGCACGACCTTTTGCTGAAGGGTCTGATCCAGCTTGCCGATATCTTGCCGGGCCCCGCGGAGGATGGTGCTCTGGCGAGCCTGTTCACGCTGGAAACGCGCATTGCCTTGATAGCTGCCGCTGGCGATCGAAGTGAGTTGGGAGAGCATCTCCAGGTTGTTGGCCGCGCGAATCTGGGCGAAGGGGTTCTTGGCCGTTCGCAGCACCTTGCGCAGCGTCTGGGCTTTCTCGGTTTGGTAGGCCGTCCGCTCGGCCGCCAGGTCGCCGGCATCAAGCACCCGGGTCATCGTGTCGTCGAAGTCGAACCAGTAATCCTCCGGCAGGAACAGCCGCACCTGGCTCTTTTCGATCTTGATCTTTTTCAAGCGAAGGAAGGGCAGTTCGAACCGTCGGCCGGTTTCCAAGGGCGGCACCCGCCCGCCGTATTGCAGCCGCAGGACGCTGTCCAGATCGCCCTCGGCCGTTTTCACCAGGGGAATCCGAATCCAGCCGGCGGCGGCCGAGGGGACCTCCGTGGGCTTGAGCGGCTGGCCGGCGACCGGGGCCCCCGAGGCGTGGGCCATCCAGCCCGAATGATCCCACAGTTGGGCGGTCCAGAGGCTGGCCCCGGACGGCAGTTGCACGTCGACGTATTGCTCCGTGCGGTTGTCAATCCAGTAGACCTGCTCGGCCCGGTAGGCGCCGGCGGCGTCGAGCACCAGGCGGGTTTCGGCCAGGCCGATTCGCGCCCCGGCCATCTCCAGGGCCTTCCGCTGGTGCGTGCGAAACACCAGCCGCGGCTGGGGCTGGTCCGAGCGGACCAGGAAGGCCTCCTTGATACGATCGCCCAGCACGGCCTTCAGCTTGGCCCAATCACGAGCGTTGCGGCTGAGGCTCTCCAGGCCGACCAGCTTGTCCTCGTCGATGAAATACTGGTCGCGGCCGGAACTCTCCATGGCCACGAACCGGCGGACCGTGAACTCGTCGACCCGGTCCCCCTTTTCCAGCGTGGGAATGGACGCCTGGTAATCGTTCTCGGGCCGCAGCAGGCGGTCGTTTTCGACCAGCACCCGATACTGTCCTATCACTTCGTCTTGCAGCTCCAGCCGCACGCGGATCGGGGCCCCGTCGCCTGGGGCCGCCGGCTCGATCGTTTTCTGCCGCAGCATCGGCGCCTCGATGCGGCAATCGGCCATCCACGACGGCAGCAGGAAAGCCACCTCGCCGATGCCCGCCCCGCGGATGGTGAAGTCCAGCAGGATCGTCTCCTCCACCGAGCGATCGGTGATCCGCACGTTGGTGATCGTGTCGCAGTGAACGTCCGGCCGCCGAGGGCGAAATCGCAGCCGGCCGGCGTAGTCGGGCCGGCGCCAGTGCAGGCCCAGCGCCGCGGCCTGCTGCTGCTTTGGCGCCAGCCACGAGCGGAGCCGCTGGCGCAAGACTTCCTCGCACCCGGTGAGGTCGCGGGCGGTGACCGCCACGGCCGGGTCGACCTGCACGGCGATGTCGCCCTGCTGGCGGCGCACGTCGAGCAGGTGGATATTGGGAAGGGGCAAGTCCTCGCCCTCCGGCTGGCGGGGCAGCGCGCCGTGAACGACGATCTCCACGTCGTCTTCCTCCCCGCCCGCCAGGTAGATCGAGAGCCGGGGACGTCCGTCCTGGTCGGTCACCGCCCACTCGAAGGACCCCGGCGCGGAGACCTCGTCCAGTTGGAAGCCCACCGGCAACAGCAGCGACACGAGGAAAATCGGGCGGCCCGCCACGTCCAACGCGACCCGGGTTTCCAGCGTGCGGTCGAACGGGCTGATTCGCAACACGGATTGCACGTTGGCGTTGACCCGCGCGGACACCGGCGCGGCGGCCAGGCGAATCGCGTAGCGGTCGGCGGCGAATCGAAAGGCCTGGTAAGGCCGGATGCCCAGCGGGCTTTCCGCCATGCCCGACTCCGGTGCCGCGGCGGTGGGCTTGGGCTGGGCCAGATCGGTCCGCGTGGCCCCGGAGACGCTTACGGTGCGCAGGTCGAGCATCGGGCTGCGGCGGATCAGCAGCCGGCCGTCGTGCAGGGCGGCGCCGGCGACTCGCACGGCGGGCGCGTCGAACTCGCCCCAGGCCTGGGACGCCTTCGGCGCGGGCCGCGACATCCGCAAAGTGAAATGCTCGCCGTCCTTGGCCGCCTGAAGCAGCGTGACGCGGACCGTCTGGGCGTCGTCCGCCTGTTGCACCTCCCAGCCGCGAACGTTCGTTCCCTCCACCTTTTCCACCAGGTAGCCCGGCGGCACCACCAGCGAAAACGCCTCCTGCTGCCCGCGGCGAAATTCCAGCTCCAGGTTCCACTCCACCCGCAGCCCGTCTTCCCGCACGTCCACCAGGGCCTCGCTGTGGGCGGTGAGGCCGCGGTCAACCTGGGCCTGGGCGACCTTGGCTCGCCACTCGACGTGGAATGTTCCCCCCTTGGCCAGGGCGGTCTCGATCCGCTGGTTCGGCTGCGATGTCTCGTATTCGCCCCGATCGGCCACGCCGGCCAGCCGAAGTTCCGTCTCCGCCTGGGGTACGGTCAGCACCAGCGCCGCCGCCGGGGCCGCCGGCAGGGTCGCCTGGGCCACGCGCCACCCACCGCGACGATCCAGCCGCGTGCGAAGGCTCAGCCGCAACTCGTGCCGCCGCCGGCCTTCCACGTGCAACAGCACCAGCGCGGCCGGCAGCCCGGCGGCCGGGCCCTGCCGCGATTCGGCCTGGGGGACCGCCTGTTGCCGCGGCCCCGGTGGCGGTCGGCGGTCGGGCCGGGCCACGCTCAGCCGGGCCGGCTTGCCGTCCAGCGTCGCCGCCACCAGCACGCCACCGCCCAACGTAAGCGGCACCGTCACCGGCCCGTCCGTGTACACGTCCACGGTGATTCGGCCCTCCAGCGCCAGGTCGCCGTCGCCACGGAGCGTGGTGCTGTATTCGGCCCCGGCGAGGGCAAACTCGGCCGGCGGCTTCCGCGCCGTCAGGCTCTTGTCGGGATACGCCCGGTTCCACAGTTCCTCGTACTTGGCGTAAGGCACGAGGACCCGGTCGGCGTCCTCGATGCCCGTCTTCGACTGGGGGTCGTAGGGCAGGATCAGCGCGTCGTCGGGCACGGTCACCGCGGCCGGCGGCGTGGTCAGCTCGATCGTGTAGGGCCCCAGCTTGACCGGCGGCTGGGCGGCCTCCAGTGGCCCGCTGGCTAGCGTACCCAGCAAGATCGCGGCCGTGGCGGCCGCCACGGCCGGGCGACCGCGCCGCCCGAAGAGACCCACCAGCCAGCGGACCAGCCCGGCCAGAAAATAGTAGGGCACCAACAGCCCGGCGGCGTAGACGGCGGCGTCGGCCGGGCCGAGAGTCGCCTTCAGCCCCGGCACCAGCGGCAGCAACGTCCCCACCACGACCACCAGCAAGAGGAACTGAATCCGCGTCCGCCGACGCCGATCGGTGATCGCCAGCCCGACGAGGAACGTCAACAGGCCCACGGCCCAACCGAGCCGATCGAATCGCGGCCGGTCGGCCAGGGCCACGACCAATCGCGGCGAGCCGTCCAGCCCCTGGAACACGGCCTCGTTCGGCGCGCCCTCCGGACCCTGCTCCAGTTCGATCAGCAGGCTGCGAAGTCCTCGCAGACGCCGGGCATAAAGCTGGGTGCGAAACGGCTTGCCGGCAACCGGCGGCTGTTTCGTAGCGACGGCGGCCGTCTCCGCGGGAGCTTCGGCCGCCTTGACCATCAGCTTGCGACTCGCCGCGTCGGCCTCTTTCATCGCGCCGAGTTCCTCACCTTCCGACTCGCGTAGCCGCTCGCGCCGCCCGTTTTTCTCCACCTCGACCAGGGCGTCCATTGTCACCCCCGCGGTGGGCATTTCGGCGCCCTCGTATTGCGCCTCCTCCCGCACGTGGTACGGACGGGGCAAGGAGGCGACTTCCCGCGCCTCGTGAATCGCCGGCAGCAGCGGGCTTGCCCCCAGGATGACGAGCGTTTGCCTGGCGACGTGAAACAACGCCGGCCGGGGCCGCCCGGGCGCCGGGGCCACCGTGCCGCTCGAATCGACCACCACGTAGCCGGGCGGGGGATCGAGCCGCCACTGGAGATCGGCCACGGGCACGGCCACGCCTCGCCCACCCCCCTCCTCGCGGAGCCAGAGCGTGGGCCCGTCCAGTGCGATCCGCCCTTGGAGCCCCACGCCATCGACGTCCGACTCGTAGAGCAGCCGCAGCGTCACCTCCCGGGCCGAATCGGTCGCCGGCAGGCTCACCAGCAGCGCGTCGCGCTGCTTCTGGGGCTTGATCGGCTTGCGGTCGATGTCGGCCGACCAGAGCCGCGCGCCCCGTGGAAGCCGCACCTCGAGAAAAGGCGTCTTCGAGCGGAGCCGGAACTGGGCCGCCGTTTGGCAGATTCCCGCGGCGGAAAGCCGGCTCAGCAGTTCCGCCCGCTGGACGATCACCGGGTAGAGCGCGTGTTGCGGCGGGCGGGTCACGTCGATCTTCACCTGGCCCGGCAAGCCCACGAATCCGAACGCGCCCAGCACCCGGCGGCCCGGCCGATACTCCGCGTCGACCAGCTCCCCCACGTCGACTCGTCGAAAATCCTCGCCCCGGTCGACGGCCACCTCAAGCTCGGCGCTGCCTTCCACCGCCACCAGGCCCGACTGCCAGACGACGCCGGCGGCCCGAACCAGCGGCAGCACCAGCCCCTGGTGGGCTTCCACCGCCAAGGGCTGTTGAAAATCGACGGCCAGGCGAACCCGGTCGCGACGGGGCTCGGCCAGCAGCACGTCCCAGCGACGCTGCCCGTCGGCAGTCGTGGCGGCAAACTCCTTCAAGGCCACGCCGTCCAAGCCGCGGATGGAAAGCGCCGCGGGCGTCTGGGCCGGCAGCAGCAGGGAGAGCTTTCGGGTCCGAGCCTCCTCGACCGTGTAGGCGATCTCGTAATGGCAGACCAGCGCGTCCGGCTCGACGCGAAGGAAGGAAAACGTCCGCGCCGTCAGCCGCGGGGCCGTCCGCGCCACGCTCAGCGTGGCCCCGTAGGGGCGACCCTCGTAGCGGTAGGCCAGGTCGGTTCGGACGCCGGGAAGATACTGCTGCTTCTCGTCCTCGTCCAGCAGGGTAAGCCGCCGCAGCGCGTCGGGCCGCACGGTCATATCGTCGCGGGCGTCGACGGCCACCGCACCCACGTCGCGGACGTCGCCCGCCAAGGCGAAGACCGGCAACTCGATCTTGGTCGTGGTCCAATCGCCCAGCCAGCCGGGTGGCATGGCTTCCGCCTGGAAATAAAGCCGATACTGCCCGCCGGGGGCCACCGCCCGCGGCAGGCGAACGTGAATCTGCCCGGCCACCCGCGGGGGGCCGTGGCGGTGAAAATCGAGCGGTTTTTTGTCCGGCCCGCTCACCGTGGTGACGTGCCAGCCGGCCGGCACGGAAAAATCGACGGCAAACAGCTTGTCGACTTCCGGCTCCAGCAGGAATCCCCCCTGGGCCCGTTGGCCGTCCTCTTCCAGGATCACCAGCACGTTGGTCGTGGCGGCCACCCGGGCGGGCGGCTTGTGGAAACGGGCGGTCACTTGAAAGCTCTCGCCGGGGGCATACCAGGCGGCCACGGGCCGGATCGGCGGCGCGCCGGCGGCGGCCTGGAAGACCGTGGCGGGAATCGCCCGGCGAAGCACCTGGGTGTCGATCGGAATGAGGCCCTCGCCGGCGATCGACTCCGCCTTCAAACCCCGGTCGACCAGCAGGCCGATCACCGCCGACTGGCCCACCACCTCCAGCGGAACCAGCCGGGCCAGCGACCAGTCCTTCGGCGGCGGCCCGGTCCGCACCGCCGAAAGGTTCAACACGACCGTCTCCGTGGCCGGCTGGCGGAGCCGAACCTCCAGCACCCGGCGATCGGCGTCGCGCCGCTCTGCCCAAACGGCCAGCGTGGGGCAGCGGACGTCGGTCACCTCGAAGCCGGCCGGCACGAGGAACCGAAACCGCTCCACCGCACGGTGCAAGACCTCCATGGAAACGGTGGCGTGAATCCGCTCGTAGGCCCCGGTCACCTCGTCCACCAGCACGCTTCGGGCCACCACCACCCGCTGGCGGCGGAGCAGCCGGCTGTTGAGCGTCATCACCAGCGTCATCGGCCCCGCCGGCGGCAGCAACTCGAACCGGGTCAGGCCGGCCTTCGCGTCGACCTGGCGGCCGGCCACGGCGGCGCCGCTTTTGACCTCCACGTCGCCGGGCACGGTAAGGTGCATCCGCGCCGCCGGCACCTTGGGCAGGTGAACCGAAAGCTGCTGCCGCGCGGCCGTGGTTTCCACGGGAGCCACCATTTCCAAGGTCAATACATGGAGCCCCATCCCCTCGACGAAGAGCGTCAAGCGGCCGCCGTCGCCGGAAGCCAGGGCGGCCGGCTTGTCGTCCAGCGTGGCCCGCCGCAGGCCCACGCCGGCCAGTTCGATGGGCAAGGCGATGAGGCCCTTTTCGAGGACCTCCACGTCGAATCGGCCCACCAGGCGGGCACGGCGCTGCTCGACCGAGACCGTGTAGTCGGCCGAGGAGAGGATCGCCTCGGCGGGGGCATGGAGCGGGGGCGCCCGGCGGGCCTTCTCCCGCAGCTTCTCGTACTCGCCGCGAGAAAGAAGCACGCGACGGGGTTGGTTTTCCAGCAGGATTTCCAAATCCTCGCGGGGGACGAAGATTTCGCGGACCATCGGCTCCGGCTCGCCGGCCGTGGCCGGTCCCGCACCCCAGGGCTCGACCACCAGCGACGCCAGCACGAGCAGCGTGGCGGAAGCGAACGATTTACCCATCGGTCGGCCCTCCTTTTTCGCCGTCGTCCGGCGTCGAGGGGGGAGCCTCGGTGCCAGGCTGGTCGTCCTCGTCTTCTTCCAGGCGGATCGGCTCCGCCGCCGAGTCTTCCCGCGGCGAGACGCCGGTGTCCGCCGCTCCGCCGCCCGGGACGGCCGCGATCGGCTCCGCCGAACCGGCTTGGCCGGAATCGGTCGCAACGTCGGGCACCGGAGGAGGCTGCACGGCGGCGGGCTTTGGCTGAGAAAGCCTTCGCCGCCGCCACCCCCGGGGCAACGTCCAGACGAAATACTGCACCACCCAAACCACCAGCACCAACACCAGCGGCAACAGCAGCGTGCGGTCGCAAATCTGCCCGGCGGCCAGCGGCCAGAACACTCCGCCCACGATCAGTCCCACGGCCAGCGCGCCGGCGGCAAGAATCCTCCGCCCCGCGCTGACGGCCAACAGCAGCAGCCCACCCACGATCAGCACGATCAACACCGCCATGTCGACGTAGCCCGAGTGGAGCGTCATCAGCCGCAAGGCGTCGCTGGTGGGGTCGCCGGGGCGAACCGTGGAGAAGACGTAGAGCCGCCCGTCGACCGGAAAAGTCTCCGGCAGGGGAGCGGGCCGGCAGACCCACCGCAGCAGCTTGGCGTCGTCCGACCGGTTGGCCGGACGAAAGCGGCCGGCCGGCCCCACGTCCCAGCCGAACTCCTTCGTCCAGGGGCCCCAAGTGTCCAGCAGGTCGATCTCCTCGGGCAGGTAGACCAAGAGGTAGACCTTTTGCATCGCCGGTTCGTTGGGAAACTCGGGCCACCCCAGCCGCCGGCCGGTCTTGCCCAGCGTGTAGCGAAGTTCCAGGAGGAAGGTCTTGTCCGAGTCCGACTCGACCAGCGGCACGAAGAACTGTCCCGGCTGCCCCAGCTCCAACGTCACGGCCTCTCCGTTGATTCGCGGATCGGCGTCGAACTGGCTCCCCTTGGGCATACGAATCTCCAGCCGCTGGCCCGCGCTGCGGAGCCGGTAGAGGGCCTGCACGGCCGTCTTGCCGGAGCGGGTGACGACCATCCGCAGCACGGCCCGCTCGATGCTGGTCTGCTTGACCTGCTCGAGCTCGTAGCGCGTGGCGACCAGCCGCAGCGACCAGTCGTCGTGAAACTCGAAGGCTGCCGCCGCGCCCGGAACCTTGACCCCTTCCATCAGGTCGTGCTGGGGGTCGATCGGCCGCAGGCCCTGGAGGTCCTCGCCGGGAGCGATGTCCACGGTCTCGGCCTTGGTCAGCACGATCTGCCCCCAGGAGCGGTCCACGCCCCGGGGAACCAGCCGGGGCACGTCCACGGCCACGCTGGAGCCGATGTCGAGCCGGTCCATCTTGCTCTCCCACGCCAGCTCGATGCGGCCTTGCCCTAGTAGCTCGGTCTCCCCGGTGAGGCTCCAGGCGACGTAACCGGCGGCCAGGTCGTCCGGCGGCGGGTCGATCACCTGCTCGCGCACCGCGTGGGTCTTGTTGCGGAGCACCCCGGCCACGTCTTCCGGCACGTCCAGCCGCAGCGACTTGATCCCGCTGTAGAGCACGTCGTAGTAGAGCGTGCATTGATACTTCACCACCCCGTCTTCAATCCGTCCGACCAGCATTTGCCCCACGGTGACCTGGGGTCGGCGACGCTCGGCGGCCAGCGTCAGGGCGGTCGGTTCCGGGCCGAAAAGGTAGGCCAGCACGATCCGCCCGGCCGTGCCCTTGGCGGCGGGCTCCATGCCCTCCAGCGCCTCGGCCGGTGCCACCGCGCGCAGCCCCTTGATCTTGTCCGGGTTGACCCGCAGGGCCTCCGGCGCCCGCACCAGCAGTCGTCCCGTGGACCGCTCGACCGACCCCGGGGCGACCCGGGGCACCGGCAGGTCGATCTGCGCCGCCTTGCCGGTGGGGGCCAACAGGTCGGGCTGGTCCAGGTCTCGCTCCAGCCGCAACGCCAGCCCCACCCGCCCGAAGGCCTTTCGTGCAAGACTGACCACCAGCCGCGTTTTGTCTTTCCCTTCCAGGTGATGCGTGTCGACCGCCGCGGCCTTGGCGCCGGCGATCGCCCTGCCCTGCACGTAGCGAACCTCCCACCCGGCCGGCAGGTCGAATTCCAGGCGAAAGACGCCCGCCTGCTGAATCGTGTAGACCGTGCTCACGTCGACCGTCATCCGCTGGGGTTCGAGCCGGGCCTCCACCAGCGAATCGGCCGCCACGCGGGGTTCGACCTTCTCCACGTCGAGGGTCAGCTCGAACGGCACGGCCGCGTAGCGATAGGAAAAGGCCCAGGCGGTCCCCTTGAGCTCGTCGGGCAAATCGGCGGCGTCGACCTGGACCAGGCCGCCGGTCGTGGCCGCTTGGGCCCGCAGTCCCTCGGAAAGCTGGACCACCACGACCCCCTGCTGGCGTCCCACGCCCAACGCCTCGATCACGGGCACGACCAGGGGGGCCGCCGGAGAGGCTTTCTTCGCGGCGGGCTGACCCGCCGGTTTCGCCTCTTTCGGCTTGGTCTCTTTCGGCTTGGTCTCTTTCGGCTTGGTCTCTTTCGGCTTGGTCTCCTTTGCCTTGTCGCTCTCGCCCGCGGCGGCCTCCGGCGGCCCGGTCGCCGGGCCGGAGAATTTTTCCAACTCGACCGTCAGTCGCTGGGCTCCCTTGGCCGGCTCGAACAACGCCACGGTGATCTTCTGTTTGCCCTCGGCCCGCTGGACCGACCAGCTTCGCACGTTGGCGTCAAACACGTTGACCACCTTCTGGTCTTCCGGCACGCTCAAGCTGAGCTGGTCCAACTCGGCTCGGCTGATCGTGTAGGCCAGTTGGGCGTGGGTGCGGGTGACGCCCTGGCTGACGAAGACCTGCTGTTGGACCTGCACACTGGCCAGCGCCGCCAGCCCCGTGGCGCCTTCCGCCTTGGGGGTCCAGCCGATGCGAACCCGGGGAGCCGAGCCGACAAACGCCAGGATCACCGTTTCCTCCGGTTTTTTCTCCTCTGGTTTCTCGGGCTGGTCGCCGGCGGGCTTCTTTTCAGCATTGCCGCTTTCGGTTTTTTCGGCCCCGGCCTTTTCTTCCGTGGCGGCGATCATCGGCTGGATGTCGATCTTCACGCCGGCGGTGGGAATGCGAACCCGCCAGCGGCTCACCGGCGCCCGCGGCGCCTCGAACGAAACGCTGTTTTCGCCCGGCGCCTTGACGATCGCCTTGGCGTAGCTGAGGTGGAGTTGAAGCGACGTGGGCTGGTCGCGTTTCGATTCCAACAGCAACTTGTAGCCCCGCTGGCCGTCGGAGAGCAGCCGGGCGGGCTGGTCGCCCAGGCGGGCCTCGGTGATCGCCGCGTCGGCCAGTCGCAAGGGCACGCTGTGCCAGCCCTTGCCCAACACCTCGATCTTCAACAGGGCCTCGACCCGGACCACGTCGCCGCTGACCGTGGCCTCGTTTTCGATCTCCGTGATCAGCGCCCCCACCGGCGGCTTCTGGTCGGCCGGGGGTTTGTTGGCCTTGCGGGCGGCGTCCCAGAGCCGGCGAAACTGCTCGTAGGGCAGGAAGACCCCACGGCCCTCCTTCTCGAACGTCTTTCGCAACTCGTCATAGGGGACGTAGATCGTCTGTTCCCGCAAGGGCGTTTTGTCGGTGCGTCCGGCTGGTGCCGCCTGGGGCGGTTTGGCCGCCGGCGCTTTGGCGGCTTTGGCGGCCCCGGCGGCCGGCGCGGGCTCCTGGGCGGCCGCCGGGAAAGCCGTCGCCAGCAGCAGAAGCAAGGGGGCCACGGCCGGAAAGAAAAAGAGGTGCTTGCGTGTCATCGCGTTTCCTCGTATGCGTTTCCGCGGCGGAAAGGTCGTGCTGGTGGTTCGGCTCCCGTGGGTAGCACCTCCCGTGGGTAGCACCTCCCGTGGGTAGCACCGGTTCTTGAACCGGTGTGGCTGGTGCCACAAGAGGCCAGCGCAAATCACTCCGCCCATCGAATAGGAACACCGCCCGGGCGTCGCCACCCGCTCCCGGCGGGGTCGGGAGACCCGCGCCGAACGCGCCTGACCTCTTGCCGGCTGCCGCCGGGTGCAGGTTCAAGAACCTGGGCCACCCGTGTCCGGCGGGGTCGCCAGACCCGGGCCGAACGGAGACCCGCGCCGAACGGGGTCGATCTGCCGTTCCAACGTTACGACGGGCCAACGGGGGAAAGTGTTTCGCTGGGAGGTGGGAAAACGGCGGAGTTCGCCGCCGGGCCCCCCCAAACGTACCTCACTGGGAGGGGAGAACAAGCCCCCGGGGCAACCCCTTCGCGAAAGGGGGCCGGCGGCACGGCGACCGTCCCCCTCAGGCACGGGATCGGGAAGGCTTCGCCCGGCGCCAGGTCTGGCCGGCCAGCTCCATCACCCCGTAGCGGAGAACCAGCCCGGTGAGAATCAGGGCGGCCCCCAGGATGGTCCACCAATCGGCCTTCACGTCCCACACCAGCAGCACCCAGAGGGGCATCAGCACCGGCTCGACCAGTCCGATAATCACCGCCTCCTGGGGGCGGATGGAGTGAAGCGCGCGGAGCAGGAAGATGTAGGGCAGGCCCATTTGCAGCGTTCCAAAGGCGGCCAGCACGAGCAGTTGCTCGGGCGTCGGCCAGCGGCCCAGCCAAACCACCCAGGGCAACAGCGTCAGCGCCGCCAGGGCGTGCGTCCATGCCACCAGCCAAGCCGGGTTTTCGTCGCGCAGTCGGCCCATCAGAAACACCACCGCCGCGTAGCTCATTCCCGCGGCGATTCCGCAGCTCACTCCGGCGATGTTCATGCTCGCCGGATGGCTCCACTCGAAGACCAGGATCGTGGCCACCCCCAAGCCTCCGAATGCCAGCGGAACC
>CAYZWG010000108.1:0-14280 GCA_964481605.1 uncultured Planctomycetaceae bacterium
TCACTCGACTTCTTTAGAACATTGGGGACGCCGTGTCCGGTTCCGTCCCATTGTTGTCCTCCTTTTTCAGGCACCAACGCCCGCGCGCGTTGACGCGCGGTCGCCGGCCACCGATACTGGAACCCTGGTCCGGCTGTGCAAGTCCCACAATCACAAGACTGCCGAGTTCGACGGAGGTGTCCTGATGCCGCTCACATCCAACAGGGGAGAGCATTCCCTCTCTCATTCACCAGGTCCCTGGCCGCACAGAATAGCCAGGCTGCTACTTGCCGGCCTCGCCGTGTTTCTGTCAATGGACGCCGGATATTGCGCTGGGAAACCAAAGCATCACCGTGTGCCGAACTTCGTCTTCATCCTGGTCGACGACCTGGGCTGGAAAGACCTGGGCTGCTACGGCAGCACGTTTTATGAAACGCCCAACCTGGACCGGTTTGCCAAGAGCGGGATGCGGTTTACCGATGCCTACGCGGCCTGCCCGGTCTGTTCGCCCACGCGGGCGGCGATCATGACGGGCAAGTATCCGGCCCGGCTGGGCATTACCGACTGGATTCCCGGCCGGCGGCCGAAGAACATGAAGCTCGTGGGGCCGCCAATTCTCAACGAGTTGCCGCTGGCGGAGGTGACCATCGCCGAGCAGTTGAAGGGGGCCGGCTACCGCACGTTCTTCGCCGGCAAGTGGCATCTCGGCGGCAAGGGCTATTGGCCCAACCAGCAGGGGTTCGACATCAACAAGGGGGGCCACAGCCGGGGCTCGCCGCCGGGCGGCTACTACGTGCCCTACAAGAACCCCGCCCTGGAAGACGGCCCCGAAGGGGAGTATCTCACCGATCGCCTGACCAACGAATCGATCCATTTCCTCGACGGCGTGGGGAGCAAGCCGTTCCTGTTGTATTTGTCGTTCTACACCGTGCATACGCCGATTCAGGCCTGCAAGCGGCACATCGCGCGGTTTGAGGCCAAGGCGGCGGCGCTACCGAAGCCGACCGGGCCGGAGCAAGTTCCCGAGGGCGACGGCTTCACCAAGACCCGCCAGGACGACCCCGCCTACGCCTCGATGATTTACGCCATGGACGAGAACGTGGGGCGGCTCTTGGCCAAGCTCGATGAACTCGGCCTGGACGACAACACGATGGTGTTTTTCACTTCCGATAACGGCGGTCTTTCCACGCTCTTTCGGCGTGGCCGGCCAACCTCGAACCTGCCGCTGCGGGCCGGCAAGGGCTGGGCCTACGAGGGGGGCCTTCGCGTGCCCTTGATCGTCCGTTGTCCCGGGGTCACCGCGCCGGGCAGCGTCTCCCACGCGACGGTGATCAGCACCGACTTCTACCCCACCATGCTCGAGTTGGCCGGGCTGCCCTTGGACCCGCGGCGGCACCCCGACGGCCTCAGCCTGGTGCCGCTGCTGGGCCGCTCCGGCTCGCTGGGGCGGGAGGCGATCTTTTGGCATTATCCCCACTACCACGGCAGCGCCTGGAAGCCGGGGGCGGCACTTCGCGCGGGGGACTGGAAGTTGATCGAGTTTTACGAGGACCGTCACGTCGAGCTGTACAACTTGAAGAGCGACCTGGGCGAGCGGCACGACCTGGCCGAGAAAATGCCCCAAAAGGCGGCCGAGCTGACCCGCCTGCTGCACGATTGGCAACGGGCGGTGGGCGCGAAAATGCCGGTGCCCAACCCGAATTACAAACCGTGAGAGGGCGGGCCCCGCCGGCCCGTGACGTCCTCATCCGCACGAATGTGCAGCACGACATCCTCTCGGAATGCGGGCGACGCCAGCAGCCGCCGACCGGGACCGGCGAGGGTGGCTTTCGGGCCGAGGAATTGCCCGGTCTTGGGGTCGTACCAGTGGACGGTGAAGACGCGATCGGGCAATCGCACGGCCACCGTCGCCGGACCGTTCCCCAGGAGATAGCATACGTACTCCCGGCCGGGATTGGCCAGCGTAAGGACGTCCACGGGTTTTCGCTCTTGGCCCCTCTTGCCGGCGGTCTCGATCCCAGCCAACTCGTCATGGGGCGCCATGGCCCAAAAGGGCACGTCGTTTCGGCGGACGAATTCAAGCAGATGTTGCGCACCCTGGAGTATCTCTTTTGGCGGCGGCCGGGAAGGCCGGCCGTCGTCGACGGTGCGACCGGTCCCACGCCAGAACGTGAAATCGTAGAAGTTGGAATGTCCTCCGGCGGTGAAATCGGCCCACATCATCTTGCGAGGAAAACCGACGTCGTCCGTGCTGCCGTTGACAAACAGGAAGTATTCATTGTGGGTCACCGGCTTGCCCACCCGAAACCTGAGCAGGGCGTCGTGATGGTTGCGCACGTCGGCGTTGGTTGAATAGGGGCCTCCTCCGCCGCGGTGCTTGACCACGATGTCGTTTTCGCCCTTGCACGGATCGAACGCCGAGGTCTGTTCGCCGGCCGAGACCAGATTGCCCGGATGCGAGTGGATGTAATCAACGAAATGGGCCACCCAACGCTTGCCGCCCGTTTCGTTGGATATCTCGTAGATCACGTTGCTGAAGTCGGCGGTTTCCGCCAACACTTTATCGACAAACGCTTGCTCAACGTACAGCAGCCGGGGGAGGTCGAGCGCCTCGTCCGAAGTAACCAGCCGTGGCCGGAGGCCAAGGCGATTGATGTTGTTCTTGTCGGCGTACAGACTACCGGCAAAGTCGCGCTGTTTGCGAAATCCCTCGAACAGTGTCAACTCGACGTAGATCCCTCGCTGTTTCGCCTCGCGCAAAAACGGCTTGAGTCGACCGTCGAAGTACGACTGGTCAAACCGAGTGAGGTCGAACTTGGGCAAACCGTCCGCCGCCTTGCCCGGTCCCACGCGGAGAAACGGCCAGGCCGGATGGGAAAACTGACCGGGGTATTTCCTCCATGTGGTCAAACCTCCCCAACGGAACACGTCCTCCCGCACATAGTTGATTCGGTGAGTTGCCAGGCGATCGAGATACTTTCGCCAGGAGAAGCCCTTGTCGTTTTCCCAGATCGAGAGGGCGTCGCGGTCGGAGACGCCCACCAGCAGCACGTGCCGGTTGCCGTGGCGAAAGTAGCCAGGGTGCTCCGGGCAGACTTCGAGCCGTCCGTCGGCGGCCCTGACATGCGTATTGGTTGCCGGACAGCAAAGCAACCAGGCGGCCAGCGGTGCGGCGGTGACGAATCGGTTCATGGTGCTCGGCCCCGGCCGTGCCGCATCTGTCGAGGGACACGCGGTTTGACGACGTTCGCTTCTATCGAGGAAAGTCGGCAGCGCGAGGCCGTCGCCGGCCCTTTGCCGGTGGCGGGCGGGAGTGGCTGCTAGGGCAGCGTGGTCGATCCCATCAGATAGCGGTCGCACTGGCGGGCGGCGCCCCGGCCCTCGTTGATCGCCCAGACGACCAGGCTCTGGCCGCGACGGCAATCGCCCGCGGCGAAGACGCCCTCCGCGGTGGTGGCGAACTCTCCGTAGCGGGCCTGGAAGTTGCTCCGCTGATCGGTTTCCAGACCCAGCGGCTCGACCAGCGTCGTCTCCGGTCCGAGGAATCCCATGGCCAGGAAGACGAGGTCCGCCTTCCAGACGCGATCGCTGCCGGAGACCTCGTCGAACGAGATTCGGCCGTTTTGGAATTGGGGCTCGACCTCCACGGTGCGGACGCCGGCCAGGCGGCCTTGCCCGTCGTCGAGAAACTCCTTGGTCATCAGTTGAAAAACCCGCGGGTCTTGGCCAAACCGGGCGGCGGCCTCTTCGTGGCCGTAGTCGACGCGGAAGATTCTCGGCCACTGGGGCCAGGGGTTGTCGTCGGCCCGCTCGGCCGGGGGCTGGGGAAACAGTTCCAAGTTGGTCACACTGCGGCAGCCGTGGCGGATCGAGGTACCAATGCAGTCGGTGCCCGTGTCGCCGCCGCCGATCACGATCACGTCCTTGTCCTTGGCCGAGATGTACCGCCCGTCCTCCAGGTTGGAATCCAGCAGGCTCTTCGTGTTTTGGGCGAGAAACTCCATGGCGAAGTGAACGCCGTCCAGGTGGCGGCCCGGCAGGTCGAGGTCGCGGGGCCGGGTGGCGCCGCAACAGAGGACCAGCGCGTCGTTCTCTCGCCGCAACGCGCCGGGGTCGATGTTCACACCGACGTGGGACCCGGTGACAAACTCGATCCCTTCGGCCCGCATCAGGTCGACCCGTCGCTGCACCACCGACTTGTCGAGTTTCATGTTGGGGATGCCGTACATCAAGAGGCCGCCAACGCGGTCGTCCCGCTCGTAGACGGTCACCTTGTGGCCGGCCCTGTTGAGTTGGGCGGCGGCGGCCAGCCCGGCCGGGCCGGAGCCGACCACGGCCACCGACTTGCCCGTTCGCTGGGCGGGGGGGCGGGCGGCGACCCAACCCTCGGCGAAGCCCCGGTCGATGATCGCGTTTTCGATGTTCTTGATGGTTACGGGCGGATCGATCACACCCAGGCAGCAGGCCCCCTCGCAGGGCGCGGGACAGACGCGGCCGGTAAACTCGGGAAAGTTGTTCGTCTTCAGCAGCCGCTCCAGCGCCTCCCGCCAGCGGCCGCGATAGACCAGGTCGTTGAACTCGGGGATCAGGTTGTCCACGGGGCAGCCGGTGGCCGACATGCAGAACGGCACGCCGCAGTCCATGCAGCGGGCGCCCTGGGTGGCCAGGTGCTGTTGCGGCACCTGGCGGGTGAACTCGTTGAAGTCGAGAATTCGCAGCAGGGGGTCCTGGTAGGGAACCGTCTGCCGCGGGAATTCCTTGAATCCGGTTGGCTTACCCATGCAATCCTCTTTCGTGTGGGAGCGGCCGTGGCGAGCGAAACGCCCGGCGGTATCCCTCATGCCGTCTCCGCCTGGGCCGCTTGCTCCATCTCCATCAGCACGCGTTTGTAGTCGACCGGCATCACCTTGACGAACTGGTCGACACAGCAGTCCCAATCGGCCAGCAGGTGGCGCGCGACCGTGGAGCCGGTGTACTGCTGGTGCAGTTCGATCAAGTCGCGGACCTCCTCGGCGTCTTCTTCCGCTTCGATGCGTTCCAGTTCGACCATTGCCAGGTTGCAGTTGCCCAGGAAAGCATCCTCCGGGTCCCAGACGTAGGCCACGCCGCCGCTCATTCCGGCGGCGAAGTTGCGTCCGGTGGGCCCCAGGATCACGGCCCGGCCGCCGGTCATGTATTCGCAGCCGTGGTCGCCGACGCCTTCGATCACGGCCCGGGCACCGCTGTTGCGAACGCAGAAGCGTTCGGCGGCGCGGCCGCGGAAAAAGGCCTCGCCGGCGGTGGCCCCGTAGAGGACCACGTTGCCCACGACGATGTTTTCCTCCGGCACGAAGGAGCTTTCGCGGGGGGGATAGATGATGATTTTTCCGCCGGAGAGTCCCTTGCCGACGTAGTCGTTGGCGTCGCCTTCCAGCTCCAAGGTGACCCCCTTGGCCAGAAAGGCGCCGAAGCTTTGGCCGGCGGAGCCGCGAAGTTGCACGCGGATGGTATCGTGGGGCAAGAGAGGCTGGCCCCATTTCTTGGCGATCTCGTGGCTGAGCATCGTTCCCACCGTGCGGTTCGTGTTGACGATGGGCGAACGAATGGTCACTTTGCGGCCGTCCTGGATCGCCGGCTGGGCCTGGGCGATAAGCTGGTTGTCCAGCGCGTGCTCCAGGCCGTGGTCCTGCTTTTGCGTGCAGTGGACCTCCACCCGGTCGTGTTTTTTCCTGGCCGGCGTGAGAATCGGCGTGAGGTCCAGGTGGTCCGCTTTCCAATGGCGGATGGCGGTGTTGGTCTGGAGGGCGTCGACCCGGCCGATCATCTCCACGACCGTGCGAAAGCCCAGCCGGGCCATGATCTGGCGGGCTTCCTCGGCGACCATGAAGAGGTAGTTGATTACGTGCTTGGGGCTGCCGCGAAATTTCTTTCGCAATTCGGGGTCCTGGGTGGCGACGCCCACGGGGCAGGTATTGAGGTGGCACTTGCGCATCATGATGCAGCCAAGGGCGATCAGCGGCGCGGTGGAGAAGCCGAATTCCTCGGCCCCCAGCAGCGCCGCCACGACCACGTCGCGTCCGGTCCGGAGGCCCCCGTCGGTCTGCAACACGACGCGGCTGCGGAGGTCGTTGAGCACCAGCGTCTGGTGGGTTTCGGCGATACCCAATTCCCAGGGCAGGCCGGCGTGCTTGATGCTGGTCAGCGGCGAGGCCCCCGTGCCGCCGTCGTGCCCGGAGATGAGGATGTGGTCGGCGTGGGCCTTGGCCACCCCGGCGGCGATCGTGCCCACGCCCATTTCGGAGACCAGCTTCACGCTCACCCGGGCCTGGGGGTTGGCATTCTTCAGGTCGTGGATAAGCTGCTTGAGGTCCTCGATGGAATAGATATCGTGGTGTGGGGGCGGGCTGATCAGTCCCACGCCGGGCGTGGAGTAGCGAATCCTGGCGATGTTCTTGTCGACCTTGCGTCCGGGCAGTTCGCCCCCTTCCCCGGGCTTGGCCCCCTGGGCCACCTTGATTTGCAGCTCATCGGCGTTGGTCAGGTAGTAGATCGTCACGCCGAACCGCCCCGAGGCGACCTGTTTGATTGCCGACCGCCAGGGGTTGGTGCTGCCGTCGGGAAGGGGTTCCAGCCGGGCGGGGTCCTCGCCCCCTTCGCCGGTATTGCTCTTGCCGCCGAGGGTGTTCATCGCCTCGGCCAAGGCGGTATGGGCCTCCTTGGAAATCGAGCCGAAGCTCATCGCCCCGGTGCAGAACCGCTTCACGATCTCGGCCGCCGGCTCGACCTGGGAAAGCGGAAGGGGGTCGCCGCCGGCGCCCTCGCGGAAGGTCAGCAGACCTCGCAGGGTGCATCGGGCCCGGGCGTCGTGGTTGGTCATCTCGGCGAACTTGCGGTAGGCCTGGCGGTTTTCGGTTCGCACGGCGAGCTGGAGGTTGGCGATGGTTTCCGGCTGCCAGACGTGGCGTTCGCCCCGGGCACGCCAATGGAATTCGCCGGGGGTGGGCAGCATGGGTTCTCGGTCGACCTGGCGGGGGGGAAAGCCCAGCGCATGTCGCCGCAGGGATTCCTCGGCGAGGATGTCGAACCCCACGCCCTGCACCCGGCTGGCCGTACCGGCGAAACAGCGGTCGATCACTTCGTCTCGCAGGCCCACCGCTTCGAAGATCTGGGCCCCCTTGTAGCTTTGCAGCGTGGAGATGCCCATCTTCCCCATTACCTTGAGCATTCCTTTGGCCACCCCCTTGCGGTAGGCGGCCACCACGCTGTTGTCGTCGACGAACTCATCCGCATCGAGCCAACCGTCGCGGCGGGCCTGCCAGAGGGCCTCGAAGGCGAGGTAGGGGTTGATCGCGTCGGCACCGTAGCCGACCAGGAGGCAATGGTGGTGGACCTCGCGTGCCTCGCCCGACTCGAGCACGATGCCGATTCGGGTTCGTTTGATCCGGCGAACGAGGTGATGGTGGACCGCCCCGCAGGCCAACAGCGCCGGAATGGGGGCCCGCTGGGCGTCCATCTTGCGGTCGCTGAGCACGACCAGGGTGTCGCCCTCGTCGATCGCCGCTTCCGCCTGGCGGCAGATGCGATCGAGTGCGGCCAGCAGACCATCGGTGCGTTCGGAGCGGGGGAAGGTGATGTCGATCAGGCGGGTTTTCCAGCCGGGGACATCCATCCGTTTCAGCGCGGCCACTTCCTCGTTGGTGAGGATGGGATGCGGCACCAGCAGCCGGTGGGCGTGTTGCTCGGTGGTCTCCAGCAGGTTCCGCTCGGGGCCGATGTAGCACTCCAGCGACATGATGATTTCTTCGCGGATGGAGTCGATGGCCGGATTGGTCACCTGGGCAAAAAGCTGTTTGAAGTAGTCGTAGAGCATCCGCGGCTGGTCCGACAGGCAGGCCAGGGCCGAGTCGTTTCCCATCGCCCCCACGGGGTCGCGTTTCTGGTGGACCAGCGGCAACAGCATGAATTGCATCGTCTCGTTGGTGTAGCCGTGGGCCCGCATCCGCTCCAGCAGGGTGTGGGGATCGAAGCCGTGGGCGTCGCCGCCCGGGTCGAGTTGCTTGAGTTCGATCCGCTGGTTCACCAGCCACCGGGCATAGGGTCGCCGCGAGGCCCATTGGTGTTTCAGCTCGTCGTCGGGGATCAGCCGGCCCTGTTCAAAATCGACGAGGAACATCCGCCCCGGCTGCAAGCGTCCCTTGGACTGGACGAGCTTGGGATTGATCGGCAGCACGCCCACTTCGCTGGCCATGATCACGCGGTCGTCGTGGGTCACGTAATAGCGGCTGGGCCGAAGCCCGTTGCGGTCCAACACGGCCCCGATGTATCGCCCGTCGGTAAAGGCGATCGAGGCCGGCCCGTCCCAGGGCTCCATCAGGCAGGAGTGGTACTCGTAGAAGGCGCGTTTCGCCTCGGGCATGGTCTCGTGGTTCTGCCAGGCCTCGGGAATCATCATCATCACGGCCTCCTGCAATGTGCGGCCGGTCATGAGGAGAAATTCCAAGGCGTTGTCGAACGTGCCCGAGTCGGAACAGTCCGGCTCCACCACCGGAAAGAGCTTGCCGATCTGCTCGCCGAAAAGCTCGCTGCGGACCACGCCTTGCCTCGCCCGCATCCAGTTCATGTTGCCCCGCAGCGTGTTGATCTCGCCGTTGTGGCACATGAACCGGTTGGGCTGGGCGCGGTCCCAACTGGGAAACGTGTTCGTGCTGAAGCGCGAGTGGACCATCGCCAGGTGGCTGGCATAGTCCGGGTCGGCAAGGTCGGGGTAGTAGTCGACCAACTGGTGCGAGGTGAGCATTCCCTTGTAGACGATCACCTTCGTGGAGAGGCTGCAAATATAGAACATTTTGGCCTGCCGCAGCGACCCGTCGCCGCGGAGCAGGTGGCTGGCCTGCTTGCGGATGAGGTAGAGCTGCCGCTCGAACGCCTCGCCCTCGACGTCTTCGCCGGCGGCCACGAAGAGCTGTTCGACACGAGGCTCGCCCGCCCGCGCGGTCTGGCCGATGTCGGCCTTGTCGGGGCAAGTGGGCACGTTGCGCCAGCCCACCAGCCGCTGTCCCTGCCGGGCCACGATCCGCTCGACCGTCCGCTTGCATTGGTCTCGCTCGGCCGGAATCGTGGGCAAGAACACCAGCCCGGCCGAAAAGCGCCCCGGCTGGGGCAGGTCGGCCTGCAAGTCGCCGGCGGCCACCTTGCGGAGGAACTCGTGCGGCAGGGCCGTGAGAATCCCCGCCCCGTCGCCCGTGTTCGGCTCGCAGCCGCAGGCGCCGCGATGGTCCATGTTCTGCAGCACGATCTCCGCGTCGCGGATGATCTGGTGGCTTCGACGGCCCTTCACATGGGCCACGAAACCGACGCCGCAACTGTCTTTTTCGGCGGTCGGGTCATACAGCCCGTATCGTTGGGGCAATCCGGCCGGTTGCTTAATGTTCATCCCGTTTACCCAGTGCCACGTATTCATACGAACTCTCACCCGAGCCGGCCCCGGCGGAATCCGCGTCCGGCGGTTCCTGCAACAGGCCCAGAAATCGCTGCGCCGTTTTGCCCAACGGCTTGCCGCGGCGACGAATGATCCCCAGCGGGCGGGTGATCATCGAGTCGCCCTCCAGGGCGACGGCCACCAGGAACCCGCTGGCCACTTCGCGGGCAACCGTGGGCTGGGGCAAAAGGCCGACGTTGGCGTCCATCTCGATCGCCCGCTTCATCGCTTCCGTGTTGTCCAGTTCCAAGGCCACCCGGATCGACACCTTGTGTGCCGCCAAGGCCCGGTCGATCGCCCGGCGAATGGGAAGCTTGCGATCGAAGCTGACCATCGTCACGCCGCGGAGATCTTCCAGGGTGATCGTTTTGCGCTTGGCCAAGGGATGACCCGGGGCGCAAACCATCACCATCGGCTCGTTGCGCCACGGCAAGACGGCAATCGTTCGCGTGGTGTGCGGATAGCTCACCACCCCGAAGTCGACCTGGCCCGTCTCCACCAACTCGTAAATCTGGTCCGGATGTTGATATTGGAGCTGCACGTCGGCGCGGGGATGTGTTTCGCGAAACGCATGGACGTAGCGGTTCATGTAGCTCAGACCGGCAGAGTAGATGGCGGCCACTCGAACCTTGCCGGCAACCTCCGCGGGAAGCGTGCGAACCTCTTCCTCCAAGGCGAAATACTGCTCTACCAACTCGCGGCAACCCCGGTAGTATTTTTCCCCTTCCGGCGTCAGCGCGAACGGCCGCGTGGACCGATCCAGGAGTCTTACGCCCAGCCGCTGCTCCAGGTGGTTGACCACCTGGCTGGCGTTGGACTGGGTGATGCCGTTCTCGTGGGCGGCGCGGGAGAAGCTCCGGCGGGTGACCACGTCACAAAACACCTTGAGGGATTTGATATGCACGGGAACCGCCACAGGATAATAATGTCGAATACCGTCAAACCGCAAGATTAGATTTCTTAATCCAGGATACGAACCGCCCTGGACCCCGTCAAGCACTACCGGGCCAGTCAAGAAAGGGGCCGCTAGCGAAGGGACGCCGCGGGGGTTCGGCGTGTCATCGCAACTCCTTGTCGTGCAAGAGGTTGCGGTCGACCGTGGCCCTCGCGGCGGTGGACGCTGTCGGCGGCGGTCGGGAGTCTGTAGGCCGGGCCTGGCAGCGTTCGGCGCGGGTCTCCCGACCCCAGCGTTCGGCGCGGGTCTCCCGACCCCGCCGAGAAACATGGCCGGCGCCGCGAACGCGGCAACCGGCCGGCACAGCCGGCCCTACGACTTAGGAGACCTCCGGTCGACGCTTTCGGCGGGGTCGGGAGACCCGCGCCGAACGTTGGGCCGGTTCACCGATCCGCCCTGGGTGATCGTCACGGTCTGGTCGACGTCCAGGTTTTCGACCACGTCGCTGCCGCCGCCGATCCAGCGGACCTCGACCCGATCGACATGGTCTCGCTTGCCCAGTCCGAAGTGCAAACGGGAGCCGTAGTGGCTCTGGTATCCGCGTCCGCTGTGGACCTCGTCGACTTGGACCAGGTCGCCGGCGGTGACCTTCACCTGGGCTCCCACGCCGTCCCGGTTGGAGGTCGTACCCCGCAGACGGATTTGAATCCAGTGATTGGCGTTGGTCGACTCGTTTCTGAGGATGGTGGGCTCGCGGCCGAGATTGAGCACGACCACGTCGACGCGGCCGTCGTCGTCCAAGTCGTCGAAGGCCGCTCCCCGGCTGGCCAGCTTCACCAGCATCCCGTCGCCGCTGGAGTCGGAAACATTGACGAACTTGCCGTCGCCCGTGTTCAACAGCAGAATGTTGCGCGCGAGGAAGGAGGTCGTGCTGTCCATCTCGTCGATCAGGTCCTGCAAGTGTCCGCAGGCGACGTAGAGGTCGCGGTCCCCGTCGTTGTCGAAATCGACCAGGCCGGCTCCCCAATTCACGTGGGGAAATGCTCCCGCCCCCGCGCCCGTCTTCACGGTCACGTCCTCGAACGAGCCGTCGCCCAGGTTTCTGTAGAGCACGGGCATCTCCCCCTGGTAGGAGGTCATGAAAAAATCGAGTTGGCCGTCGTTGTCGTAGTCACCACATTCGACGCCCATACTGCCGTTTTCCACGCCGAACACGTTATAGGCGACGCCCACCACCAGGGCCGCTTCCTCGAACTTGCCCGTGCCGTCGTTCTTGAAGAAGAAATTCCCCTTCACGTCGTTGCAGACGAAGACGTCGGTGTCGCCGTCGCCGTCGTAATCACAGGCGGTGGCTCCCATGCCCGTTCCCGCGTGGGTACCCACGCCCGATTCGATGCTCACGTCGGTGAACGTGCCGTCGCCGTTGTTGCGGAAGAGCATGTCGGGATCGGGGTCGAAGTCCTTGGGGCCGGGATAGCGGGGATAGCCGCCGAAATATCGGGTGGTGTGATGCTCGTAAGAAAACTTCACATAGTTGGCCACGTAAAGATCGAGGTCGCCGTCGGCGTCCATGTCGAGGAAGCAGACCCCCGCTCCCACCTTGTTGCCGGCGGCGACTCCCGCCTGGTCGGTCACGTCGGTGAAGGTCTTGTCGCCGTTATTGCGCAGCAGCACATTGGGGCCGAAGTTGTTGAGGTAGATGTCCGGGTCGCCGTCGTTATCGTAATCACCCACGGCCACACCCAGCCCGTAGCCCGTGTCGCCCGCACCCGATTCTTGGGTCACATCGGTGAACCGCCAGTTTCCGTCGTTGCGGTAGAGGGTATTCACCGGGGGGACTTTCACCTTGGTTCCCCGCAGGGGCGCGCCGTTGAGGAAATAGATGTCTTCGTCTCCGTCGCCGTCGTAGTCGAACAGGGCCAGGCCGGCGCTGACGGTCTCCATGATGTATCGTCGCCCGCAGCCGCCGTGCGTGTGAACGAAGGTGACCCCGGTTTCCTTGGTCACGTCATGGAGTTGGATGGGACTTTCGGCACGCGGCCTGGTGGTGGGAGAGGCTGCCGAGGGTGGCCGAGAAGGCCCGGGCCGTGGAAGGGGGAAGAGGCAAACGGCGCAGACAGTCGCCGACGCGGCGACCACCACTGAACAGAGGATTGCCCCGGCTTTGAATCTCAAGGGAAAGCTCCTTGCCTCAGGGGCTCTGCTGGAGGGCCTCGTGCGTCGACTGGAAGAGCGGGTTGTGGGGATCCAGGGCCCGGGCCTGTTCGAGCGCCGATCGCGCGCCGGCAAGGTCTTTGTCCTTTTCACAGATCGCCGCCAGAATGAAGTAGTTCCAGGCAATCGGTTGCAGACGAACGGCTTCCGATGCCAGCGCTTTGGCCTGGGGCAATTGCTTGCCGGTTCGCAGGTAGACCTCCGCCAGCCCCGCGTAGCCGGTGGCCTGCCGCGGCGCCAGCCGGCAGAGTTCGCGAAAGGTCTGCTCGGCCGCTTCCCATTGGCCCAGCCTTCCATAAAGGATTCCCTGATTGCGGCAATGGGCCAGGTTGCCGGGTTCGAGCTTTCCCAGCTCCTTCACGATTCGCAACGCATCCTCCAGCCGGCCTTGCTGATCGTAGAGGGCCGAAAGTGCCTGGCGGCACTCCGTATCGGAGGGGTCGAGCGCGGCCGCCTTGCACAGGTGCTTCTCGGCATCTTCCCATCGATGATGGGCGAAATAGACCTTGCCGGCGATGGTCATGATCTGGGCCACCCACAGCGGTGCGACCAGTTCGTCCTTGCGGCCTTTCTGCTTCTGGTGTTCGACCCGTTCCTCCACCTTCTTCAATCGCGCGAACTCGGCGCGGCACTTGTCGGCGTCCTCGGCAAGCCCCAGCCTGGCGTAGGCACTGGCCAGGCCGTGATAGGCGCGGGTTGAGTCGGGAGAAAGCAAAAGCGCCGTTTCAAATTGCTCTTTCGCCTTGTCGTTCTCTTTTAACTGGAGGTAGATTTGGCCCAGCAGGATGCGCGTCGCAGGCAACTTGGGGTTGGCCTGGATGTCGTTTTGCAGTACCTCGACCGCCTCCTCCAGTTTGCCCTGTCGCATCAGCGCGGCTGCCAGCCGGTGGGGAAAGTCGGGCAGCGCGCAGCCGGCGTCCATCGCCTCTCGCAGCCAGGTTTCCGCCTTCTCGTACTGGCCCTCGTCGGTCGCTCGCGAGGCGAGCCAATCGTAGGCGCGGGAGTAGCCGCGATCCAGTTCCAGGCATCGCCGCCAGCAAGTCTCTTCGCCGGCTTTGTCGTGGGCCAGGTGATGGAGCATGGCCACCGCGGCCACCGCGTCGGCATCGTTGGGGAAAGCCGCCACCAGGCCGCGAACCGCTTCCAGCGCCTCTTGCATCAGGGCGCGATAATCCGGGTCGAGATCGGACTTGAGCACGGGCAAGGGGACCGGCGACACCGCGGCCGGCCGGGGTTTTGCCGGCGGCCGGTCGGTGGCGGGCCACCATTGCCGCGCGGCCAGCGACCCCCCCAGCCAGGCCAGGACCGCGATGGCGACGAACAAGAGCCAGTTTCTTCGGCCCCGGGCGTGGTCCGACTGTGGGCAAGGCGACACCCCGCCGTCGCCGTGTTGTCGATCGGAGTTGTGGTTTTCGGCCATCGCGGTTTACCTCGAACGGCCCACTCGATCCCCCTCGCCGTGGCTGCCACACACGACGAGGCACCACGGGGCCAACCTCATTCGATACTATCTCAAGTGCCGGGCCGGAGCAACCGACTCGTCGCTCGGCGCGGGTCTCCCGACCCCGTCGTAACCGCCGATCGCAGGTCTCAGCCAGCGCCGGGAGACCTTCGGTCGGCCGCGAGTGGCTCGGTCAGGAGACCGGCCACAACTCGCGACCCCACCGTAACCGCTCAACTTGGTTCCCAAGCTCCAGCTTGGGAACCCAGGAGTTCGGCGTCTCGCTTGATCGCA
>CAYZWG010000109.1:0-14229 GCA_964481605.1 uncultured Planctomycetaceae bacterium
CCATGCTTGCTCGGCTTGGAAAAACTCAAACGCCACGCTATCTACGCTACTTCCTTCGTGTTCTTCGCGGGCTTCGTGGTGAACACTGCCCGCGGTTATCACGGGTTCCGGAAACCATTTCACCACGAAGCCCGCGAAGAACACGAAGATCTGGTTCCACGATGCCGGCAACGCGACCCGGCCTACAGGCTCGAACCACCTCCGGAAGTCTGTTCCTGCACCCGCCGCGCCTTAAGGCCCGGGCTCGCTCTTGACGCCGGCCGAACACCCACTATGGTGAACCGAGCGTCGTCCGCGCCGGAGTCGGCCGGTGAGGCGTTTCGATCCAAGGTCGCCCGCGCCAACTGCCCCCAAGGGAGCGTGCCGTGCCACAGTCGCGATGGCAAGACGAAATCGGTCCTTACGTGCTCACCATGCAGATCATCGCCGGCGCGTTGATGGGCGGCGTGGTGGTTTTCGGCACGATTGCGTTTTTCATCGCGCCGATCGGAGGGGGTGCCGCCGGGGTGGACCTGCCGATCTTGACCCACCTGGCGCTGGGCTTCGCGGCGGTGGCCATCGTTGGCCGGTGGGTGATTCCGGGGGTGGTCGTCACCGCCGGCCGGAAGCGGATTGTCCAAGGCAGATCACCGTCGCCGCCCGCTGTGTCTCGATCGCCCCAGTTGCCGGAGTTCATCGAAAAGTACGGCGACGTCGCCCGACTGATCGGGCTCTACCAGGCTTCCCTCATTACCGGCAGCGCTATTCTGGAAGGGGCGGCGTTTTTCTGCCTGGTCGCCTTTCTCCCGACACGCGAGCCGATCTGCCTGTGGGCGGCGATCGTGTTGGTCGCGAGCATGGGGCTGGGCTTTCCCACCCGATCGCGGGTGGTCCACTGGGTGGAAGATCAACAGAACGTGCTCCAGCAGCAGCGGCATTTCCAGGGCTGAACGCGCGGCCTCACTGCCCCCCCGACGTCCCCTCATACTGTTTGCGGCCGGCGACGATCGATTCCCGCATCCGCCGCTCGGCCAGCCGGCGCTGTTCGTACTTGGCCTCCTGCCGGATCTCGGTGGGGTCGACCAGGGCGAACGATTGCATGTCGGCGCGGGGACGCTTCCGCAGCATTTGCCGCCCGGCCTCGATGATGGCCAGGGCCTCGCCGTATCCGGCGTCTTCCTTGTCGGCAAAGTGCTCCAGGCAGCGGCTGACCTGGGGCCGGGTGAAGCTGACATAGGCGGCAAACCGCTGATCGGCCAGGTTCAACCCGGTCAACTGGCCCAGCCGATTGAGCTGTTTTGGATCGAGCGGCGATCGCCCGTACTGGTTTCCGCGGTAGGCGCTGGCATAGTCGGCATAGTACGGCGCGTTGATGTCGATCCAGGTGACGACGCGATCGAAGTCCTCCGGGCCGAGGTGGATTTGTTCGTCCAGGGCGGGGTCGCCGTGGCCTTGGAGGAGGATGTCCACCAGGCGGCTGGCGTGGGAGCCCCAGCTTGTGGGTTTTTGGACTTGGTAGGGCCCGGCGCCGACCACC
This sequence comes from uncultured Planctomycetaceae bacterium, assembly GCA_964481605.1. Lineage (GTDB taxonomy): Bacteria > Planctomycetota > Planctomycetia > Pirellulales > Thermoguttaceae > CAYZWG01. Next base: position 1,517 of record CAYZWG010000109.1, read on the forward strand.
TTGACCCATTGCTTGCTTCGCAATTCGATGTAGGAGGTGTTGAAGATCAGGGCCAGGTCGCCGGCCAGGTTGAGCTTTTGGCCGGCCGGTTTGCCGTAGTCGTGGCACACCACGCAGTGGTGGTCCCAGACGGGCTGCACCTCGGCGGTGTAGCTGAACTTTCGCGGCGGTCCGTGCCAGGGATCGAGGCGGCTGGGCGCTCGCAGCATGGCCCGGCGGACGTTGTTGCCGGGCACGCTGGCCCGGCGCTGGTCGTGACAACCCACGCAGCCGGTCGTTTCGCCCGGTCGAATGATCGTGCCGGAGCGCATCGACTGGAGCATCATCCCCCGCCCGTCGAGCAATTGAAAATAGACGAACCTGTCGGCCGGCACGGCAAAGTAGGCGCTGCCGTCGGCTTCCACCGGCACGGTGCCCAGAATCCGCTTGTTGTCGAAGTCGTCCCAGGCCATGCCCGGGGCCTGGGTGCCGCTGCCGTTCCAGGCCGGGCGGGTCCAGAATCGCTTCTCCGGCGATTCCACCACCCGCAGCGACTTGACGCTGCCGCGGCGGACCGTCTCCATGCCCGTGCCGCGGTAGACGTCGGCCACGTAGAAGTATCCCTCGCGTTGGGCAAGGTCGATCCGCGGCGGCACCAGGGGAGGTCGCTTGCGAGCCGCCAGGGGCATGGGGTCGAAGCATCCGGGGCCCTCGGCGTGCAACAGCACCTCGTTGCCGAAGGTGTCGACCAGCCACAGACCCATCTCCTCCCCCTTGCCGGTCATGGCCGAACAGAGGAAGAATCGTTCGCTCAAGGGGTAGGGGTCTTCGTATTTTTTCGCCACCTGCTTGAAGGTATCGTAGTTGCCCACGCCGATCAGTTGCCTCGCCTCCGGCGGCCAGGTTCGCAGCACGGGCCGCTTGCCGTCGAGTCCCAGCCGCCGGTCGATCAACGCCAGCGCCCCCCAGGGCCGATCGTGGCAAGAGGAAAACGTGGCCACGGCCAGTTCCGTGCCGGGCACGATGCGGGTATCGAGCACGGCACCGGGCGAGTTCGTGTTATTGCCCCAGTAGACGGCGTGGTTGGTGCCGTCCGGGTTGACCGTCCAGACGCCCTGGGCGTCGCCGAAGTTGCGATCGACGTATTCCCAGCGGTCGTACAGCACGCGGCCGTCGGGGGCCAGCGTGGGGTGGCCCTCGTGCAACGTGCTGTGCCCCACCTGCTCGATATTCGAGCCGTCGGCGTTCATCACGAAGAGGTTGCCCATCACGTGCCGGTTGCACATGCAGAACTTCGGCTCCCTCGTCGAGGTGAACATGATCTGCCCGCTGGGCAGGTAGATGGGATCGATGTCGGAGAGCCCCGCGCCGAAGGTCAGTTGTTTCAGGTCGGAGCCGTCGGCGTTGATTTCATAGAGGTGATAATCGTCGTCGATCCGGCGGCGCATGGAGAAGAGGACTCTCTTGCCGTCGAAGCGGACGTCGGGATCGCGGATGACGCCCCGGGGTGATTCGAGCAGGGTCGCCACGGCGCCGTCGTGGCCAAGGTCGATCGTCTTCAGCGCCCCGCCGCCGCGGAAGCTGGCCGTGTTGATCTCGCCCGTCTGAAACATGGTCGCCGTGTTGTGGTGGTCGCTGAGATACTGCCCGCGGACGACGAAGAGGATGGGCCGGGCGGCCAGCAGCGGATTGGCCAGCAGCGCCTGGCGCTTTTCTTGATCGAACCGGCGGCGAAGCGGCTGGGCCTCGTTTCCCTTCGCCTGGCGAGCCTGCGACTGGAGTTGTTCGAGGCGGTGGAGGAATTCTTCCGCCCGGGGGTATTGGTGGGGGAAGGTTGCCGCCAGGTGGTCGATGGCGGCGCGGAGGGCGCCGGCCCCGCGAAATGTTTCCGCGCCGCCGGTCGGGCAAGCAAGCAGGCCGATCGCCACGGCGGCGATCAACACGGATGGTCGTGCCACGTTCATGCCGCGTTTCTCCTGGCGTGCAACACGGGTGATGCCACGTGCCCCTCGTACGATAATAGTCGACTCGTGGGGCGAGGACCAGCGCTTGCCGCGTGGAGCGTTTCTCCCGGGAAAGCAGGCAACTCAGGCCGTGGTCCCCGCCGTGCGGAAGAGGCGAAGTGTATCCTCCAGGGCATGGTCCTCGACCAACACGATGGCCGTATCGCCCGGCGCGAGCCGGTCGTCGGCGCCGGGCACACGGACGAAGCTTTCGCGGATCATCGCGGCGATCAAGCACTGCGGCGGCAGTTCGACCTTGGCCAGCACGTGTTCGGTGACGGGAGCCCCCTCGATCACTTCGATCTCGAGAATATCGACGCCGCCGCCGGAGAGCATGGAGCTGCGGAAAATCACCGGCCCGGTGTTGAGGAATCCGAGGATTTGTTGGGCGACGACCTCGCGTGGGCTGACGGTTTCGTCGATTCCCAGCTTGCCCACCACGTTGGCGTAGTCGGGGCGGCTGACCATGGAGATGATGGTTTTTGCTCCCAGTTCGCGGGCTTCGACGCAGGCCATGATATTGTTTTCGTCGTCGCCGGTGCAGGCGACGAAGACGTCGGCGCTGCCCACCCGCTCTTCCTCCAGATCGACCAGGCGTTGGGCGTCGCAATTGACCACGGTGGCTTGTTTCAGGTGCGAGGCGAGGAATTCGCAGCGGGGGCGATCGGATTCCATCAGCACCACGGCAAAGCGGCGACCCTCCAGCACCTGGGCGAGGTGGTAGCCGGTTTCGCCGCCGCCGGCAATGACCACGCCGCGTTTGCGGGGGGGTTCGATTTCGAACCGTTCCTTGACGTCGTCGATGTCGTCGCGGCTGCCGATCAGGGTAACGCGGTCGCCCACCGCCACCGTGTCGTTGGCCCCGGCGATGGAGAGCTTGCCGTCGCGATTGATTGAGCCGATGCGCACCTCGGGGGGCAGCTTGAGGTCCTTCAGCGGCACGCCCACGGCCGAGGTCGATTCCCCGATGGCCAGCTCCTGCATCTCCAGATCGCCGCGAGCGAAGTTTTCCACGGCAATCGAACCGGGCTCGCGAATCTGCCGGGCCAACTCCATGGCGGAGAGATGCTCCAGGCTCAAGAGCCGGTCGATGCCGAAGTGGCGTTGATAGTCGAAGGTGCTCAGATCGCGAAAGACGGGGGCATAAACCCGGGCCACGGTCCGGCGGGCCCCCATCGCCTTGGCGATGCTGGCGGCGACCATGTTTCCCTCGTCGCTGCTGGTCACGGCCAGGCAGAGGTCGGCCCCCATCACGCCGGCTTGGAAGAGGACGCTGGACTGGGCCGCCGAGCCGGTCACCGTGCGGACGTCCATCTCGTCGTTCACCCGCCGCGCCACTTCCGCATCGTGCTCCACCACGGTCACGCTGTGGCGGTGCTGGCAGAGCATCTCCGCCACCGAGGTGCCCACGGTTCCCGCCCCCAAGACCACGATTCTCATCCTCTGCCCCTTACGTCAGCCAGGAGAGAAACAGGAGACCCGCCATCACGATCAGCATGAACCCCACGATCCACGCTCCAAAGCGGAGGGCGTGGCCGAGGATCGGTCGCATGGCTTCGTCGCGGGTGGCCGCGTAGACCAGGCTGACCGCAATCACCAGGGGAAGCGAATACCACAAGGCGTTGATCTCCGTAAGTTGGGAAAAAAGCGGGCCCATGGCGATGCTCTCTGCCGTTTCCTGCGAGAATCTTCCAGGTTTTTCACCACGGATGACACGGATATCTCGGATAAACTTGATCATCAAAAGGATTCGCCGTGTGATCCTGTCCTATCCGTGTCATCCGTGTCATCCGTGGTTGTTTTTCCTCGGTCTGGCCGGCCCGGTCACGCGGTCTTGTTCTCCGCCGGTGCCGATGCCGCTTCGTCTTCGTCTTCCTTGCGCCGCTGGACGGGGAATGGACCGCCCCAGGCATCGCAAATCACCAACACGTTTAACAGGCCGGCGATCATCGTGAAGGTCGTGCCGAATTCGAAGTTTCGGGCCAGTTGTCGATGGATCGTGTCCAAAAGCGGCTGTTCGGCCAGGGCCTCGCGCATGGCCTGGGGAACCGTTTCGTTGTAGGCAGGCCGGGGCGGGGCCATGAACCCGCCAAACAGCAGCGGCCGGCCGTCGCGGGCACGGCGGGCCTCGACCATGGCGGGCAGCGCCGGCAGCCCCACGCCGATCTGGCAGAGGTAGGGCAATCGCCGATGCCCGGGTTGCCAGGAAACGTACACCACCCGCCCCCACCCCAGATCGTGGTTGCCGCCCAGATAGAGTCCGTAGAGAAAGATCCCCATGATGCAAACGAAGAAGAGAATCCCTTTGGCGGTGCGGCGCTGATAGACGTGGCCCAACCCGGGCACCAACCACGCCAGCACGGCGGCCAGGGTGGGGTTCTTCAGGTTGATCTCGGGCTGTCCTGTTCGGCCGGTGGGGTTGCTCACGATGGTTTTGCCTCGCGGTACGGATGATTGGCGCTGGAGCCGCGGCAGAGTCGTCCGCGGACCGGGCGGGGGAAGCCTCCCGGCCGAATACTCCCCCCATCAAGGTAGGTGAGTCGCGTCGGGCGCCGAGTCCCATTGTATTTCCGTGTGGCGACTTTGCCAGGGCACTTCGGGGCGAGAACCCGCCTTTCAGGGGGGGTGGCCCGTACGCGGCGTTCGGTGCGGGTCTCCTGAGTGCCGACAGCCGTGGCGATTGGGGAGACCATCGGTCCTCTCTCGGCGGGGTCAGGAGACCCGCGCCGAACGCGAACGCGTAGGGCCGGCACAGCCGGCCCTACGGTCGCGAACCGGGCATCCGGCCTACGGCAACTGCCTCAGGATCGCCGTAACGTTTCCCCGGCCATCGACGTTACCAGGGTAAGAGGTGTTTCGCTCGGCGCAGGCAGGAAACGCGCTCGGCGCGGGTCTCCTGACCCCGCCGAACGCCGCACCTGGGAAAAAACGGACCGTCCCCCTAAGATGAGGTGGGCAATGCCACTTGGGGCTTCTCCCCACCGGCCTTGTGCCGGTGGGAGACGGGTTTGAGAACTACCACGCCCCACGCACGCAAGACGGCGGCAGGCCATTGGGGGGTGGCGACGGCTCGTAGTTTCCAAACCCGCAATCCACCGGCACAAGGCCGGTGGGGCGTAACACCTGAAATCCCCATGTCACCGAAAAACCGTGACGAATACGGCAAGGAGAAGATGCCATGCGACTCGGCCGCCCTGGAATCCTGATGCTTCTGGTGGCATGGATGTTTGGCTCGTGGGCGCTGACGGCACCGCGCGGCCCGCAGTCGGCCCCCTCCCAGCGGCAGCGGGCGCAAGACGCCTACAAGAACCGCAACTACCGCGACGCCTACGAGATTTACCGCCGGCTGACGCTTGCCGCGGACGCCGATCCGCTGGCCGTGGGCGTGGACCTGTCGGTGGCGACCCAGTGTTTGCAGCAGTTGAACCGGACCAATGAGATCGACGCCTACCGCGAGGCGGTGATCGACGCCCACGGCGACCATTGGCGGCTGCTTCAGGCCGCCGCATGGAACTACCTCACGCTGCCGCACCAGGGTTTCATCATTGCCGGCGAGTTTCAGCGGGGCAATCACCGGGGGGGCGGCCGGGTGGTCAACGCGACCGAGCGCGACCGGGTCCGGGCGATGCAACTGATGGCCCAGGCGATGCCCCTCGCGCTGGCCGACGACGATCGCTCCGGGGCGGCCGAATTCCTGCTCACCTTTTCCCGCATCCTGCTGAACAACCGCGGCTACGCCGAGGCCTGGCGGCTCCAGTACCTGACCGACCTGAAGACCTTGCCCGACTACGACCAGGGCTGGGGCTATGCGGGCGGCACGGCCGGCGCGCCGGTGGACGACGAGGGCAACCCGGTCTATCACCGGCTTCCCCGCACCTTCGACCAGGCCCGGACCGACGGCCAGCGGTGGCGGTGGTGCCTGGCCCAGGCCATGGAGATCGATCCGCGGCGGAAGAGCGAGATTCAGATGGAGCGGGCCCGCTTTCTGTTGAACCAGTTTGGCGTGCAGACGATGGCCCGGTTCGGGATTCCCTTTGGGCGGATGCAGGTGGACGACACGAAGGAGGACCAGAGCGGGACATTCGCCCTCCACACGCTCTCCGAGAGCGAGACGATTGCCCGGCTGGCCACGGGGATCAAGCGGTTCACCCTGCCGGACGAGTTCAACTACATCAAGATATTCCAAGAGGTGGCTTCGGAAGGGCCGGCCCCGCTGGCTTCCCAGGCGTGCCAGCAGTTGGCCCAGATCTTCGAGAATCGCCGCCAATACCCCCAGGCGGCCGAGGCCTGGCGGCGGTGCCTGAAGGAGCACGGTTCGCGCAACAAGAATCAGAGGCAGCAATGGAAGGACCGGCTTGCCCAGATTGTGGACGACTGGGGCCGGTTCGAGCCGATGGTAACCCAGCCGGCGGGCCGCGGGGCGGAGGTCGAATTCCGGTTCCGCAACGCGAAGGAGGTGCACTTCACGGCCAGCCGGATCAAGGTCGCCACGCTGCTGGACGACGTGATGGCCTACCTCAAGTCGCGTCCCGGGCGGCTGGACGGCAACCGCATCAACATCGGCAACCTGGGCTACCGGCTGGTTCACCGCGATGAGAAGAAGTACCTGGGCGAGGAGGTGGCTTCCTGGACGCTCGCGCTCGACCCGCGCCCAAAGCACTTCGATCGGCGGATCACGGTCGACACGCCGCTGAGCGGCCCGGGGGCCTACCTCTTGACGGCGAAGATTTCCGGCGGCAACACCTCGCACATCGTGGTCTGGCTGGCCGACACGGCGATCGTGAAGAAGCGGCTTGACAACCGCACCTATTACTACGTGGCCGACGCGGTCACCGGCCGCCCGGTGGCCAAGGCCCACGTGGAGTTTTTCGGGTTTCGCCAGGAGCACCGCGGCAACCGGCGATTCGACGTGCTCACCAAACAGTTCGCCGAATACGCCGACGCCGACGGCCAGGTGATTGTTTCGCCCGCCCAGCAACCCAACAACTACCAGTGGATCGTGCTGGCCCGAACCCAGAAGGGGCGTTTCGCCTATCTCGGATTCACCGGCGTCTGGTATGGCCAAAGATACGACGCCCAGTACAACCAGACCAAGGTGTTCACGATCACCGATCGGCCGGTGTATCGGCCCGGGCAGAAGGTCCACTACAAGTTCTGGCTCCGCCAGGCCAAGTACGACAAGCCGTCCGTGTCCAACTTTGCCGGCCAGGCGGTGACCATCGAAATCTACAACGCCAAGAACGAGCGGGTCGAGCGGAAACCGGTCAAGCTGGACGAATACGGCGGCGTGGAGGGCGAGTTGACGCTGCCGGACGACGCCGGCCTGGGCGTGTGGCGACTGCTGGTGGAGCATCGCGGCGGCAGCACGTTTCGCGTGGAGGAATACAAGAAGCCGGAATTCGAGGTCACCGTCGATGCCCCCTCCGAGCCGGTGATGCTGGGCGAGACGATCGAGGCCACGATCAAGGCGAAATACTACTTCGGCTCGCCCGTGACCCACGCCAAGGTGAAGTACAAGGTCACTCGCGTGGCGCACAGCCAGGGGTGGTATCCGCCACGGCCCTGGGACTGGTTCTACGGCCCCGGCTACTGGTGGTTTGGCTACGACTATGACTGGTATCCCGGGTTTTCCCGCTGGGGGTGCCGGGCGCCGATGCCGTTCTGGTGGCCGCGGCGGGCGGCGCCGCCCGAGGTGGTGGCCGAGCGGGAGGTCGAGATCGGTCCCCACGGCACGGTGAAGGTCCAAATCGACACCGCCCCGGCCAAGGCGATTCATCCCGACCAGGACCAGCAGTACACGATCACCGCCGAGGTGGTGGACAAATCGCGGCGGACGATCGTGGGAAGCGGCAACGTGCTGGTGGCGAGAAAGCCGTTTACGGTGTACGCCTGGGTCGATCGCGGCTACTACCGGGCCGGCGAGACGATCCGGGCCGACTTTGCCGCCCGACGGCTGGACGGCAAGCCGGTGCAAGGCTCCGGCAAGGTCGAGGTGCTGGAGATTCGCTATCGCCACGGCCAGCCCGAGGAGACGGTCGTTCACTCGGCCGAGCTGGCCACCGATGAACAGGGCCGGGCCCAACTTCAACTCGAGGCGGCTCGCCCCGGCCAATACCGCATTTCCTACAAGCTCACCGACGCGGCGGAACACACGATCGAGGGCGGCTACGTGTTTACCGTCACCGGCCGCGGCTTCGACGGCGCCGATTTCCGCTTCAACCACCTGGAACTCGTGCCCGACAAGGCCGAGTACGGCCCCGGCGAAACGGTCAAGCTGATGATCAACACGGATCGCCTCCGGGGGACCGTGCTGTTGTTTGTGCGGCCGACCAACGGGGTTTATCTGCCGCCGCGGATCGTGCATCTGGAGGGCAAGAGCACGGTCGAGGAAATCGCCGTGACGCAGAAGGATATGCCTAACTTCTTCGTCGAGGCGATCACCCTGGCCGACGGCCGCCTGCACACGGCGACCAAGGAGATCGTCGTGCCGCCGGCGAAACGTGTGCTGGGGGTCGAGGTGCTGCCCTCAGCCGAACAGTACAAACCCGGCCAAAAGGCCACGGTCAAGCTGAAGCTGACCAACTTTGCCGGCAAGCCCTTTCTGGGCTCGACCGTGGTGGCCATTTACGACAAGTCGGTGGAGTATATCTCCGGCGGTTCCAACGTGCCCGAGATCAAGGCCTTCTTCTGGAAATGGCGGCGGCAACACCAGCCCCAGACGGAGTCCAGCCTGGGACGCCGCACGGGCAATCTCGTGCCGCCGGGTGCCAAGGGGATGGGCAACGTGGGCATCTTTGGGGCCACGTCGGTCGACGATCTGGACGCCACGGAGCGGAGTGAGGAAAAGAATCGCGTGGCCTATCGTGCCCGGGATGGCGGGATGATGGGCGGCGCCTTCGGAGGAGGCGGCTTTGGCGGCGCGATGGCGCCGGGAGCCAAGGCCCGCAGGATGACGCTCGGCGCCCCCATGAAGCTGGCCGAGGTGGAAATGGCCATGGATCGGGCCGCGCCGATGGCCGCCGCGGCCAAGGCGGACGTCCGCGCCAACGGGGGCGCCGGCGCTGCGATGGTGCAGCCGACCGTGCGGAGCAAGTTCGCCGACACGGCCCTCTGGGTCGGCTCGCTCAAGACCGGTAAGGACGGCACGGCCGAGGTCTCCCTCACCATGCCCGAGAATCTCACCACCTGGCGGATCAAGGTCTGGGCGATGGGCCACGGCACCCGGGTGGGGCAGGGCTCGGCCGACGTGGTGACGCGGAAAAACCTCGTGCTCAGGCTCCAGGCCCCGCGGTTCTTCGTGGAAAAAGACGAGGTCGTGCTCTCGGCCAACGTGCACAACTACCTGAAGACGGCAAAGCAGGTTCGCGTGAGGCTGGAATTGAAGGGCGACACGATTGATCCGCTGGGCCCGCGGGAGCAGACGGTGAAGATCGCCGCCGGCGACGAAGCCCGCGTGGATTGGCGGGTGAAGGTGGTCGCCGAAGGCCAGGCGGTCGTGCGGATGCTGGCCTTGACCGACGAAGAGTCGGACGCGATGGAGATGCGTTTCCCCTGCTACGTCCACGGCATGCTGAAGACGGAGTCGGTCTCCGGGGCGATCCGGCCCGACGAAAAGGGCGGCCAGTTCACCGTGCGGGTGCCGGCCCAGCGGCGGCCCGAGGCGACGCGGCTGGAACTGCGCTATTCGCCCACCCTGGCCGGGGCCATGGTCGACGCCCTGCCCTACCTGGCCGATTACCCCTACGGCTGCACCGAGCAGACCCTCAACCGCTTCCTCCCCACGGTGATTACGCAGAAGGTGCTGATCGAGATGGGGCTCGACCTGGAGGCGATACGGAAGAAGCGCGTCAACTTGAACGCCCAGGAGATCGGCGACGCGGCAACGCGGGCCAAGCAGTGGAAGCGATTCGACCGCAACCCGGTCTTCGACCAGGACGAGGTCCGCCGGATGGTCAAGGCGGGGGTCAACAAGCTGGTCGCGATGCAGCTTTCCGACGGCGGCTGGGGGTGGTTCTCGGGCTACGGCGAGCGGAGCACGCCGCACACCACGGCGGTGGTGGTGCATGGCTTGCAGCTTGCGGTGGCCAACGACGTGGCGTTGCCGGCGGGCGTGCTCGAGCGGGGCACCGCCTGGCTCCAGCGGTATCAGAACCGGCAGGTGACCATGCTCGAAAACGCCTTGCGGAAGCCGAAAACCAAGCCCTGGAAGAGCCAGGCCGGCAATCTCGACGCGCTGGTCTACATGGTGCTGGTCGACGCGGGAGTGAAGAACGACAAGATGCGCGACTTCCTCTACCGCGACCGGCCCCACCTGGCGGTCTACAGCCTGGCCGTGTTTGGCATCGCCCTCCAGCAGCAGGGCCAAGATGAAATGCTGGCCATGGTGATGCGCAATATCGGCCAGTACCTGGTCGAGGACGAGGAGAACCAGACGGCCTGGCTCAATCTGCCGGGCGGCTACTGGTGGTGCTGGTACGGCAGCGAGTTCGAGGCCCACGCCTACTACCTGAAGCTGTTGGCCAGAACCGATCCCAAGGGCCGCACGGCCTCGCGGCTGGTGAAGTACCTGTTGAACAACCGCAAGCACGCCACCTATTGGAACTCCACGCGGGACACGGCCCTGTGTATCGAGGCGATGGCCGACTACCTCAAGGCCAGCGGCGAGGACCGGCCGGAGATGACCGTGGAAATCCGCCTCGACGGCAAGCTGCAAAAGGCGGTCGAAATCACCCCGGCCAACCTGTTTACGTTCGACAACAAGCTGGTCGTCGAGGGCAAGGCCCTGGGCGACGGCCCTCACCGGATCGAGATCAGCAAGCGGGGCCGCGGGCCGCTCTACTACAACGCTTACCTGACCAACTTCACGCTGGAGGACTATATCCGGCGGGCCGGGCTGGAAATCAAGGTCAACCGCAAGTATTATCGGCTCAAGCGGGTGGAGGCCTCGGTCAAGGCGGCCGGCTCGCGGGGCCAGCCCGTCGACCAGAAGATCGAGAAGTACCGGCGGGAGGAGTTGCCCGACCTGGCCATGCTCACCAGCGGCGACCTGGTCGAGGTCGAACTGGAGATCGAAAGCAAGAACGACTACGAGTACCTGGTGTTCGAGGACATGAAGCCGGCCGGATTCGAGCCGGTCGACCTGCGCAGCGGCTACACCGGCAACGACCTGGGCGCCTACGTGGAGTTCCGCGACAACCGGGTGGTGTTTTTCGTCCGGCGGCTGGCGCGGGGACGCCACAGCGTGGCCTACCGGATGCGGGCGGAGATTCCCGGGCGCTTCAGCGCGCTGCCGACGCGGGCATCGGCGATGTATGCCCCGGAGTTGAAGGCCAACTCGGACGAGATCAAGCTGCGGGTGCAGGATGCGGAATGAACAGGGAGACGCAATCGTGACTTGCTGGCAGCGCGGGAATGGAAACCGGTTGCAAGCGGCGCGGGTCACGCTCGCGGCCGGGGTGGCGATGCTGGTTTTGTGCGCGGGAATTCGGCCCGCGGCGGCCGGGCGGCTCGAGCGCCGGGGGCAAACGCTGACCTGGGACGGCGAGCCCATCCACCTGGTCGGCTATTCGTATTACGGCCTGCTGGGAGATCGCCACTTCGACGCCCAGAACTTTCTCCGGATACTGGCCGCCCACAACGTCAATTTCACCCGCTTCTTTCTCATTTTGCCGTGGCCCGTCGAACCGGGGCCCAACGTGCTTCCCTTCGCCCGGCATGGCGGCAAGTACGACCTGGAGAAATTCGACGATGCCTTTTTCGCTCGCCTCCGCCGGATTGTCCTCTGCGCCGACGAGCTGGGCATCGTTTGCCAGGTGTGCCTGTTCGATCGTTGCGGCTTGTCCGTGGCGGATCAACGCGCCTGGCCAAACAACCCGTACAACGGCCAGGCGAATGTCAACGGCCTCTTGCCGGGCGGTCCCGGCGGATATCCGCCCTTCTGTCGCACCCAGGGACCGATCGCCGAGATCAACGCGGCGCTGATCGCCAAGGTCGTGGAAACCATCGGCGACCGGGGTAACGTGATCTACGAGATCATCAACGAGCCCTACGGCCAACTGGGGCCGCTACCCCAGTGGCACGCCTGGGCGGCGGGCAGATTGCGCGAGCACCTCGCCGGACGGCCCGGCAGCAAGGTCATTTCCTCGAACTACTTCCACGACCTCCAAGAGGTGGACGTGTTTTCCATGCACTCCGCCGGCGATTCGCGTCGAGTAGCCGATGCCGTGGGGCAAGCCCGGTCGATGAATAAGCCGCTGATCCTCTCCGACGACGGCGACATGCGCTGCATGTTCAACCCCGACGTGACTCGCGCCGCCGCCGAGCGGGCACTGGAGCTGGGACAGCACTTCGAGCATCTGGAATACGCCATCGCGCTCCAGCGGGAGCACGAGCAACGACCGGCGGATCACTTCGACCAGTTGCCGGGGTTCTGCCGCTTGAACCTGCGGACACTCTCCCAACGGTCGACGCCGCTGGGCCAGCGACCCTATCTGCGAGACGTTTCCTTGCGCCGGTCGGACCGTGGCCCGGTTCTCCGGGCAAAGCTCCAGCGTGGCGAGAAAGCCCGCCGGATCATCGGCCAGCGAAGCGAGGACGGGGGAAGGTCCTGGTTGCCGCTGGGGGTGACCGTCGAGGCGGGCCGGGTCCGCTCCGCGCCGCTTCCGCTGGGCACCGGGGCCCTCACCCTGGCCCGGTTCGTCTGTGTCGACGAGCGATCGCGGTCCTGGCCGG
>CAYZWG010000110.1:0-14204 GCA_964481605.1 uncultured Planctomycetaceae bacterium
CTTGCCGCCCAGGTCGTCCACGCAGCGGTCGACGAAATCCAGGTCGATCTCGTTGTTGATCATACCGTTGTCACAGGTCGGGGTGATGCCCGATCACTTTTGGATACACAAAAAACGTCAACCGGTGGTTCGGCGCGGGTCTCCTGCGGTTCGGCGCGGGTCTCCTGACCCCGCCACCAAGGTTCGGCGCGGGTCTCCTGACCCCGCCTTCAAGGTTCGCCGGCCCTACGGCAACTTTCGGCGGGGTCGGGAGACCCGCGCCGAACGCAGGCGGGGTCGGGAGACCCGCGCCGAACGTGAGTGCCGGGCGGCCCTTTGGTAATCATATCCTCCGCAGCAAGGAAAGCGGCCGCTATTATGGCCCTCCGAGGCAAAACACGTGCTGCTTGCCACGGATGTAAATCCTTCCGTCTTGAAAGGCCGGGCTGGTGACGCACTCCTCGCCCAGCGAGCATTGGGCGATCGTCTTGCCGGCCTTTTCGCCCGGCTCGATCACGTATCCTTCGCCCTCCGTGCCAAAAAGATAAATCCGGCCCTCGGCCAGGCTGGGTGAGGAGCTGAAATTGGCGTCTGATTCCCACTCCCAGAGCATTTCGCCCGTGGCCATGTCATAACAGGTCAGGTAGCCGTAGGAGGCCAGCACGTAGACGTACTTTTCCGTGGCCAGGGGGCTGGTCAGATCGGGCAGGTTGTCCTCGGCGGTCCAGAGGATGTGCGATTTGGTCACGTCGCCGTGGCCGCCGGGGTCGATGGCCGTCATCTGGGGATACTCGTTGACGGCGATCACGCGGCCGCCGGCATAGGTGGGCGAGGGCCCCACGTCCTGCCGCAGGCACTTCGCCCGCCAGATTTCCGACCCGTCCTCCGGTTTGTAGGCGATCACCCAAGGGTCGGCGCAAGTGATGATCTGGGGCGATCCTTCGTGCTCGATCACGATCGGCGTGGGCCAGGAGTTGGCCACCGGCCGAGGCGTGGACCAGACGACCGCCCCGTCGTTCACGTGGAAGGCCAACAGCTTGGACAACCCGTCCTTCGGCCCGCCCTGGTCGAACTGCATAATCAACCGATCGCGCCAGACGGCGAGCGACGAGGCGTGGCCGTAGATGTTCTTGGGAATCCCCAGGCTCTTGTTCCAGACCAGCTTGCCGTCGAAGTCGATCGCCCCCAGGTCGCCGTTGGCAAAGACGGCAAACACCCGCCGGCCGTCGGTGGCCACGCTGGGGGCGGCCAGTCCGGCATCGTCGGAAACCTTGGGCGGCTTGGCCGTGCTGAGGACGTTGCCGGGCACCTCGGTCTGCCAGAGCAGTTTGCCGCTATCGGCGTCGAGGCAATAGACCTGGCGGTGTTTTTCATCGGCCCCGGAGAGAAAGACTTTCTTCTCCCAGACGACGGGCGAGTTGTTGCCCGGCAGCGGCAGCGCAGTTTTCCAGAGAATCCCCTTGCCGGTTTTCGCGTCCCACGCGGTGGGGATGTCGTGATGGGGCGAGATTCCCCGGCCGCCGGGACCGCGAAACCGCGGCCAGTTGCGGGCGATCTCCTCCGGCGTGGGCAAATCGAGCGCCACCGCGGCCGGCGGGCCGGCCCGGCCGGCGGGTTGCGCTGGGGAGGAACGTGCCGAGGGAGTCATTTCCACGCCGGCCAACTCGCTGCGGAGCGTGGCGCTGAGCGTGACCACCGTGCCGATGAGGATCGCGGCCAGGCCGGCCACCGACCAGCGAGCGATCCGCATGATCCTCGTTTCGCTATCCTGGCGGCTGGGGTAAACGCCCGGGGCGGGCAGCTTTCGCCGGATGGTGGTGGCCGCCTTGAAGGAAACCATCAAGACCACCGCGCCGGCCAGCAGCAGCCAGGCGCCCATCCGGGCGAAACGCCGCTGGCGGAACCAGGCCTCGCGGAGCAAGCGGTCCTCGGTGCGAATCGCCTGGCGGAGGGCCTCGTCGTCGGGCCGCTGGACCCATTGGGCCTGGAGTTGAGTAAAGACCTCGGTGTCGTGCGGATCCTTCGCCAGCCGGCTACCGCAGTCCAAGAGAAGAAGAAGGCAGACGACGGCCAGGAACGCGCCGGCAATCCAGGCAGAGCGGACCGCCGCGCGATACCAGGCCAGCGCCCGCTGGTCGGAGGACGTCTGTCGATGATCGGCGTTTTGTTCCATGATTCTCGGTAGGGTGGGTGCTTCACACCCACGCGCCGCCCGGTTCAACCGGCGTGCGTGCGAGCACGCACCCTACTTTTGCACTACCATCTCGACGTTTTCGATCAGTCCCAGCCGCACCTGCTCGGCAGGGCAGTACCAGAAGCAGCGGCCGCAGGAGACACAGTTGCCGCGGTCGGCCAGGTATTCGCCCCGGCGGCGGCGGATGCCCGTGTGCAGCAACTTGATCCCCAGCACCAGTCCCACCCAGCCGCCCAGCCACCAGCCGGCCCGGGCGAAGCGCTCGCGCAGGGCGAGGGCCTGGGCGTAGAGTTCCTGCTTGGGCCGGCCCGTGTTGCGAAAGGCCTCGCTGGCGTCGGTGGTGTCGTCGACCAGGCCCAACTCCTCCTGCCGCACCCGTTCGGCCAGTTGCACTTTGGGGTGGAGCATGGAGAGCGGCACGGCCAGCCGGCCTCCCATGCCCACACCGAGAACGACCAGCCCCGGCACCAGCACCAGCAAGCCCACCAGCCGGCGACGCCCCGCCACTCGCACGGCCGGGGCCTGCTGGACCGTGGGTGGGCGAATCGCCCCGTAGGGGCAGGCGTCCTCGCAGAGCCGGCAGTTGATACAATCCTCGGGGGGAATCCGCACATGCCATTTGGACAGCTTGGAAAGGAGCTTCAAAATCGCCCCGTAAGGGCAGAGGTAGCGGCAATAGGGCCGGCCGATGAAAAACCCCACCACCAAGAAGCACCCCCCCAGTACCAGCATGTTTAAGCTGCCACTGAGCCGGAACATGGCCACGAACGGATCGTACTCGCAAATCACGAACGCCGTGCCCGTGGCCGCAAACACCACCGCCAGGCCCAGGTAGACGTAGGCCAAAAGGCCCAGCGTCTGGTCGAGCCAGCCGGGCACCTTGACCGGCCGCAGGGCGACCAGTTCCTGGACGGCGCCCAGGGGGCAGACCGCCGCGCAAAAGGTGCGGCCGAAAAAGAGGGTGAACACCAGCGGCAGGGCAAAAAACGCCAGCACCGTGAACGATACCGCATAGTGTGGGTCGAAGAGCGCGAGGGCCACGTTCTGAATCGCCCCGATCGAGCAGACGCAGCCGTCCCGCCAAAACCCAAACCACAACAGCGACACGATCGCCAGGCCGAACAGCCCCTTGCGCCAGCGGCTGACCAGCCCCATGTAGCTGGCCGCGGCCAGCGCCAGCAGCAGGGCCGCCACGTCGAGATCGTCCCAACCGCCGGCCGGGGGCTCGGGAAAGGTCGAGGTGGGCACGGCGTGGCCGGGAATCTCCGGCCGCGAGAGCAATCCTTGGGCCCCGGCGATTTGGGCGACCGTCCCGATCAGCACCACCAGCAGCAATATCCTCAGCAGGTATTTCATGCCTTCGATCGATTGGCGTTGACGGCCTGGCGGGCCTTTTTTTTCAGCAGGTAGGGCTCGCCGGCCGGCACGCGCAAGAATGCCTGGCTGGGGCAGGCGACGGCGATCGAGCACTGGTTGCAGTGGAGGCAGCGGTCGTGGCGGACTTGCAGATAGAGCGAGCCGTTCATCATCGCACAGCCTTCCACGCACTTGCCGCAGCCGATGCAGTCCTTCTCCTCGATGTGATATTCGAATCGGTCCACGCCCGCCTGCTGGGCGATGAATTCCCGCACCACGGCCCCGGTGGGGCAAAGCTGGTTCTCGGCCGCCGTGGTGCGCTGCTGGTAGTTGAGGTCGAAATAGCCGGGGCAGGGATCGCACATCGCACACAGCTCGTAGCACTGCACCGCCTTGACAGCCGATTCGTCCAGCACGCAGTAGGTGGCACAGTTGCTGCAAGTGGTGCAAACGTCGGGGTCGATCTGCCAGACGGTTTCCTCCGCGCGGCCCTTGCGCCCGGCCATGAATCCGGTAAAGCCGGTCAGGGCCATCACCCCGGCCACGCGCGCACCGTCACCGACGAATTTTCGCCGATCGATGTTCTTGCCCTCTTCCGCCATGGTGTTCTACCGCTGGAGTTGCCGCCGGGCCGCCACGGCCTTGGAGAGCCCGCACCGCGAAAACACGCCGCACCGCCGGCAGGGCAATTGCAGCCGACAGGGTCGACCGTCAGCGCCAGGGGGGCGCCCCACCAGGTATCCCCCCACGCCGGCGATTCCCGCCAGGGCCGTCCAGCGGGCGCAGCTTCTCAGCCACCCGCGACGATCGGTCTGATTCGGTTCGTTCATGTTACGGCTCGGCTTCGTGCGTTGGATGGGACGACTTGTCTTTACTCTTCGCCGGCAGGGGGCGGCTCGGGCCGGCTTTCTCCACGAATACGCGGACCCGGTTCGTGGCCAGATCGAGGATCAACACCCGGCCCCGGCTATCGGCCGCCACGTCGACCGCCGTGTATTCGCGGTCGGACATGCTCTGGTCGGTGAGCATCGAGGGGGCTTCCAACTGCTGGGGCCCGGCCACCACCGTCTGGAACTGCCCGGCGGCCGAATAGACCTTCACCCGCAACAGGCCCTTTTCGGCCGTCACCTGGCGGCCGTCGGGCAACACGGCCAGGTTGGCCGGGTTGCAGCAGCCGTAGAAGTTCTCGATGGCCGCGCCTGCACCACCCCAGAAAAGCTCGAAGTTGCCTTCCGGCGAATAGGCCTCCACACGGAGCGCCCCGGGGTTGGTCACGCGGAGCCACCCGTCGGGATGCACGGCCACGTCGAAAAACGGGCTGGGCACCGCGAACCCCGGCACGCCCTTCTGCTTGTCGTGCCGGCCGATGCTTCCCAGCAGCTTGCCCTCGGTGTCGTAGCGGAGCACGATCGCATTGCCCGCGTCGGCGACGAAAACGTCCTCGGCGGCCACGGCGATCGAGGTGAGCACGGCCCGCGGGCCCAGGCTTTCCCAGGTGGCGACGGGCTTTCCCCGGGGGTCGAACACGCTCACCTGGTGGCCCACCCCCAGGTAAATCCGCCCAGGATACCGGTGGTCTTCTCCCCCCACGCCCAGGCAGGTGGGCCGGCCGCCGGCGGGAAATTGTCGCAACGACTTGCCGCCGGCATCGAAGACGTGGATCGCGTCGTCGCCGGCCACGTAGATGTCGTCGTGCGGACCGACCGCCACGGCGCGGGTCGTTTTCATCGCGCAGTCGATGGCCGCCGTCTGCTGGTAGCCGATCAAGGCCGGATCGATGTGTTTGAACTCGTCGATCTGGTAGCGGTAGGCCTCGTCCAGGCCGCTGCCGCCACGGCCGCTGCGATCGATCCGCAACACGGCCACGCCCCCCACCGCGATCGCCAAGACGACGATTGCGGCGATGCCCAGGTTGGCCGAGGTGACAGCCGGTCGATCATCCACCGGGAGGTTCCCTAGGGTTTGGCAAGGTTGAAGCAGACCATCCGCGTCAGGTCGCGGAGCACCAGCCGACCGCGGGCCAAGGCCATCGGTGCCCAAGCGTCCTGCCCGTGTTCAATGGCCTGGAACCGTGCCCGCCGGTGGTAACCGTCCGGCGTGGCCTCGACCATCGTCAACAGTCCGCGGTCGTCCATCACCAAGATCAGGTCGTCGGCGATCATGTAGGGACCGCGGCCGAACTTGTCGGTTCCGCTGTTCCAGACCTCGTTGCCGTCGAGGTCCAGGCAGACGAGCTGCTCGCCGCCCACCTTGGTGCGCACGCCGTAGAGGTGACCCTGGTAAAAGATCGGTGTGTGTTGCTCCGACTCGAACTGCCGCGGCTTGAGGCGAAACAGCGACTCGGCCCGAAAGCGGTTCCCCTCGGGCTTCAACTCCATCATCAGCGCCCCGGCGGCGTATCCGCTGGAGAAAAAGAGGCGGCCATCGCCGAGATCGACGGGGGTCGGACAGGTCGCCATGTTGCCCACCCACTCGTTGGACTGCCACAGCAGCGACCCGTCCTCGGCCGAGATGCCTGCCACGCCGCCGGAGCCGCAATAGACGTACATCCGGCTGCCCGCAAACTCCATCGGCAGAATCGAGACGTGGGTCATCTCCCAGTTGCGAACCTTGGGGCTTTGCCAAATCAACTCCCCGCTGGCAATGTCGACGGCGATCAACAGGGCGTTGCCCGAGGGCGCCAGGATCACCCGGCCGTCCTCCACCAGGGGGCACTGTCCGGCGTACCAGTTGGGCACGGTGGCGCCGAAATCGCGGACCAGGTCGATCAGCCAGAGACACTCGCCGGTCGCCACGTCCCAAGCGGCCACGTAGCACTTGGGACCCAGCGAGACGACATATTTTCCCTCCACGGCGGGCACGGTCCGCGACATGCCGTGATTCTCCACCACCACGGTCGGGTAGCTGTTGTGCCAGATCTCGCGGCCGTCGTCGAGCGAGAGGCATCGCATCGTGTCGGCTTCCGCCTGGGGATCGTAGTCGAGCACGAAGACGCAGCCGCCGGCGATGGCCGCACCGGCGTGGCCCGGCCCCAGCTCCACGGTCCAAAGCACGTCGGGACGTCCGGCCGGCCAGGTGCGAGCCAGCGGCGTGGCGTCGTGGGCGATTCCGTCGCGGCGCGGTCCACGGAAACAGGGCCAACTGCCCGTTGCCTGGGAGGCCACTCCCTCGCCGCGGACCGGCTTGCCCGGTTGCGGTGAGGGCTCCAGGTCGGCGGCCTCCGGCCCCGGCACCCCGTCCAGGCCGGGAACGCGGGCCTCCAGGTGCTCGACCCGGCCCACACTCAGCCACACCCCCAGCGCCCCCACCGCCGCGGTGACGAGAATCGCAGGCAACAGCTTGTCGACCGCCGGCTTGTTCATCGGGTCCGGGCGGGTGAAAAGGGGTGGGGAAAGGCGGGAAAATTCAGGCGGGAATCACCCTTTTATGGATAGTCGCCGGGCCCGTTCTCGTCAACCCTTTGGGGAACTTCGCCCCCCTCGCTCCCTGCCGGGGACAGCGTTCGGCGCGTTGCCAAGTCAGCGTTCGGCGTGGGTCTCCCGACCCCGCCGGACACAGGTCTTCCATGCGGCGATTGGGAGACCGTCGGCCCCCTCTCGGCGGGGTCAGGAGACCCGCGCCGAACGGCCAGGAGACCCACGCCGAACGGCCAGGAGACCCGCGCCGAACGGTCGGCAGACCCGCGCCGAACAGGAGGCGCGTTGCCAAGTCGTCGCTTTCAGGAAACAATGGCCCTACGCTTCCCCCCCTTTGTTTCCTGCCGGGAACGTTCCATGATACGTCGCTGGTCGCTCTTGCTTGCCGCGGGCATGGTCGTCGTGTTGGTCGCCGTCGGTAGCCCGGACGCGGCCGGCGGCCCCAAGCGAACCTGGACCGACGCGACCGGTCAGCTCGAGGTCGAGGCCGAATACCTTACCGTGGAGGCCGGCAAGGTCTGGCTGCTGCGCTACGACGGCCGCGTTTTCGGCGTCCGGCCCGAGTCGCTCAGCCAGGCCGATCGAGACTACGTCGACGAGCAGGTTCGCCGCAAGGCGGCCCAGCCGCCCCGCCACACCGAAAAAATGCCCGGCCGACCGGCCTACGGCCCGGGCCGCCGGTTGTGCGAACTGGCATCCAAGGCGGTGGACGAAAGCAGCGGGCTGGCCTGTTCGCGGCGAAAGCCGGGCTGCTTCTGGACGCACAACGACTCGGGCGACAACGCCATCCTCTACCTGTTCGATTCGCAGGGCCGCGACCTTGGCTCCTGCACGCTGGCCGACGTGGTGGCCTTCGACTGGGAAGACATCGCCTCGTTCCAGCGCCACGGGAAGCCCTACCTGCTCGTCGGCGACGTGGGCAACAACGGGCGGGCGGCGGACATCCAGATTCTCTACCTCGTCGAGGAACCGCCCCTGGATTCGGCCCACCGGGTGCAGGTCGACCAGGTTGCGGTGGCCCAGGAGATATTCTATTCCTACGAGGACGACCATCGCGATTGCGAAGCCCTGGCGGTCGATCCGAGCAGCGATACGATTGTTCTGGTGACCAAGGAACGAGCGGATGCGTGCTACGTGTATCAACTGCCGTGGCCCCGGCCCCAGCCGCGGTCCCAGCCGGCGAAGGCCCTTTCGGCCAAGCGAATCGCCACCTTAAAGATTCCCCCGGTCACCGCGATGGACATTTCGCCCGACGGCCGCCGGGCGGTGGTGCTGACCTACGCCAGCGCCTATGAATTCGCTCGCCGGGACCACGAGGATTGGGCCGCCGCCTTCGCGCGCAAGCCGCGGGAGATCATCGTGCCGGAGCGAATCCAGGGCGAATCGATCTGTTTTGGCCTGGACGGCGAGACACTCTACCTGACCAGCGAAAACCGGCCCACCCCGCTGATCGAAATCCCGGTCCAGCGCTGAGCGGCGGAAAGAGCGAGACGTCGTGGGGTGGGTAGCCGGATATCGAGGCGGTAGGATTCGTCACGCATCCTACAACTCGAAATAACGAGGGAGGAGAAGGTTGGGATGACCCGCACGCCGCACACACGCACGCTCTTGCTGGTTTCGACTCTCGCCCTCCTCTTGGTCTCCAACCGGGCGGCCCGGCCGGCCACGCCGGCGGACGACACCGTGCGTTGGGACTGGTACTTCCGGGAGTCGCTGGCCGCGATTCGCGATTGGGAAACGATCCTCCAGCGGCTGGAGAAGGAATCTCCCCCGCAGCAGACGGCGCCCGTGTTGCCCGTCCCAACCGACGGCGGTTGGGTGGTCTGGCCCAACCCGATTCCACGGCGATTGCTGCCGCCGAAAGACCTCGATCGCCGCTTGCGGGTTCGTCTGGCCGGCCAGCGCGTGGAGGTCCAGCGTCCGGGCGGCCAGGGCAAGGTGGCGGGCGAGGCGGTTGCGGCGGGCGAGGAGGTACTGGGCTATCTCCATCCCGGGCGAGGGGGCAAGGATCAGTGGTACCATCGCTACCAGCGCCGCTTCGATCGACTGCTCCGGTTCCGCGCCAAGCCGGCGCCGTTTTCCGTCCGGCTCGATGCACCCCTCGATCTTGGCCGGGGGCGGAACGAGGTGCCGATCACCCTGCACAACGCAACCGACGCACCGCTGAAGTTGACCGCGCGGCTGGTCGTCCACCGCCCGGCGCGAACCCGCCGGGGTGAGGCACGGACCCTGGTGCTGCCGCCGCGCGAAGACCGGGCCTTGCGTTTCCCCCTGGTTCTGGCGGATCCGGGCGGATCGCTGGCGATGGTCGAATTGGAAGCGGCCGGCGAGTCGTTCCGGATTCCCCTCCTCACCCACGTGGAGCAGGTTGCGTCCGTGCTGAAAAGCGTGGAGCAAATCCTCCAGGACACCCCCGATCCGGAGGCGTCCCAGCGTTTGCACACGCTCAGGCAGCGGGCGGAACTTGCCGGGGGCGAGACGCAGGGCGACTGGCACGCCCTGTTTGAGGAGGCCAGCGGGCTTCGCGACCGGCTGCTCTTGACGCGGATTTCCTTCGACACGCTGCTCTTTGTCAAGCGCAAGCCCTACTTCTCCGAGCAGCCGTTCATGGATGCCCATCACCTCTTCAATCGGCCCGGCGGGGGCATCTACCGGCTCTCGCCGGTGTGTCCCCAGGGAGTGGTCACGCCGGTGGTCGACTCGCTGGGGGAGGGCGTCTACCGCGACCCGTGCCTCCACTGGAATGCGGAAAAGATGCTGTTCGCCTTTGGCAACGGCTCCGACAAGTGGGACGGTTCCCAAAGCTACCACGTCTATGAAGTCCGTGTGGATGGCTCGGGCCTGCGCCGCCTCACGTCCGGTCCCCGCAACGACTGCGAGCCTTTTTACCTGCCGGGCGGCGGCATCGGCTTCACTTCGGACCGCTCGGGGCATTTCGTCATGTGTGGGGGCGACCGCCACGCCCCCACGCTGTACGAGGCCGAGGCCGACGGGTCGGGCGTCCGCCAGGTGAGTTTCAACATGTTCAACGATTTCAATCCCACCGTGCTGGCCGACGGCCGCATTCTCTACAGCCGTTGGGAATACAACGAGCGAAGCGTGACGTCGTTGCACGACCCCTTCACCATGAACCCCGACGGCACGATGGTGGCACCTTACTACGGCAACGCCACCTTCCGGCCCAACGTGGTGATGTTTCCTCGTCCCGTTCCCCACAGCCACAAGATCATGGCCCTGTTCACGGCCCACCACGGCCAGACCCACGGCACGGTGGGGCTCGTTGATATTCGCCGCGGCCGGGACGGGCCCAAGCCGCTGGAGATTCTCACGCCCCACGTGCCGCTGATGGGCGAGCACGCCGAAGACAGTCGCTGGGGCTGGTTCAGCGATCCCCGGCCCCTTTCCGAATCCACCTTCCTCTGCTCCTACACCCCCACCGTGTTGCCCTGGCTGGAAACCAGTTGGGCACTCTACTTGGGCGACCGGCACGGCAACCTCGCCCTGGTCTACCGCGATGCGAACATCTCGTCCGCCGAGCCGCTGCCGCTGGTTCGCCGTGAGCGCCCGCACGTGCGGGCCTCGGCCCTGCCGGAAACCGGCCAGCACGGCGGCCGGGCCACGCTCACGGTCGTCGACGTCTATACGGGACTCGAAGGCGTATCACGGCCGGCGGCAAAGTATCTGCGGATTCTCGAAGATGTGCCCCGCAAGGACGTGCCCCGCGGCGGCGTGGTGCTGACCTCCGGCACGTCCATCTACACGATCAAGCGAATCCTGGGCACGGTGCCCATCGAGGAGGACGGTTCGGCCCAGTTCACCGTGCCCGCCGACCGCAATGTCTACTTCCAGGTGTTGGATTGCCGGCGGCGGGAGATTCAGCGGATGCGGAGCGTGGTCTGTCTCAAGGCGGGAGAGTATCGCACTTGTATCGGCTGCCACGAGCATCGCAACACGGCCCCGCCCAATCATCGCCCGCAGGCGATTGGGCGCCCGCCCAGTTCTCCCCGGCCGCCGCCCTGGGGAACACGGATCATCAGTTTCCTCCGCGACGTGCAACCCGTATTAAACGCCCGCTGCATTGGCTGCCATACCTACCAGCGGAGTTCGGCCGGGGTGATCCTCACGGACGACTTGACCGATCAATTCACCATCGGCTACGAAGAGCTTTTGCCCTATTTGCGCGTGGCCAACGCGATGCGCTGGGACCAACCAGAGGACGTCCTCCCCCGGCCGCCCTACAGCTACGGGTCGAAGGTCTCTCCCCTGGCGGTACTGCTCGACTCGGGCCACCACGGCCTGGCTCTCTCGGACGACGAGCGGATGCGGCTGTTCAACTGGATCGATGCCAACGGCGTCTATTACGACCGCTACGAGTCGGACGCCTACGGTCCCAAGCGACATCTCTTCAGCGACGACGTGCGGCAGCCGGTGGTGGAGGTCTACCAGCGGCGCTGCGAGGTGTGCCACGGCTCGGGGGACGGGAAGGCCGACACCTGGTGGCTCTCGCTCAACCGCCGCGATCTGCGGCAGAGCCGCGTGCTGGCGGCCCCCCTGGCCCGCGCGGCCGGCGGCTGGCAACGCTGCGGCGACGCCGTGTTCGCCGATTCCCACGACGCCGACTACCAGAAGCTGCTGGCCGCGCTGGACACGCTCCGCCAGCGGCTCGTCGAGCGACCCCGCGAGGACCTGCTGTCGCTGGCCGGCAGCGAAGCGGAACACCAACAGGTGGAATTGCCCCCGCCACCGCCCCCGGCCAAGGCGGAAAGCCTGCCGCCGGGCAACTGGGTCTATCTGAGCGACCGGCGCTGGCAGTCGGCCACCAGCGGCTGGACACCCAACGGCGACGGCCTGCCTCGCCGCGACCACGACGTGCGAGGCCAACTGCTCCGCCTGGGACGAAAACGATACCGCAAAGGGATCGGGACCCATGCCCCTTCCCAGGTCGTCTATCGCCTGGAGGGCAAGTACGACCGGCTGTCGGCTATCGCCGGCGGGGCCGAACGGGGAGGGACCGTCGTCTTTCAGGTCTTCGGCGATGACCGCCTGCTCTTTGATAGCGGCCCGATGCGCGGCCTGGAAGGCACACGGACGGTCGATCTGCCCATCGCCGGCGTCGACCAACTGCGGCTGGTGGTCACCGACGCGGGCGACAACTATTACTGCGACATGGCCAACTGGGCCGACGCGCGGCTACGCCGGGCGAAACAGCCGGCGTCAAGCCCCCAGCCGTAACTCGCGCTGCCCGGGTGGCCCTGATAGCTCGCCTATCTCAGGCGGCGTAGCCGCGGCAACCCTGGTGATAACTCACCAGGCTCACCGACCATGCCGCGCACGAACGGCAGTGCGGCACGCCGCAATCCTCGCCTCTCGTGCCTGCGGCACCCCGATAGCAGAGCGATCGGGGCCACCCGACGAACGGTCGTTCCACCATGCCGGGTCGCGACCCGGCCTACAGGCTCCAAAGCCGTCGAATATTCTGGGCAAACCGAAAAAAAGGGCCGCGCTGGCGCGGCCCCCGGTGTCATGACTGACGCTTGGATCGTGGTGAAGATCAGGGGGTAGTCTGCTGATCGAGCAGCATCCAGGTATTGTCCGCCACCGGCAACAGCGGCTGGTAGGGGCCGCGGATCACGCAAGCGGCCTCGCGGCCGGGGTACCAGACGAGGCTCATGCTCACACTCCAGGTTTCCCGTTGCTGTCCGCCGGAGCCTTTGCCTTGATTGGGCACAAGGTAGATGAAGCTGTTCTCCAGGGCCCAGCTCGTGCCCAGCGGCACGGTCAGGTCGCCGCCGAGAACGGCGTCGCTGTGGCCGGTCACCCCGGAAAAAACGCGCCCCTGGCCGCCTCCGCTGAAATACTTGCGGTAGAAGACCGTGTAGATGTCGATGGGCCGAAGGTTCAACCCGGTGACCGACTGGGCGAAGGTGATGTACTGGATATCGTCTTCTCCCACCCCGAAGGCCCCCCAGAAACCGATCTCCCGGTCTCCCGGCCGAACCAAGGATATTTCCGTGCGGATTTGGCCGGTGGTCGAGTCGTCGCGATAGGTATCGCGGAGCAGGTCGTAGACCACGCCCCACTGGAGGCCGCCGCATACGGCCCGCTTGAACAGACCGGAGGTAAAAAATACCTGGTCGCGGTCGTTGCGGAGCAATAGTCCGCTGGCCTGGTCCCCGGAAAAATTGCTGTGCACCGCCTGGACACCGGCTTGATAGCCGATTCCCCACGGGTCGCCCAGGGGACCGCCGAAGCTCCATGCCTCTTGGAAGCCGAAGTTTCCGTTTCGGCCCTGGTCCAGCGGCCCTTTGAAACCATGGACGCCGGCCGAAAGCGTGCTTCGGCTGAGAATGTCCACGCCCAGACGTTCCACGGCCGCCCACAGATAGCCGTATTCGTAACACCCCGCCCCGGCCGGACCGCAGGCAGCCCCGGGCCCGCACGTACCGCAGTCCTCGCAGGACTCGCCGGCCTGGCAGGAAGCACACGACTGGGGGCCGAAATACCCCTCGTCGGGCGGCACGGCGGTGACGTCGCTCTGCTGGGCGTCCACCGCCATTGCGGCCATCGCCGGACCGGCTTCGTCGACTACCGAGGTGAACTCCGCCTTGGTGGCCCGACGACGTCCCTCCCGAGACCATCCGGCCGGCCGCGCGGGAGCCCAAACGGGGGCCGAATGGGCCGCCGCGGGCGTCGCCTTCGAACGTCGCAGGACCTTCTGTTTCCAAGCGGTTCGGGCCGAATCCGTCGGCTCCTCGGCAAAACAGACGGCCGAAATCAGCCCGGCCAAGGCCAACGCCGCAAAACAACCCGTCAAGCGTCTCATCTCGTGCACCTCAGTATGGGGGGGGAACACACGGGGCACCACAATCCCACGGCACCAATCGCCAAATTTATCGGTATTGCTGGACCGGAACTTTCAGAAAAATCGTCAGAATCCATGTTTTCTGCCTAAATCACCTATTCTGTGGGCGGTTCGCCCAGTGCTCGGCGGGGTCGGGAGACCCCCGCCGAACAGTTGTGAAACCACCGATGAGACGGATGACACGGATAGGACAACATGGCGAATCACGTTGATGATTGAGTTGATCCGAGATATCCGTACCATCCGTGGTGAGAATCTGGAAGATTCACCGCCGACCGCAGGTCTCCTGGGCGGGTAGCACCGGTTCTTGAACCGGTGTGGCTGGTGCCACAAGAGGTCAGGGCAAATCACTCCACCCATCGAAGGCGGGGTCGGGAGACCCGCGCCGAGCGGCAGC
>CAYZWG010000111.1:0-12675 GCA_964481605.1 uncultured Planctomycetaceae bacterium
CGGTGGCGTTCAATTCCGCCACCATGCCCACGTTGAGCCGATTGATCGCCAGCACGAGATCGCCGATCGTTTCGATCTGGTTGTTGACGTCGAGAAAATCCTCCTGCCCCTGGCTGTCGACAAAGGTGAGTCGACCCTGGGCAACGCCGTGGCCGCCGTTGAAATCCTCCAGCCGCGTGTTGAGCGAGACGACCTTCAGGTGCAGGTCGCCGCTGTTGACCACACTCTCGCCGGTGTCGGCGGCGATGCCCAGGGCCTCGGCGGTGGCGGTGGCGTCGGCGCTGGCCACGATCAGGTTGCTGGCGTAGCCCCCCGTCGTATCGGCCAACTGGATGCCGTTCTTGGCGGCGTTCACCGTGGCCACGATCCCCACGCCGGCCTGGTTGATCCGGTCGATCACCTGTTCGAGCGTTTCCGCGCCGGCCAGCGAGACGGTGTTGGTGGCCCCGGTGCGATCGGTCAGTTCGATCGCCCCCAGGGGACCCAGCCCGCGCCCCCCGTTGAGACTGGAAACCAGCACCGACTGAAGTCCACCCAGCAGCCGCCGTCCCACAATCACCCCGTCGGCCGACTCGCCCACCAGCCCCAAGTCGGCGGCAGCCGTCGATTCGTCCGAGGCTTCCAGCTTGAAGGTCCCGGTGCCCTGGGTCAGGTCGTGCACCGCCAGTCGCTGGCCGTCGGCGGCGATTTCCACCCGGAGTTTGTCGGGCGCCGTGGCGTTGATGCGATCGAGGATCTCGCCCAGGGTGTGCTCCCGATCGGGCCCGGACGATCCCGGCAACACGGGCGCCAGGTCGATCACCCCCTGCGTGCCGTCGCGGAGGGTGTAGCGGATGTCGGGCAGCACCGGGTGGGAGCCCACGCCGTTGCCGTCGTTCAACTGGGCCAATTGCACGTCGGCGGTCAACTGGAGCAGGTCGGTGCCGTCGGCCACGGCCGTCGCCGTGTCGATCCCCGCCAGCCCCAGCGAGGCCGCCGTCGAACCGCCGCCGACCTCGCCCACGGCAAGGTTCGCCACCGCTTGGCCCGTGTTGTCGATCAGCCGGAGGTGATCTCCCTGGGCGACCGCCGTCACCTGGATCGTCGTGTTCGAATTGATCGCCTTCAACACGTCCTCAATGGAAAACGCGGTCGACAGGTCGATCTCCGCGCTGGCTCCGCTCCGGTCGGTGATGCGGATTCGGCCCCGTGCCAGGCCCTGGCCGCCGTCGAGAAGCTCCAGCGAGGCGTTCCGCTGGACGTGGGGGCCGAAACGAAAGGAAAGCCTGCCGCCCCCCAGCGGATCGGTGTTGGAGGCGATTCCCGAACTGAGCAGTTGATGCCGCTGGGCCGTTCTGGCCGGCGTGAACCGGTAAGTCCCCTCCACCGGCTGACCGGTCACCGCGGCCGAGAGCAATGATTCATTGCTGCTGATGGCGACCCGCTGCTGGTAGATATCGTCCTTGCCCAGGTTGTCGCTCACGTACTGCACCGACAGCAACAACGCCGACAGCTCGGTCACCGCCACCTGCTCCTGCCGAAGCGCGTCGGTGCGGTCGGCCAGGTTCTGCCTCGGCTGGGCGGCAACCTTCATCAACTGGTCGACCGTATTGCCGATGTCCATCCCGGTGATCAGGCCGATGTTGGTCTGGATACGTCCCATCGAACTACGCTCGCAGTCGAATCGCGGGATGGTCGGGCGACCAAGGATCGGCCCATCGGGGTTACGGCCCGAGAAATCAGGCTCCCCCCCAACGCCTTCGTCCCCGGGCCGGGCGACAACGCGTCGGATCATACTAGGGATCGGCCTCCGGGAAGGGAGATAATTAGGGGATATTCAATGTCGGGCGGTTCCGCGGTTGAGTCAAAGTGGAGAATGCGGGAGATTTGGGTTAAACCAGCCGGTCGCCGGGTTCGCAGATTCCGTAGGGTGGGTGCTCCGCACCCACGCGGGGCGACGGTCCATCATTGGGCGTCGGGCGTCGAGTTGCCATTGGGGCGCGTGCGTGCAAGCACGCACCCTACTTTACTGGCCGGCCGCCGGATCTCCGCCAGGCACGCCCGCACCCGGCGTTCCACCTCCGCGACCAACTCCTCTTCGTCCAACTCCTTGATTCGGTCGGTCCCCAACGGCACTCCGTAGTGAACACGCACGGCCGTGGGTCGGGGAAACCGCTTTCCCGGCGGCAAGGCGTGGTGGGCACCCTCGATCGCGGCCGGCACGATCGGCGCCCCCGTGCGAACCGCCAGCGCGGTGAAACCGGGAAGAAACTTCCCCATCCGGCCGTCCAGCGTCCGCCGCCCCTCCGGAAAGATTAGCAACGCCTCGCCCCGCTTGAGCCGGCGAAGCGACTCCTTGATCCCCGACAGGCCGACCCCTTCCAGGTCGATGGGAATCACGCCCACCGATCGGAGAAGCCACCCGAACGGGCGGAAACGAAAGAGGCTCTTCTTGCCCAGGTAATTCATCCGGCGACCCAGGCCCGACCCGATCAGCGGAGGGTCGAGGTTGCTTTGGTGATTGGCAACCATCAAGAACGCCCCCTCCCGCGGGACGTTCTCCCTGCCGCTGAAGCGTACCCGAAAGTAAACCACTCCGCCCACGCGAACGCACCATTTGAGAAAATGGTACCAGGCAGGGTTTACCGAGGAGCGTTGTGCCATGCTCGTCCCGCCCTCCCGCAACGAATCACCGAACCGATCGGCTCCGCACGATTGCCGCCAGCCGATCCACTACCTCTTCCACACTCTGGCCGTCGGTGGCCACCGTGACCGCCTCCGAGGGCTTCACCAGCGGGCCCACCGGGCGGGTCGCGTCCTGGCGGTCGCGCTGGTCGATCTCGGCTCGCACGGCCTCCAGCGAAGGCGATTCTCCCTGCGCGCGGAAATCCTCCAGCCGCCGGCGGGCCCGTTCGTCGGCAGTCGCCGTGAGGAAGATCTTGCACTCCGCCTGGGGAAACGCCACCGATCCCTGGTCGCGACCTTCGGTGACGACGTCCAGCCCCGCCGCGGCCGCCCGCTGTAGCGCCACCAGGTGACGCCGCACCTGGGCATTGTCGGCCGCGAACCGCGTGGCTTGGGTGGCCTCCGGCGTGCGAATCGCCCGCGTCACGTCCTCGCCGTCGAGCACCACCCGCTCGTCGCGCAACTCGATCCTCAGCCCTCGCGCCAAGGCGGCCAGGCGATCCTCGTCGTCCAACGCCACGCCCCCGCGAACGGCGGCCAGGGCCACCGCCCGGTACATCGCCCCGGTGTCCAAGTAATGGAAACCGAGCCGCCTTGCCAGCAGCCGCGCCACGGTGCTCTTGCCCGCCCCCGCGGGACCGTCAATCGTTACAATCATCGTCCTTCAGCCCGCAAACCGACTCGACCCATCAACGATCGACCACCACTTCAACTTGCAACCATTCCCGCGGCCGAATCACCAGCCGCACGCGATCGTCGTGCGTCTCCAGCGGCTGCCGGTCCTCGCCTCGAAAGTCCGTCTTTTCGGCCTGTTTCACCTTGCCGATGGTGGTCAACGACAGTTCGGTCTGGCGTCCTTCCGTCTCCAGCAGTCTTGCTCGAATGCCCGTCGGCCGTCCATCCGTGCAGATCGGCTCCCAGGCGGTGACCAGCACGTTGCGCGCGCTGACGTGCAACAGCCAGGCCGAGCGGGGCCGCGGCCCAGCGCAATCCTCGGCCACGATCGTCCGCGGGGCCAGCATTTCCAGTGCGGCCGGCATCGGATAGGGGAGATCAACCCCCACGCCCAGCCGGAACCGCCGGGCACGTTCGCCCCTCACGACCAGCAGCGTGTCCAGCTTACGCAGTCCCCGCCGCTGGTGGAAGGGCAGGCCCGCCGTGAGGATCGTCGTTCGCAGCTTCTCCGTGCGAAGGTCGATGTAGTAGGGCGATTCGAGCCGCGAAGCCTCCGTCGCCACGCCCGTCGACGTCGTGCCGCAAACCACGTCCACCGTGGGGTCGCTCCAGGCGAAACGCACCCCGTAGTACGACCGCCAGGGGTCCCCACCCGGCAGCCGATCCACGTCCAACTCGATCTCGATTTCCAGGATTCGGCTCCCCCGCCACGCTCGCAAAACCTGCTCGTAGCCCGCCAGGCGCTGGCCGCGGCGATCCACCAGCCGCCCTCGCGCGACGACCTCGCCCACCATCGGCCCCGCCTCGGTAATCACAATCTCTTCGGCGGCCATCACCGAGTATTGATTCTCCGGGTCGTTGCCTGCCGCAGCGCCCTCGGCGCCCGGCGCCGCCCGCAAGGCCAGTTGCTCCGCCAATCGGTTATCGCGGCTGCGGTAGTCGTGCAGCGAGTGGATGGCACCCGTGGTGCGGTCCACCTTGACCTCGAAGAACTTGTTGCGCAGGGCGTAGTGTTCCTCCTGGGCCTCGGCCATGGGAGGAAGCTCTACCGGCGGCCGTCGCCGCCACCAGCGACCTTTCTTGCTCTTGCGTTTGCCCGTCCGGCCCGAGGGCATGGATTCGTCTGAGCGGCTGGCCGGCTGCTCGCCGTCGGCCCAGGCGAATCCCATCGCCGGAACCTCGACCACCGTGCCATTCTCCCCTCCGGTGCGGGGTGACGCCTCGATCGGACCTCCCGGCCGCCGCACTTCCTCCGCTGGGCAGCCGACCAGGTGGACCCGCCGGGGGAAACTCGCCGGGTTGACCACCAGGCAGCCCGCTCGCGACGGCTCGTCTTCCCTGGGCAGCGCCCGCGAGAATTCCGCCAGGGATTGCTCCAGCGCCTGGCCCCACCGGCTGTCCCATTCCTCGCCCGCTCGGTCAGGCTCGTTTTGTGCCGGCGACGACCGCTCGGGCCGGGGCGGCTCGAGATCGAGCCCCGGCGGCGCCGTCCCCCGCACCAGCGCCGTCATGCCGCGTAGCGAACGCAAGAAGTCGTAGCCGGTGCGGCGACCGTGATACCGCACCCAACGCGAGATCGGGTCCGCCAACTCGGCCGCAACGTGCTGGCGAAGATAGGGAGAAAGATAGCGGTCTACCGGGTATTGGGTGGTCTGGCCGACGTATTTCGTGTCGCGGAAATACTCCTCGATCTCGGCGAATCGTCCCAACGCCGGAGCATACGACGCCATCCGCCTGAGGTCGTCGT
The DNA here is from genome assembly GCA_964481605.1 of uncultured Planctomycetaceae bacterium. Lineage (GTDB taxonomy): Bacteria > Planctomycetota > Planctomycetia > Pirellulales > Thermoguttaceae > CAYZWG01. The sequence continues at coordinate 5,087 of CAYZWG010000111.1, forward strand.
ACCAGACGGATTGCCTGCCGGGCCAGTGCGCAAACACCGCCGTGGCGGCGTGGTCCAGGTCCATCACATCGCCCAGTTTCTCCGGCAGCTCGAGAAACCGTTCCGCCCGGGCGGCATCCAGCGGCAACCGCACCAGGGCGTCCACCGGCGACCCGTCCACGCCTTCCCAGTTGATCTTGCTCTGGTTGCCGTGGGGAAAACGGCCGTCGTCCAGCGTGAAATGCAACGCCCCCTGGAAACCCAGCTTGAGCAGAATCTGCGGCAGCGTGGGACACAGCCCGAACCGGCGACGTCCGAAAATCTCCGGTGCCCGACCCAGCCGGCGGCGGTAGATCTCCAAGCCCGCCTGAAGCTGATCGAGGATTGCCTCGGCCGGCAGCAGCGGCAACTCCCAGTCGTCCATTTCCCCCCCGATCAACCGGGCTGTCCCCTCGGCCACCGCCTTTTTCAACGCCGCCAGCGTCTCCGGTTCCCGCTCGGCCATCTCCTCCAACACTCGGCCCCCGATGAGCAAATTCGTGGGCTGTCCTCCGGCCAACTCTCGCCGCAGGGCGGCCCCCATGGTGCTCGCGGCCACCAGCGTCAGATCGACGAGATGCGTCTCGACCGGGTAGAAATACTCCCTCGCCTCGGTGAGCAGGTCGAAGGCGCCTTGCAGATGCTCCCGGGTCGTTTCCAGGTCGCCTTCCACCGCGCTGGCCGCCGCCGCCACGGTCTCCTTGCCAAACTGGTACTCGTCCAGGTTGCTCATGTAGCGAAGCTGCCGCGTGATCAACTCGATCTGCAGATGGCAAAAGCCCAGGGCGAGGAAATCCCCCACGATTTCAGAATCGACCGCCACGCCCGCCACACCCGCCGCGGTCAACGCCGCGCGAATAATCTCCTCTCGGTGCAGAAGATCGCCGATGACCCGCGCTCCTCGCGATTCGGCCGTCGCCAGCCACTGGGCCGGGACCTCCGCCTGGCAGCACGGCGGAACAATCACCAGGTGGCCTTCCGGCTCGGAGGGAGGAGAATCCTGACGCGACCAGCCCGGCGCCGAACCCGCCCGATGCACCAGCGCGGGGTGGTACAGCGCCGACCAGGCCGACAGCAGTGCCTCGGCCTCGTCGGGGTCGCGACGCAGCGACAGGTCCTCCAAGCTCTGGCATGGAAGGAGAACGGTTAGATGCTCTAAGTTCATTTTGCTAAACGGGTTAAGTTGTCCGGTCAAGAGACGGCCGGGAACCAGGCTCCCCCGACCCCCTGAATGGGCCTCGATCCACCATAATTGCTCCGCGTCCGGGCGTCGAGGCGACCGAGCGTCCCGCGGGCCGTGATTTCCCATTTCCGCACCAGGCAACCCCCCCACCGGACTTCGCCGTCGGGTGCCCGAAGCCCCGTCGGGCTGGCTGTGCCGGCCGAAACGTGGCTGGCGCCGGCGAACTCAGCAACCGGCCGGCACAAGCCGGCCCTACGGCAACTTTGCCTTGTCGCCGGTCTCCGTCGCCCGTCGCGGGTCTCCCGACCCCGGCAGCGGTTCGGCGCGGGTCTGCCGACCCCGCCGAAAGCACCGCCGACACTAGCCGCGCTGGACGAATTCAACCGTATCGACCCCAAAGGTCCTGGCCGCCACCCAACATTTTGTTGACACAATGGAAAAGGGGGCGATAAGATGGAGATAAGAAGAGGTCCGGGTGAGCGACTCCGCGGTCGTGGTGTTCCGCTGTGCGCCGGCCGCGCACCGCCGAGAATGCCGACGTGGAGGCCGCGAACCGCTGGGAGACGGCTTTTTCGGAACTTGTCTGATCCGGCCGGTCGCCGCCGTGGGGATTGTCGAACCGCGCCGAGAGGGGGTTTTCCGTTGCCAATCCCTGCCGGAACGCCAACCAAGGAGTCATCGAATGGCCAAGAGTGACGCGGTCTGGGGTATCGACATCGGCAATTGTTCGCTCAAGGCGGTCCGCCTCCGCCCCAGCGAATCCCCCCATCAGGTCGAGGCTCTCGCCTTCGATTATATCGAATACCCCAAAATCCTCACCCAGCCGGGTGCGGACCCTGTGGAACTGATCGCCGAAGCGCTGAAACAGTTTCAGTCGCGTAACAGCGTCCGCGGCGACAAGGTGGCCATCTCCGTGCCCGGGCAAAACGGCCTGGCGCGGTTCATCAAGCTGCCCCCCGTGGAAACCAAGAAAATCCCCGAGATCGTCCGCTACGAAGCCCGCCAGCAGATTCCCTTCGATCTGGATGACGTCGTCTGGGATTATCAGGCCATCGGCGGAGGCGAGGAGATCGAAGGATTCGCCTTGGAAACCGAGGTCGGCCTGTTCGCCATGAAACGCGACCAGGTCTACCGGGCGCTGGAACCCTTTCGCAGCGCGGGCATCGAGGTCGAGTTCGTCCAGTTGACGCCCCTGGCACTTTACAACTTCATCTGCTTCGATCGGTTCACCGACGTCGCCTCGGAGGAATACGATCCGGAGGAACCCCCCGAGTCGACGGTCGTTCTCTCCATGGGAACCGACGCCACCGACCTGGTGATCACCAACGGGCACCGGGTCTGGCAGCGAAGCATTCCGCTGGGTGGAAACCACTTCACCAAGGCGCTGACCAAGGAATTGAAGCTCACCTTTGCCAAGGCGGAACACCTCAAGCGAAACGCGGCCACCGCCGAGGACCCCAAGGCGGTGTTCCAAGCGATGCGTCCCGTGTTCAACGACCTGGTCACCGAAATCCAGCGTTCGGTCAGCTATTTCACCAATATCAACCGCAGCGCCAAGATCGGCGGCATGGTGGCGCTGGGCAACGCAGCAAAACTGCCCGGGCTGCGGCGCTTCCTCTCTCAGAGCATGGGATTCGAAGTCACCCTCATCGAGACGTTCCGCGGCCTGGTGGGAGCGGAGGTGATCAACGCCCCGGCGTTCAAGGAAAACATCTACTGTTTCGGCCCCTCCGTGGGACTGGCCGTGCAAGGGCTCCAGCAGGCTGCCCTGCAGACCAACCTGCTCCCCGCCGAGATCCTCAAGGAGCGGATGATCCGCTGGAAGAAACCCTGGGCCGTGGCCGCCGCCGCCGTGGTCCTTCTGGGTTGCACGCTCAGCTTTGTCAGTTATTCCCGCGCCCTGGGTACGGTAGACAACCAGCAGTGGTCCCAGGCCGAAACCGAGGCGGATCGCGTCGACAAGAAAGCCAGCGAATTCGAGTCGGAGGTGTCTGCCGCCGCGACCGAGTTCAACGATATCGACGGCATCGGCGCGAATCTCACCGGTAACGTGGAAGGGCGGCTGGTCTGGAATGAATTGATGAAGGCGATTCACAGTTGCTTGCCCTACGACCCCCCCGACGCCCGGCCCGAGGACATCAGCCAGCGCAACGAGCTGCACGTGACCAGCTTCGACTGCCAGCGGATCGACGATCCGGCGAGTTGGGTGGAAAAGATGAAGCAGCAGGAATGGTACGAGCCGCCACCCTCCGGCGACGAGGAAACCCCGGCGGCCGCTACCGTGGCCAGTGCCGATCAGAGCGACACTGCCGCCGACGCGGACGAGAGCGACTCGGAAGACGACACCGCCGTCGAGGCAGGCAGTAAGAATCCCGTCTGGGTCATCCAATTGACCGGCTATCACTACCACAACTTCGAGGTGGCCGGCCCCAACCAGGGTGCCCAGTACGTGCGAAACACCCTCATCAAGAACCTCCATAACGGGAAGGTGATTCTCCCCAAGTACAAACCGGTGGGGGTCGACGAGATCATCCCCGAGGGGTTCGAGATCGGCGACGAGCCGTTCGAGGAAGTGACCATGAAACAACTGGGGATCGGCTTCCCCGTGCTGATCAACCCGGGACGCGTGCGGACCGTGAGAATCGCCAACCCGGACGCCGAGCCGGTCGCCGTCACGGCACAGGGCGGCGCCTATAGCGGGCTGGAAGGATACGCCGGAGGAATGCAGGGCTATGGCGAGGCGCCCCCCGCGGCACCTTCCCCAACCACCAGCGAAAAGACTGCCGAGGGCGACGAAGACGAGGAGCAGGAACCTCCTTATTTCGAGGAGCGCCAGTTTGATTTCGTCGTCCAGTTCATCTGGAAGGTCACGCCCCCCTACCAGCGGTTGTTGAATAAGGCCGAGGCGGCCAAGGCGGCGGCTGCGGCCCAGGCGGAAGCGGAAGAGGAAACCACCGATGCGGGCGGCCAGCCCGAACCCGGCAGCGGCTCTGCCACGCCACCCGCCACCGAGGCCGCCGCCGGCAGCCCCCCTCAGCCGGCCGCCGCGCCCCCCAATACCACCGGTAATCCAAACTAACGGCTTGGTCAGGACGAACCACCGAAAACGATCATTCCTCCGGGAGTTCAGTGATGGAACAGATCAAAGCAGCACTTGCCGTGGTGAAAAAACATCACTTCTGGATCCTCATCGGCGTGGTCGTGTTGATCACCTTGGTCGCCTGGCAACTCGCCGTGGCCAAGATCTCCAAGCACTATGAGGAACGCAAAACGGAACTGAAAGGCAAGTACAGCTCGATGCAAACGCTGGAAGGCGACTCGGCCCATCCCAACCAGAAGACGGTCGACCTGGTGAACAAGCAGGTTGTCGGTCTCAAGGCCAACGTGCTCACGGCCTGGCAAATCCTCTACGCCGACCAACGCGAGAAGAACAAGTGGCCCGCCGAGTTGAACACCCCCGGTACACAGGATTTCTGGTACATGGTGGAACGGGTGGGACCGGAGGGCAAATTCCCCCGCAACTACCTGGAGCGATACCAGAACTTCATCGAGCAGCACTTCCCCGAGCTTTCCAAGATCATCGATCGGCGGCGTCCCAAGCTGCCTGAAGGAGCAACGACCGCGGCCTCCGCCGGCTTCCGCCCCGGCGGCCCCGGCATGGGCGGCCCCGGCATGGGTGGCCCCGGCATGGGTGGCCCCGGCATGGGCGGCCCGGCCATGGGCGGCTACGGCCCAGCGGCTACCGGCGGTATGGAAGCAGGCTACGGCGCTGACTACGGAGCCTACGGTGGCGGAACCACGAGCCTGGGTACCGAAATGATCGGTATCGTCGAGTGGGACAACGCCGACCGGTCCCGAATCCAGCAAACCTTCTACTGGGAAAAACGCCCCATGACGATCCAGGTGCGAATCGCACAGGAGGACCTCTGGGTCTACGAGGCCCTGCTCCGCGTGATCGCCCGAACCAACGCCCAGTTCAAGGCCACCAACTACTACAACGCCGCGGTAAAACGGATCATGGCCCTGGAAATCGGCCAACCGGCCGCAATGGCCTTCGTCAACTCGAAGAACCGGGTGCTCGGCGGGGGCGGAACCTCGGGCGGATACGCCGGAGATATGGGATCTATGGGAGGCACGGAGTCGGAAAACCTCGGCATGAGCAGCGGCGGCGGACCCATGATGGGCGGCGGCATGATGGGCGGTGGCGGACCCATGATGGGCGGTGGGGCGATGATGGGCGGTGGGGCGATGATGGGCAGCGGCGGCTCCATGATGGAAGGGAGCGGAGAGGGTATGGAGGGGTATGGCGAAGGTGGAACCGCCTCCGCCGGCCCACCCAGCGAAGAGGATATGAAAAAAATGCTCACCCTGGGACGCTACGTCGACCAGGACGAAGTCCCCCTTGCCCCCGACGCGGCCCCTCCCTTCGCCGAATACAAAATGATGCCGATTCGTATGTCGCTGGTGATGGACCAATCCAAATTGCCCGACTTCCTCGTCCAGTGTGCCAACTCGGAAATGCCCATCGTCATCAAGCGGGTCGCGCTCCAGTCGGGCGGTGGAAAACAACTCGGCTTTTCCGGATCGGGGGCTTCCGGTGGCGGCGGCAGCATGATGGGCGGCGGCAGCATGATGGGCGGCGGGGCCATGATGGGTGGCGGGGCCATGATGGGTGGCGGCGGGGCCATGATGGGCGGCGGCGGGCCCATGATGGGCGGCGGCGGGCCCATGATGGGCGGTATGGCCGGCAGCGAGATGGCCGGCAGCGAGATGATGGGTGGGTACGGCGGCGCCGCCGGTGGCTCCGCCTCGGTCGTCCACGAAGAAGCCAGGCGGGATATCCCCGTCGAAATCCAGGGAATCATTCGTATCTACAACCCACCCGATCTCAAAAAACTGGGCACCGGAACCGCCCTGGACAAATCGGCAGCACCCACCGTGGCCGCTCCCCCGCCGATGAACGCCCCAGGCATGATGGCTCCGGCTCCAGGTGTCGCTCCCACCGGCGGCCCCACCGGTCCTGCGGTTGGCCGGCCCGCACCGCGCCCCACCGGCCCACCCGGTAGACCCGTGTCCGCACCGGCTCCGGCAGCCAGGCCGCCGGCAGCCGCACCGGCTCCGGCAAGGCCCGCGGCAACGCCACCAAACAGATAAAATCACGGCCTGTTTCTGCCCAGCAGGGGATGGAGCCCAAACCACGGGTATTTCGGGAAGAGCGAAGGACAAAAGGAGTCCGGAAGATGAAACCGAAAATGAATTTCAGTCTCGGTGGAATGAAGAACTTCCTGGTCGCCCACCTGGAGAAGTTCGTCGCCGCGGTGGCCCTGCTGTTTTTCGTGTTTCTGGCCTTTCGGGCCGTGACCCGAAGCGGCGACTTCGAGTTGACGCCCAGCCAGCTCCAGGAGACCGCCGGTTCGGCCGAACGGAAGATGGACAGCCTGCCCGCCGAAGCCGGCACGCCCGAGGGTGGCCTGGTCGCACGCGACTATCCCCCCGTGGCCGACGAAATCCGAAAACCGGTCAAACCTGACGGTTATCACTACGACCCGGAAATCCTGCTCAACCCCTCGCTCTTCCCCGAAAAGTCACTCCGAGCCGAGCCGACCGTCTTTCCCCTGGTGGAGTTGCGCGCCGCGGGCGGGTTTGGCGGCTTGCAAATGAGTTCGCGCGTCCGCAGCGAAAGCAGCAAAAGCAGCAAGAAACCCGCATCCCGAGCGTCCGGAGGCGAGGAAATGGCTGCCATGGGAGGCATGGGAGGCATGGGAGGCATGGGCAGCGGCCTGGTTCACGGCAAGCGGTGGATCGTCCTCACCGGCTTGTTGCCCGTCAAGCAGCAATTGGCCGAGTACCAGAGAGTGTTCGGCAACGCCGAGTTCCAGGACCCGCGACTCGACCGGCCGCAATACATCCACTATCGCGTCGAGCGAGCAGAAGTGCCGCCCGGAACCGATCCGGCCGCGGCCCAGTGGAAGTCGATCCGTGTGGTCCAGGCGCTTGCCGAGATGCGCAAATGGTCGGGCACGCACGCGGAAATCATCCATCCCAAGTTCATTTTCCCCCGCGTCCCGGGAATGTCTCCCATGGCGTATCCCCTGCCGCCCATGGTCAAGAAAGAGTTTGGGCCCGAAATCGCCCACGAACCTCAGATTCCCTTGTATTACAAGGAGGAGCGGAAGATCGTTCGTCCCGAAATCGACTGGAACAAGGTCGAAGACGATCCCACCAAGATGCGACCAGGCGGTCCCCTCGCCCGCGGCGGTGGCATGGCGCCTGGGGCCGGCGGCATGATGACCGGCGGCGGCATGACGGGCGGCTACGGGGCCGAAATGGCCGGCGGCGGTCCCATGGCCGGCGGCGGTCCCATGGCCGGTGGCGGCCCCATGGGCGG
>CAYZWG010000111.1:12775-14055 GCA_964481605.1 uncultured Planctomycetaceae bacterium
ATGGGCGGTGGCATGATGGGCGGCTATGGGGCCGAAATGGCCGGCAGCGGCATGATGGGCGGTGGCATGATGGGCGGCTACTCCCGGGCGGCTGCTCTGGAGTCCCTGCCCGACTATCAACTCTTCCGCTTCTTCGATTTCAACGTCCGGCCGGGCAAATACTACAAGTACCGTGTCCGGCTATGGCTGGCCAACCCAAATTACCAATTGCCCCCACAGTATCTCGCCGACGAAAACTCGGCCGAATCCCAATACATGGAAACCGATTGGAGCAACGAGACGGGGCCGGTACCCGCGCCCTTGGACTCCCGCGTGCTCGTCGGCAATGTCCGCCCCGCGGCAAACGCCCTCTCGGAGCCCAGCGGAAAAATCCTCGCCGTTCACTTCGACGAATCGGACGGAACCGAGTTGGCCGAGGAGTTCACCGTGGCAAGAGGGCAAATGGCCAACTTTCTCCAAGTCCCCAAGCCGGAGAAAGAAACGGCCCCCTCCATGTTTGCCGGAGGCATGGAAGGCTACGGCACCGGGCCGGAGGGCTCGGAGGGCGGCGGCGCCATGGAGACCATGGGTATGTATGGCGGCGGATTCGCCGGGGCGGCACCCAAGAAACGCGATCGAAAGCGGGAACGCAAGAAACCCGAGGAACCGCCCGAATTGATCGACTACGTGACCCAACTGCTGTTGCTCGATATGAGCGGCGGCCAACGCCAGTTGGGCCGCGACCGCAATCTGCTGGAGCCCGGACGATATCTCTTCCTCGACCCCGCCGGGAACCTGGTGATCCACAGCGAGTTGCGCGACCTGGACGAGTACCGCGACTTCAAGCCGGTTGAGGTCAAAAAGAAGAAGGAGAAGCCCGAGGAAGGGTTGGGCCCCGAGGGCATGATGGAAGGAATGTTCGGTCCGTTCGGCGGACAGCAATAACCCGCCTCCTTCCGGGGCACGATGCCAAACACGCTTCCGAAGCCCGCCCCGATCGAGGCGGGCTTTTTGCATTCTTGCGTTGTGCGTGGGTCTGGCGACCCCGCACTGAATTCGACCGATGGTCTCCCACATCAACTGTTTAGGCGGATTCAGGGAGACCTTCGGTCAGGCCGTCGGCAGGGTCGGCAGCCCCGCGCCAAGCGCTGCCCCGCCGATTCCCCCGGCCGACGCCGCACCGCCTGCCGCGAATCGGCAGCCCGGGGCGCCCCCACGCGGCAATCCCCACCTGCCGGGCGAGAATTCTACACCCCCGCCGAAAGGGTGCAGGAACGGACTTTTTTTACTGGGCGGCAGCT
>CAYZWG010000112.1:0-9572 GCA_964481605.1 uncultured Planctomycetaceae bacterium
CCAGCGAGGGACGCCATTCGTGTGTTTTCTTTCCTCGCTGGCGCTTCGGGTTAGTGTGGCACATTTTTTGTGCCGGGCCATAGCAGCCTGGCAAGAGAGGGGATTGGCTGCGAGCCGGAGTACTTCGTGCTGGTGGAAAACCGATGGACGCGAGGTGCCTGTCCCTTCTTCAGCAGGCTGTTGGAAAGGCGTGAAAATCAGCATGTGCAGGATTGCAATTTTGTCCCTTTTCGTACTGACTCTGCCGGGACCCGTGTCGCTTGCCGCCGAAAGGCCAAACATCGTGTTGGTCATGGCCGACGACATGGGATGGTCCGACCTTGGCTGCTACGGAGGCGAAATCGGAACCCCTCATATCGACCAGTTGGCCGCCGTCGGCCTCCGCTTCACGCAGTTCTACAACAACGCCGTCTGTGGCCCCACGCGGGCATCGCTGTTGACCGGACTCTATTGTCAGCAGATCGGACACCGGGGCACTCGCTGGAACGAACCGAAGGATTTCAGCCGATGCGTAACCATCGCGGAACTTCTCCAAGCGTCCGGCTATCGCACCATGATGGTGGGCAAGTGGCAGGGGCGGGATCTGGCCGTCCAGCGCGGCTTCGATCGTTTCTTCGGTCCGATGTGCCAAGCCAAGGTCAGCTATTTCCAGGAAGTGCAACAAAACCCGTTCTACCTGGATGACGCGCGATGGGACCCGCCTGAGGAAGGTTTCTACATGACCGAGGCCTTCATCGACCACGCCTTTCGCTTCGTCGAGGAGGCCGCGCGGGGTAACCAGCCGTTTTTCCTCTACATGGCCTACATCGCGCCGCACTGGCCCCTGCACGCGCGCGAGGCAGACATCGCTCCATACCGCAGGAGATACCGCGAACGAGGATGGGATGACTGGCGCCAAGAGCGATTTCGGCGACAGCGCGAAATGGGTCTGATTCCGGACTCTTGGCGTCTGGCTTCCAAGCCGCCCGGCGTCGGAGCATGGGAACAGGACCAACACAAGGATTGGCAAGCCGAACGGATGGCCGTTTACGCCGCTCAGGTTGCGAACGTCGATCGAGGAGTCGGCCGGATCATGGAAGCGATACGTGAGGCGGGCGTCGAGGATAACACGCTGGTCATGTTCCTCTCCGACAACGGCGCGGCCCCCGACGGCGGCGTGAACCCCACCACCGCCGGCTTTGGTTTTGGACCGAACCAACCCAATGACAAATGGCGTTTGGACGGGGTGCCGATCCGCCCCGGCAGTGGACCGAACAACATGCCGGGGCCCCCCGACACCTTCGCCGCCTACGGAATCGCCTGGGCCAACGTGAGCAATACGCCCTTTCGCCAAACCAAACTAACGGCCTACGAGGGCGGCATCCGTACACCGCTGGTGGTCCGCTGGCCCGCCGTGATCGGCCCGGGCGGAAAGCTGACGTCCGAGATAGGGCACGTAATGGACATCATGCCAACGTGCCTCGAAGTGGCTGGAATCGATTATCCAATCAGCTTCCACGGCCGCGAACCCTTGCCGCTGGAAGGAAGGAGTCTGGCTCCGACCTTTCGTGGTGAGTCGCGTGAAGGTCACCAGATGCTCTGTTGGAACGTGCCACGACATCGCGCCATCCGCACCGGACGCTGGAAGCTGATCGCCCCGCTAAGCGGAGGCCCGTGGGAGTTATACGACCTGGAAACGGACGGCACGGAAACGCAAGACCTTGCCGAGACGCATCCCCAACGTGTCCAAGAAATGAGCGCCCAATGGCAGACCTGGGCCCAACGTTGCGGCGTGAAACAGTAAGCACACGCGAGGTGACCCCCAATGCTTGGACAGCAGATGGGGTTGGTCAAGGTGCAGTGGTGCTTGGCGGCCCGCGAGAGGGGTTTGAAAACTACCACGGTCCACATGCGTCCCCCCCCCCTACGCGAGGCCACGGAGAACCGTTGGAGGTGGCAGCGGCGGGTAGTTTCCAAACCCTCAACCCACTTCCCACAGGGCCGATGGGGGGTAACACCTGAAATCCCAACGCTTTACGTTCTTCGACCTCCGCTCTCGTGGCGCTGTCATGCTAATGGACGAGTGCTTCGGCTGGTTTCGGGCCGTCCGCACGGGCCACCTGAACGCGATGCGTCATGATCCGGGTGCGTGCCCGCTTGCGAATCTCCGCGATCTTCCTCTCGTGCTCGGCAGTCAGTTGCTCGCGGACGAGTTCATATTGTTCGCGTTGCAGGTTGTCGAACCACTGAATAATCATGTCGATGTTCTGCCGCAGAACTTCGGTCTCCGGGCCGGAGACGAGCGAGAGGGGGCGGATCGAGACTTGGGCGCCCTGGCCCAGGGCCTCCAGCGCCAGGGCCGCTTCGAGCAGTTCCTCGTAGTGGGCGATGCGGTCCGCCTCGGGCAGGGCGGTGACGTGTTTTCGGAACCTCTCGCACACGTGCCAAATCGCCACTTGCCCATCCTGGGGCAGATTCTCGAAGAGAGAGTCGATATTCATCGTGGGCCTCCCGATTGAACCGGTTGTTCCAGTTTTTCCGGCCGGCGGACAAGAGTGCGGCCGTTCAGAACAATTCTAGCTTGCGGGCCGGGGACATGGCTCCGATCGCCTCCTATGAGGCTTCCGCCGGCGCGGGTCGCCCAGGTGCTTGAACCTGCACCCGGCGGCAGCCGGCAAGAGGTCAGCGTTCGGCGCGGGTGGCGACGCTCAGTCGGTGTTCCTATCCGATGGGCGTAGTGATTTGCCCCGACCTCTTGTGGCTCCAGCCACACCGGTTCAAGAACCGGTGCCACTCCGGGGGGATGCCGCCACTCCGGGGGGATGCCGCCACCCCGGGGGGATGCCGCCACCCCGGGGGGATGCCGCACGGAGACGGTTTTCCCTCACTGCTCTTTCGCCAACAACTGCTTCCACGCCTGGATCAGCTTGAGCGCCTCGATCGGCGTGGTAGCGTCGACGTCGACCTTGCGAATGTCGTCCAGCAGCGGATGATCGGCCGGGCCGAAGAGCGTAAGCTGCACCGACCCGCGGCGGCGGGTCTCCTTCCGCCGGGCGATCTTGGGGTGGCCCCCGGCGTCGAGGTGCTCGTCCTCGAGTTGGGCCAGGATACCTTTCGACCGCCGGATCACCGACCGGGGCACGCCGGCCAGTCGGGCCACGTGGATGCCGTAGCTCTTGTCGGCCGCGCCCTCCACGATCTTGTGCAGAAACACCACCTCGTCGGCCCACTCGCGAACCGAAACGTTCAGGTTGGCCACGCCGTCGAGCGATCCGGCCAGGTCGGTCAACTCGTGGTAGTGGGTGGCGAAGAACGTGCGGCAACCGACCGAATCGTGCAGGTGCTCCACCACCGACCAGGCCAGCGAGATGCCGTCGTAGGTGCTCGTGCCGCGGCCGATCTCGTCCAGGATCACCAGGCTCCGCTCGGTCGCCGTGTTGAGAATCCGCGCCGTCTCGGTCATCTCGACCATGAACGTGCTCTGCCCGCGAGAAAGCTCGTCGCTGGCCCCCACGCGGGCGAAAATCCGGTCGGCAATCCCGATCGTGGCCTGACCCGCCGGCACGAAGCTGCCGATCTGGGCCAGCAGGGTAATCAACGCCACCTGCCGGATGTAGGTGCTCTTGCCCGCCATGTTGGGCCCGGTGATCAGCAAGATCGTGCCCGCCGCGCCGCCGGCGCGGGTATCGTTGGGCACGAAGGTGCCTTCCGGTTCGAGCACGTCGAGCACGGGGTGGCGGCCGTCGACGATGTCGAGGATCGGCTCTTCGACGATCTTCGGGCGGCAGTAGTTTCGCCGGCGGGCCAGCTCGGCCAGGGCTCCCAGGACGTCGATCCGGGCCAGCACGGCGGCTGTTCGTTGCATCGCATGGCGCTTGGCGGCCACCGCCTCGCGGAGCTCGACAAACAATGCGTATTCCAGTTCCTTGGCCTTTTCATCGGCGGTAAGGACCTTCTCTTCATATTCCTTCAACTCGGGCGTGATGTAGCGCTCGGCGTTTTTCAGCGTTTGCTTGCGAATGTAGGTTTCCGGAACCTTGTCGCGATGGGCGTTGGTGACTTCGAGATAGTAGCCGAAGACCTTGTTGAAGCCGACCTTCAAGCTGGGGATGCCCGACTGCTCGGTCTGTTCGGCCTGGTAGCGGGCAATCCACTGCTTGCCGCCGCGGGTCAGTTGGCGTAGGGCGTCCAGCGGCGGGTGGTAGCCGTCGCGGATGAATCCGCCCTCGTGGCCGGCCAGCGGACAGTCCTCGACCAGGGCGGACTCCAGTTTGCCCCGGAGCTCGTGGCAAAGGTCGATTTCGGCTTCCAACCGGTTCAACAACGTGCTGGTGCGGGCGGTCAGCTTGGCCTTGATGGCGGGCAGACAGGCGAGGGTTTGAGCGAGAAAGCGGAGGTCGCGGGGGGTGGCCCGGCCGGTGGTCACCCGGGTCAACAGCCTGGCCACGTCGTAGACCTGCCGGAGCGTGTGGCGGAGGTCGTCGAGGAGGGCGGCGTCGACGATCATTTCCTCCACGGCGTCGAGTCGGGCCCGGACGGCCTGGGGATCGGTCAACGGGTTGGCGATCCATTCGGCCAGCAGGCGGGAGCCCATCGGCGTGATCGTGCGGTCCAGCACGGCCAGCAGCGAACCCTCGCGGCGGCCGTCGCGGATGGTGCGGGCGATTTCCAGGCTGCGGCGGCTGGCCTGGTCGATTTCCAGCGTGTCGCCGGAGCGGTAGGGGACCAATCGCTCGATATGTTCGAGCGAGCTTTTTTGGGTCTCGCCGAGGTAGTCGAGAATGGCTCCGGCGGCGCGGATCGCTGTCTGGTCGGCGGCCGAGGAGGAAAAACCGAAGCCGTCCAGCCCGGTCGTACCGAAGTGCTTGGTGAGGGTCTCCCGGGCGGTGGCCGGGGAGAAGGCCCAAGGGGGCCGCCGGGTGACCATCATCTGCTCGTCGAGATGGGCCGGCAGCGGATCGGCCTCCTCGGCCAAAAGGCACTCGGCAGGGGCGATCCGGGCGAGTTGATCGGCCAATTGAGTTTGCGCGAACCCGGCGGCGAGGAACTGGCCGGTGGAGAGTTCAACCCAGGCCAAGCCCAGCGGCTCGCCCGGCACGATCGCCGCCAGGTAGTTGCTCTGGCGAGGGTCGAGCAGCGCTTCGTCGGTGAGCGTGCCGGGGGTGACCACGCGGGTCACTTCGCGACGCACGAGTCCCTTGGCCTGCTGGGGGTCCTCGACCTGGTCGCAGACGGCCACGCGCATGCCGGCGGCGATCAGCTTGCCCAGGTAGGCTTCCAATTGGTGGTGGGGGAAGCCGGCCATGGGGACGGCGTTCTCCCCCTTTTCGCGGCTGGTCAGGGCCAGGTTGAGCGTTTTTGCGGCAACCCGGGCGTCGTCGTGGAAAAGCTCATAAAAATCGCCCATGCGAAACAGCAGCAGGGCATCGGGACACGCCTTCTTGGCGTCCCGGTACTGCTTCATCATGGGGGTGAGATTCCGGGCCATTCACCCATGCTAGCAGATCGATGTGGGCGCGGGGAGAGCGGAGGGGGACGGAGACTGTAGGCCGAGTCGTGACCCGGCATGGGTCCGCGCGGGAGTCTGTAGGGCCGGCTCTGCCGGCCGGTTGCCGCACTTCGCGACGCCAACCACGTTTCGGCTCCGCACGGCCGGCCCTACGGGGCTGTATACCCTGGTTCCCAAGCTGGAGCTTGGGAACCCCGCGGCCCGCTATTGGATGAACCGCTCTTCCTCTTCGTCGCCGTGGATGGTGATTTCGCCGGCGTCCTCCAAGCGGCGGATAATATCGACGATCTGCTGTTGGGTTTGCTCCACGGTGGACGCCCGCACCGGCCCCAGGTATTCCATCTCTTCCAACAACAGCGTCGACGCTCGTTTCGACATGTTGCCGAGAATCTTGTTTTTCAAGTCCTCGCTGGCCCCCTTCAGCGCGACGGCCCATTGGGAACTTTCCACGTTCTTGAGGATCGACTGGATGTCGCGGTCGGAGAACTTGGTGATATCCTCGAAGACGAACATCAGGCGGCGAATATTTTCGACCAGGTCGGGATCCTCCTGGGCCAGGTTTTCCAGAATGCTTCGTTCCGTGGCACGATCGACGACGTTAAGAATCTCGGCCACGCTGGCCTCCCCGCCGGCGTTCTCGAACTGCTGGCTCATCACGCTGGCCATGCGGTTTTCCAGCCCTTTTTCCACTTCGTGAATGATCTCCGGGCTGGTCTGCTGCATGGTCGCCACGCGGCGAATCACGGAGAGTTGGCGTTCGACGGGCAGGCCGCTGACGATGTCGGCGGCCTGCGACGGCGGCACATGGGAGAGGATCAGGGCGATCGTCTGGGGATGCTCGTCGATGATGAAGGTAAGGAGGTTTTGGCTATCGACCTTTTGCAGGAACCCGAAGGGCAGCGCCTCGATCGACTGCCGCACATTGTCGATGGTGGGGCCGGCCGCCTTGCCCAAGGCGTGTTCGACCAGGCTCTTGGCGACGTGCAGGCCGCCGGTGCTGCCGGTCAGAGCGGCGGGATTGGCATCGGCGAAGCTGTGGATGACCTGGGACTGCTCGTCGGGGCTGACGAGGTTGATCTTGGCGATCTCGATGGAGACGGCCTCGACCTGGGTGGGATCGAGGCGCGCCAGCAACTGCGCGCCCTGCTCCTCGGGCAGGCTCATCAACAAGACGGCGGCTTTGCGGATGTCGCTGGGCATCTTTCCCTGGATTTGCCAATCTGCGTAGTTTTGCGGGAGATCGCCGGTTGCGGAGCGTTGGCGGTCCGTCGAACCTGAAACGACCATGAAATAACGGGTGCGATGGCTGGCTTGTGCAACGGTGTTTTCGCCACGGCCGGACCAGGCGGCAGGGGCACCCTGCGTGCCAAATGCGCCTTGACGGACCGCTAGCGCGTGGTCGCTATCGGCTTTCCGGCTTGGATAACTTGAGCAGAGGAGGGTGTGTGGCGGCGGAATGGCCGATATTGCCGTCTGGCGCGAAACCGTTACCCACATCAAGGGGGGGGCGGTCCCAAGCAACTCCCAAGAATGAACCCCCCGGATGAAACCCGCCACCGACACGGAGTCGGGCAAGGCGAGACGCGAATCAGCGGTACATTATTTCCGGTGAGTTGGCTCAGACGGCCGCCGGGGCCTCGATGGCGGCCAAGCCTACCTCGAGTGTCATGGGGCCCCAGTCGGTTTCGAAGGCGATGCAGATCGGCGTGACCTGGGTGGGGAAATGGATGTCGTGGTCGCTGCCGGTGACCACGTTGGGCAGACTGACCATGAGTTGGTATTCCTCCAACTCGGCCTTGGCCCCGCCGGCGACGATGTTGGTCAGTTCCCCCACCGCGTCGAGCACGTCGTCGTCGATTTGCGTGGCCTCACACATCAGCATCGTCGCCGCCGCCTGCAACGCCACTTCCTCCGAGAGGCTCAAGACGACGGTGCCGACCGCCTTGCCCGAAAGCCCGATCACCCCGCTGACCTGGTGTTTTGCCTTGCAATCCTCTTTCAGCGAAAGGGCGCCGCGGCGAGCCTTGCAAGCGAGCATCGTTTGGAAGGTGTTTTTCAGCGAACTGATAAACGGGTTGATGTACGCTGCCTGCATCGAACTCGTCCTTGTAGCTGAGCGTCCCAGACGGCGTTGCCTGACTGCAAACGGATCATGTTGCGGTGGACGGCGGGCGGAACACTCCCGGAAGACAGCGCCGGCACCGCCCGCAGAATCTATGGAAACGTAGGTTGCCGGGAGAGTCCGTCAACCGTGAATCGGGACCGTGGGGGAAACGATCGCTTTCGGCGTGGCGCGAACCTGCCGGTCGTTCGGAAAAGGCGGGATTCTCCGGACACTGCCCGCCCGCGGCGACTCCGCTCACCGGCACCGCAGCCGGCATACGGCCGACTGTCCGAACGACTCGTCGACCCGGATCGAAACCAGTTCGGGCCGGGCGCCGCATCGGGTGTCAAGCTGCCGGGCGAGCCGCCCGGCAATGTGGCGAGCGAGCAACTCGGCCGTGGTGTTGGCCACCGGCAAGAGGGCGCAGCCGGCGCGGGGAAAACCCCACCGCCGGGGAGGAAATCGCGCCTCGATCTCTTCCCCACGGACCTCCATCTGGATCCGGGCGTGTTCGGTGGGGAGCAACACCCGGTGGTCCAACTCGGCCAGAATCTCTCCCAACACTTCGCGCAAGGCAAGGAAATCGACGACGTAGTGGTTTTCGTCGAGCGGCCCGTGGACCTCGGCCGCCACGCGGTAGTTGTGTCCGTGGAGTTGCTCGCAGACGTCGCCGTCGAAGGTGATGAAGTGCGAGGCGCTGAACACCAACTGGTCGCCGGAAATGCGAACGTGATAGGCTGCGGACATGATCGCCGGTGCAGGGTGGGGGGGGAAACAAGCTGGGTTGGCTGGACTTGGTCGGGTGCGGTGAGGCCAGGCGGGACCTTTCCGGCCGGGCATGGCCGCCGGGGGCCCGGCGGGATTATACACCTGCGGTGTTTGGCGACCATCCTTCTCGCAAGAGAACGAACAATCCGGCGGCCAACAGGTCGGCCGTGGTGCCGGGGTTGCGACGGTTGCCGTCGGTGCGGAGCCAGCCGTCCAGATCGGCCAGGGCGGCCTGATAGGCGGGTTCGCCGGGGAGCCCGGCCCGGAGGACCGCCGCGGCCCGCTCGGCCGCCTGGCGGGCGATTTCCACACCGCACTTTCTGGCGATCAGGCTATCCGGCCAGCGGGCCATGAGTTGCATTTGCGCCCGCACGATGGCGTCCTCGGTACCGCAGGGCTCGGCCAACTCCGAGCGAAGCAGGGGAACGACCTCGGCCAGCAGCGGGCGGAACGCCTGGGCGTATTGCCGGGCGATCTGGTCGTGGTCGGCCGCAAGCCGCATGGCGTCCAAGAGATCGGCAGGAGCGGGGCCTTGGACGTCGTGCTGCCGGGTCCGGCCCAGGCCGCCGGCATGGGCCAGGCGAATCGCCTCGTAGACCCGGGCGGCGTCCCCCGGTTGCAGATCGGCCAGCACGCGGGCGACGCCCTCGGCCAAGGGCCGCGGCCGCGGTACGGTGGCCAGCGGAGCCAGCAGCAGCACCGTGCCCAGGTTGGCGTTGCTGGGGACGACGCGACGGGTTGCCCGCACGGCGTCCAACACGGTCAAGCCGAGGGGCCGGCGGGTGGCCCGGGCCATGACCGGGGCGATGGCCGCCGCGCCGGCGAGGAAGTCGCGATAGGTGAGGTCGGGGAAATCGTGGCCTCGATTGACGTTGCCCGGCTTTGGGGCGGAAACCTCCAAGCGGCAAGCGGTGGCGACACACTCGGCGGTGGACAGCACCGGAGACTTCTTCAGGGGAGCGCGTTTGCCCATGGACCAACCGGAGTGGCTCCTGGATAATGGCTGAGCGTCATGGATCTTGGGGGATTGCCCGGCCAGCCTGCCTTGTAGTTGCCAAACCCGCAATCCACCGGGGCAAGCCCGGTGGGGATTGTCCTTGGCCACTGACCCTCCCCAAAATCCGCGATGATCAGCACTTTTCGAGAAAACGGTCCAGAATCGGCACGATCTCTTCGTGCGCGTCCTCGACCACGTAGTGGCCGGCATCGGCT
>CAYZWG010000112.1:9672-10806 GCA_964481605.1 uncultured Planctomycetaceae bacterium
AATCGGCACGATCTCTTCGTGCGCGTCCTCGACCACGTAGTGGCCGGCATCGGCTAGGCGGTGGATTTCGGCCTGGGGAAAAAACTCGGCGAAGCGGTGCAGAAACGAGGGTGTGAAGCACCAGTCGCGGATTCCCCAGATGAGGCAGACCGGATGATGGCGGAATTGGTCGAGCCCGGCCGCGATCCGCTCGAGCGCGGGGTAGCTGGGATGCCTGGGGCCGAGGGGAATGTCCTTGACGAAGCGGTGGATGGCCGTGCGGTGGGCCCAGCAGTCGTAGGGCGCCAGCAGCCCGGCCCGAACGGCCCGGGTCAATCGCTCCGGCTTGGCGGTGGCCATCCGCAGTGCCGCCAGGGCAAAGAGGTTCAAGCCTTGTACGGCGATTTGCCCCAGCAGGGGAACGCGGCAGACGCGAATTCGCCAGGGGCACCGGCCGCCGGGAAACGCCGCCGTGTTCATTAGCACGAACCGGCAAAACCGCTGGGGGCGGGCCACGGCCGCCCCCATGCCGATCGCGCCGCCCCAGTCGTGGGCAACCAGCGTGATGTCTTTCAGGTCGAGGTGCTCGACCAGGGCCACCAGGTCGTCGATCCGCGACTGGAGCCGGTAGTCGTACCGATCGGGCGAGGGCTGGTCGGACAGCCCGCAGCCGAGATGGTCGGGCACGACCACGCGATATCGGCCGCGAAAGGTGCGGACCAACTCGCGCCAGTAGAACGACCAGGTGGGGTTGCCGTGGACCATCAGCAGGACCGGCCCTTGGCCCTCGTCGAGATAGTGATAGCGGAAGCCGCCACGAGGGAGAAAATGGGACTCGAACGGATAGAGGCCGCGCCAGGAGGTGGTTGAGGGCATCGGGTGGCAGGGCCGGCTGAGCCGGACGGCAAGGGGTTTCTGTGGACAATCCGGTTCTTCGGCCGGCCCAGCCGGCCCTACGAGATGCTCAATATATCGCGAAACGTGGCGGGCTGCATGGGGGCTCGACGCAATACCGTTGCATGAAGCGTTCGGCGTGGGTCTCCCGACCCCGCCGCCAGCCTGACCGAAGGTCTCCCTGCGTCCGCGTAAACGGTGGATGCGGGAGACCATTGGTCGAATTCAGTGCGGGGTCGGGAGACCCACGCACAACAACGC
>CAYZWG010000112.1:10906-13991 GCA_964481605.1 uncultured Planctomycetaceae bacterium
GGTCGAATTCAGTGCGGGGTCGGGAGACCCACGCACAACAACGCTCGGCGGGGTCGGGAGACCCGCGTCGAGCGCTGCACCGTCGAGGGTGGCGGGCTGCATGGGGGCTAGGCGGGTTCCAGGTGGGCCAGTTCCCTGGCCAGCCGCTTTCGAGCGACGTGCAGGCGTCGCTTGATGGTGCCCACCGGCGAGCGGAACTCGTTGCTCATTTCGATCAGGCTGCGGCCGCGGAAGTAGAAGGCCAAGAGGGTGTCGCGGTCGAGGCTGGAGAGCCGCCCGAGGCCCACGTGCACCTGCTCGCGTCGCTCCTGGGCCAGCACCCGACCCAGAGGCGTCTCTGCCTCGGTGTAGGCGGCCGGGGGTCCCTCGCCGTCGATCGAAGCAGTCCGCCGCGCGCGGACGGCGCGGTTGATGGCCATCCGCGCGGCGATCGAGCGCAGCCAGCCGCCGAACGCCTCCGGCGCCTGGAGTTGATGAATCTTCCGCATCGCCTGGATAAACACTTCCTGGCAAAGCTCCTGGGTTTCGGCCTCGTTGGCCAGCCGGCGGTAGACCGTGGCGAAGACCAGCCGGCGGTAACGCTGGAAGAGCTTGGCGAAGGCATCCCGGTCGCCGGCCCGCGCGGCTTGCACCAGGCAGACGAGGGTCCGTTTGTTGTCGGTGAATGGAGTGGTTTGAGCGTCCATGGCTGTTCTCTTCTTGCATCGGAGTTCGACCCGGGCAGTGGGTGGGGCGAGCGGCGAACGGGCCGGGGCGGCACCAACGGGCCACCGGCCCAATCGGCTTGGCCGCGGGGAGCGTCGTTGCTTCCGGAGGGCTGATGGGGGCTTTGCGCCGATCAGCTACGGAACCGGAGAAACGCCGCGTGCGGCTGAACCGAATGCCAGCGCCGCAAGAGACGGCGCTTGGTGGCCGTCCGGGCGCCGGCTTGCCGCGTCGCCGACAAGGCGGCGGGGTGTCCCCAATGCCCTCGGCACTGGGAATACCCCACAAGGACGCGGCACGTCAGCCGTGCAAGAAGACACCGCGCGGATTCCAGCAGGCGCAAAGCGACCCTGGGGATGTCGACGATCATCTCGACCACGACGTTGACGACCCGACGGTCGACACGGACGTCGAAAATCACCTGGCTGGTCGCAATGTTCGTGAAACCCATGGTTTGCCTCTGCGCCTGGCGCGGTTTGAAGTGAGACAACAACACTCGGCAACGCGGAGCCCCCGGCCCAGCGAGTCGGGCGGGAGCACCCACGCGGGTGGGGGAGGACTCCGAGGTTCAATGGCCTCCCCCCATCCACAAGGGTGTCACCGACCGGCCGTGACGTCAAGCCCGATGAGGCAAGGCCACGAGCCGGGTCTGCCCGGCGCCCCCTGTGAAGATGTCGGAAGAAGAGACACCGATGTCCAAGAAAGGTTCGCCCGGAAAAGCGAGAATTGTGAAGAATTCCGGGGATTTGGTGCAGCGCTCGGCGTTTTCGGCGGGGTCGGGAGACCCGCGCCGAACACCGAACGGTGGGACCCGGACTGAACGGTGGATGGCGGCGGGGCAAAGCCGGTTTCTCGACCGAGTTGGTTGTCATCGGGCCGGAGCGATGCAAGAATGGGCGAAACGGCGCCCGAGGCGATTCTTGTCCCCGGTGGTTGGGCCAGGCGGGGGTCCGGCCGCACGATCCTTCCCGCGCAACTCGAGAGGCGGCGCGCTTGATGAAGATTCCATGCCGACGCCGGCGACTGGGCCCGTGGGCGGTGTTGCTGATTCTGGGTGGGCTACCGATTTTCCTGGCGTTTTCGTCTCCGCGGAGGAAGCCCCGCGTGAGTCCGGCGGCACACAGTTGCGCGGAATGCCATATCGACATCGCCGACCAGTGGGAGAAATCGGCCCACGCGGCGGCGTGGACGGATGGCGAATTCGTGGAGGGGACCAAGGGCCATTTTTCGGAGTCGTGTCTTCCCTGCCACGCCTCGAAGCCGATGCTGGAGCAGGCGTCGGGCGATTTGCCCCTGCTTCGCCAGTCGCGCCGGGCGGACGGCGTGGATTGCCATGCCTGCCACGCGGTGGGCTGCGACTACGCCGGCCCTTACGACGGTTGGGGGCCGCACGGGACGCAGAACCACGGGTCGCGGCTGCGGGATTCGGCATTTTGCGGCTCTTGTCACGTGATGGAGTACGAACAGTACAAGAAGCATTACTTGCAGTCGCAAGAGAAGCCGGCCGAGTGTATCGACTGTCACATGCCGGCGTACCGCTCTCGGCTGACACAGGGCCACGTGCTGTCGTTGATCCATCCCCAGCGCACGGTGCGGAACCACGAATTCCCGGCCTGGCCGGCCGGGCGGACCCAGCGGGCGATCGAAGTGGGCCAGATGGCGATCGCCGAAGCTGGCTCCCACTCCTACCAGATCTCCTTCACGCTGACCAACCGCGGGGCGGGGCACCGGATTCCCACCGGGAAGTTCGGACATCGCGAGGTCCGCGTGGCCGTGGAACTGCTCGGCGGCGACGGGGCGGTCGAGGGCCAGGCGGAGGAATCGATCAAGTCGCTCACGGGCGGGCTGGTGCCGGGCAGGGCGACGCCTTTCGTGATCAACGTCGACGTTGGCGCAAAAGGGAAGCCGGCGGAGTTGCGGCTGTTGATCGAGCGGGTCAACGAGGACCGCAGCTTTCGGCTGGGGCTGGTGGATCGGCGTTGGCCGCTGGAGTACGCGCGGTAGGGGGAGCCGGCGGAACCGGGGTGCGACCGCTTCCGGCCGGGGAAGCTCCCCGGGCAGCAGCGGAGTCGACTGCCGCACCGAGTGTTCGCGGGGAATCTCCCGGCTGTCGCTGGAGCCGGCCGCGGGTTAGAATGGGCGGTTCTCGCGAATCAGGCAACGCCCAATCACGTGGCGGAAGGTCTCACTCGGCGCGGGTCTCCTTGGTTCGGCGCGGGTCTCCTGACCCCGCCGAGCGGCGACCGGCCACGACATGTGGCCCGCCGCAAAAATGTGCCACACGAACCCGAAGCGCCAGCGAGGGAAGAAAACGCACGAATGGCATTCCTCGCTGGCGCTTCGGGTTCGTGTGGCCAAATCGCGAAACGTTGCAGTTTTT
>CAYZWG010000113.1:0-8592 GCA_964481605.1 uncultured Planctomycetaceae bacterium
CAAAAATCAATCAATGCTTATCAACAACCCGATCAAAGGTTGGCGCAGGCAGCCCTACGGCAGCTCACCCCCTGGTTTCCAAGCTCCCGCTCACCCCCTGGTTTCCAAGCTCCAGCTTGGAAACCCACCGGCCGCACGCCTACCCGCCTGCCCGCTTCGCCAGCGCCTTTGCCTTGGCTGCCCGGTCGGCGTTGCCGGTGGCCTCGGCCACCTGCCGCATGGCTTTGGCCACCGCGGCCGGGCTGCTGCCGGCGATCTTCTCGGCAATCCCGATCGCCGTGGCGCAAGCCGGCTCGTTCAGTCCCCGCTGGCCCACCAGCGTCATCGCCAGCCCCAGCGAACCCTCCGAAGGATTTCGCCGCAGCACTTCCAGCACGAGTTTCTTCTCGTCGGCACGCTCGGCCGCCGCCAGCGTGTTGCCGCAGATCGCCAAACGTTCCTCGTTCGACACGTGCAGTTGCCGCGCGATGCGGATGTAGCCGCGGAGCGCGCGAATCCGGTATTTCTTGCTCTTCAGCGTCTTGGCCAGATCCAAAAGCGGGGCCGCCGCGTCGGCGCTGATCCAACCGCCCAGCACCCGAGTCGCCGCGTCCTGGATTGCGTCGTCCGCGTCGCGGGCACTGGCCGCAACGGCCTCCAGCGCGTTCGTCCCGCCCACCGATCCGAGCAACTCCAGGAGAAAGACCTTCGCTTCCACGGGAGCCTTGGGCAGACTCGCCGCGATCTTCTCCGCGCACCGTTCCCGGTCCGGCATACGGATGCTGGCCGCACGCAGGGCCTCTTCAACGGCCGCCTTTTCATCGGCCGCCTTCGCCTCGATCAGCCGGGCCGTCAGACCCGGAAGGTCCTCCAGGCCGATCGTCGTGCCCAGCGCCCGAATCGCCGCCAACCGCAGTTCCCCCTCCCCCTCCTTGGCGGTCTTCATCAGCACCGGTACGGCCGAGCCGATGCCCCGGGCACCGATCAGCCCCACCAGCAGGGTCCGCGTGCGGCCCTCGGACGTCGGTAGTTTGCCCAGAATCGCCTCGTCGATCCCTTCGGCCCGGAGCCCCTCGAGGCTGGTCCGGGCGGCCTGCGAAATCTCCTCGTCCGGCTCCAACGCCGCCGCCACCAACACCGGCACGCTGGAAGCGTCGCCCAGTCGGGTGAGGCTCTCGATCGCCGCCAGCCGCACACGCTCGGGTCCCGCCTTGGCCGCGGCCGTCACGGAGGCCAGGGCCATCGCGTCGCCACAATCTCCCAGTGCCCGAACCAGCAGGGCCTTCCGCTTGGGCGACGGCGTGTTCAGCATGGCCATCAGCAACCCCACCGCTTTTTTGCTCTTCAGCAGCCGGGCGGTCCGCAGCCCCAAGCCGAACATCTCCTCGTCCTCGTCGCCAAGTTGCTGGGCCAGCAGGGAGAGCCCTTTCTCGCCCCGGGCGAGAATCGCCCCCTGGGTGGCGGCGATGTGCGCGTACTTGGGCAACTTGACCTCGCGCACCGCGTCGTAGACCGCCACCGCCTCGTCCCGCTTGCCCGCGGCCAAGAGCGTCTCGGCACACCGCAGACAGGAGTCGGCCACGCGGGCTCGCTCGGCGGCGGGCGCCCGCGGCAATGCCCCGGTGAGAATCTTGGCCGCTTGCGGCGTGCCGATCCGCCCCAGCGCCGCGGCTGCGGCCGTGGCCACCTCCGCGTCGGCATCCTCCAGGTGCGCCGCCAAACCCTCGATGGCCGCCGTATCGCGGCGCACGCCGATCGAGTTCATCACCCCCACCAGCAGCATCCCGTGCAACTTGCCCATCGCCTCGCGCAGCGCTTCGTCGACCGCCGGATCGGGAATCGGCTCCAGCCCGAAGCGGGCATAGTGCGCGAATTTTTTGCTGGAAAGCATCTTGGCCAGCAGGGGAACGGCCTTCTTCGTGCCCACCACCGCCAGTTTCTCGCAGGCCACGGCGATGTCGTGGTCGCTGGAATCGGCCGATTGAAGCACCGCCAGCAGGTCATCTTCCTTACCCAGGTCCTGGGCCTGCGCCGGCGGCACGGCGGCCATCGCGGCCAGAAACCAGGCGGCCACCGCCGCCAGGATCACACGTTTTCTACTCATCATCGTTCGATTCTCCCAAGATTTCGATTGTGCGTTCGGTTCGAGATGGTCGGTTCGAGGTGGCAAGCCGCTCAAATCCGCCACGGTTCACGCTTGGCACGCGACCGCATCCGGTTGGCCTCCGCGTCGCCCACGAACTCCTCCTTCACCGGATCGAAGGTCACCTTGCGCCCAAGCTGCCAGGCGATGTAGGCCGCGTGGCAGGCCACGTGCGACTGGGCCACCACGCTCGCCGTCGAGGCCGGCAACGCCCGGGTCTTCACGCAATTGAGAAACTGGCGGATGTGATTGTTCGGTGCCGTGCCGGCCATGGTGAAAAGCTTCTTCTCCGAGCGGAGCGAAGGCGAGGTCTCCATCCGCCCGCTGTCGCCGGTCTCCACCCAGCCTTCATCCCCCTCGTAGCGGACGCTGCACGTCCCCAGGCCCAGCCACCCCGTGTCGCGCATCACCAGCTTTACCCCGTTGGCATAGCGGGCGTGGATGTGGTTGCCCTGGGGAACGAATTCGATCGGCGTCGTGTCGTCGGCCTTGTTTGCCCATTGGCATTGGTCCACGGTGTGACAACCCCATTCGAGGATTCCGCCGCCGTGGAAATCGAAAAACCCCCGCCATCCACCCTGGATGTAGCGGCGGTTGAACGGACGCCAAGGACAGGAACCCAGCCAGGTGTCCCAGTCCACCACGTCCTTGGGCGGCTGAGGCTCCGCCGGCAGCCAATCGTGGGTTGTGCCCGGGTAGAGGGTGTTGGCGTGCAGCGTCTGCAGCTTGCCCAGCTTGCCGCTGTAGACCATCTCGATCGCCAACTGAAAATTGGGGATATTCCGCCGCTGCGTCCCCGCCTGGTAAACCCGCTCGTAGCGGTCGATCGTGTCGGCCAGGGCCCGGCTTTCCGTGATCGTCAGCGAGCACGGCTTTTCGCAATAAATGTCCTTGCCGGCCTTGGCCGCCAGGATCGAGGCCATCGTGTGCCAGCGGTCTCCCGTGGCGATCAGCACCGCGTCGATGTCGTCGCGGGCAAGGAACTCGTGCAAATCGCGATACATGGCGCAGTCCTTGTTGCCGTACCGCTGGTCGGCCATCCCCTTGACCGCCTGGCGACGCTCTTCCCGCGTGTCGCAGATGGCAATAAACTGCACGTCCGGCTCTTCGAAAAAGCAATGCAGGTCGGTCGTTCCCCGGTGCCCGATCCCGAAGCCACCCATCACGATCCGCTCGCTGGGCGCCACCGCCCGGTCCTTGCCCAAGGCCGTGCCGGGAAGGAATCGCGGTATCGAAAAAATCGCACCCGCCTGGGCCGCGGTCTTCAAGAACCGCCGCCGCGGAAGTGTCGCTGGTTGTCGTGACATGGTCGGTCTCCTGCTGACAAACTCGATTGCTGAGAAATCCGCATGGAATGGTTTCGCTCGCCCGCTCGGCCCCGGCAAGCGCATCTGGGCATGTTCGGCTGCCGAATCCCCCTTGTCAAGTCTTTGCCCACCCGGTGTGCCCGGGGCTACCCGCCGGCCCTCCGCCAAAACTGCCCGGCCAGGGTTGACGCAATCGCCCGCCCCGTTCAGACTGCACTGGGTGAACGCTCACGCACGCCTCTTGGGGGGGGACGGCCGTGGCCGGCGACGACGGATATTCTCTCCGCCGCGACTTTTCTTCTGTAGAAGTCCGACCGCGGGTGGCCCGATAGCTCGCCTATCAGGGCGGCCTAGCCGCAAGAGGCACCTGTTCGGCGCGGGTCTCCTGACCCCGCTCCCCGCGCGTCCCGGTACTCCGGCACACGCTGAGGTAGATCCTCCCGGCTCGAACAAACCAGGAAGACAAACCGGCGGGTCCACCGGCCGGCCCCCTTTTCCATCAAGCCGACCTTTTCCCTCTCCGCATCTCGGGCATCCACCATGCGGAAGAATATCGAGTCGCTCGACACCGACGACGGCCTTCGGCTGCGGCCCGGCGTCGCGCCCCGACGACAAATCCTCATCAAGGGCGTTCTCACGCTGCTCGCCTTGGCCGCCATCGCCGTGGTCGCGTGGACGGCGGTCGCCCACCGGCGACCACGCCAAGCCCCCACCCGTCGGACCACGTCGGCTCCCACCGGCAAGGTGATCTCGGTCCCTTCCCCAGCGGAAACCCTGTCGCCGTCCCCTCTCTCTCCGCCGGCAAACCAAGCGGAGCCGTCGCCTGCCTCTCCCACGGCTTCACCCCAGCCGATTCCACCCCCACCCCAATCCGTCCCCGAGCTGATCCAGGAGGGACTCGCCGAGGCCGAGAAGCTTGCCCAGGCATTTCCCCGCGACCCTGACGCGCTCGAAGTGAAAGCCCGCGTGGAGTATCTCGTGGGAAAAAACGCGGTTGCCGAGCAGTGCTGGCAGCGGGCGGTCGACTTGGATCCGCGCTATCCTTACGCCTACCTCGGACTGGGGCAGGTCGCCGCCAAGCGGGCAGAATACGAGCAGGCCGTGGCGCTGGAGCGAAAAGCGCTCTTCTTGATGCCCCAACTGACCGATGCGGCCCACGCCGCCGCCGACATCCTTTTGAAGCTCGGCCGCATCGACGAGGCGGTCAAGCTGCTGGAAGACCACGTGGCCGTAAGACCCCAGTCGACGGCCACCTACATCCACCTCGGACACGCCTACCTGGCCGCGCGACAATACGAAAAGGCGAAGCAGGCATTTGAAACGGCGCTGGGCCGCCACGTGGTTTCGCCCCGGGCACAATTCGGCTTGGCCACGGCCCTGGCCCGGCTGGGACAGCAGCAGGCGGCGGCCAAGGCCGCTGAAGAGTATCGCAGGCTCCGCGCCACGGAGACCAAGGTTCTCACCGACCAACGCGCCGACGTCGACGACATCAAGGCCATGTCCACCGATTTCGCCGTCCGCTACGGCTATGCCGCCCGCGTCTACCTCGCCCACGGAAACCGCGTCGAAGCCGCACGCCTGCTTCGCCTGGCCGCACGCCTCGACCCTGACAACGTCGAATGCCGTATCCAGTTGGCCAAGCTCTGCCGGCAGGCCGGCCGCCTCGACGAAGCCCTTCTGGTGTGCCGCCGGCTGGTGGCGATTTCTCCCGAAAACCCCACCTACCACGGCAGCCTGGGCGTCATCTTGAGCGACCTGGGGCGTTTTTCCGAGGCCGAGCAGGCCTTCCGGCAAGTGATCCGCCTGGACCCCCAAGGCGCCGGCGGATACGCCACCCTGGCCCAGCTCTACCTACGATTTCAACAGAAGCCCGACGACGCCCTGCGGCTGGCCCAACGTGCCGTCGAGCTCCGCCCGACCGGGGTGACCTACGCCGTCCTCAGCCAGGCCCTCGCGGCCACGGGCGATCCGGCCGGCGCCCAAGCCGCCATCGACCGCGCCATCCACCTCGAACCCGATAACTCGGAGTATCGGCGAATCCGCGACCTTCTTCAAGAGAAGCACTGATCCGATGCGTCCACCCCTGTTCCTCCACTGCCCGCGGATCGTGGCCGCCCTCGGCGTGTTGCTGGCGACCGCCCTGCCCTCGCCGGTCTGCCGGGGGCAAAGCCCGATCGCGTTTCGCGACGTCACCGAGCAGACCGGAATCACCTTTCACCACACCGACGGCAGCGGCGGCCGCCAATACATCGTCGAGTACGTCAGCTCGGGACTGGCACTGTTCGACTACGACGGCGACGGACTGGTCGATATCTATTTTCTCAACGGCGCGCCCCTGCGGGGAACCCACCTCGACTACGTCCCCCGAAACGCCCTCTACCGAAACGAGGGTAACTGGCACTTTCGCGATGTTACCGCCGAGGCCGGCGTGGGCGACACCGGCCACGGGCTGGGCGTGGCCGCCGCCGACTACGACAACGACGGCGACCTCGACCTCTACGTCAACAACTTCGGTCCCAACGTGCTCTATCGCAACAACGGCGACGGCACCTTCACCGACGTTACCCGTGAAGCCGGCGTGGCCAACGGCAACCGCGTGGGAGCCGGCGTCTGTTTTCTCGACGCCGACCGCGACGCCGTGCTCGACCTGTTCGTCTCCAACTACGTGGTCTTCTCCTACGACAAGCATATCGCCCGCACAAACCGTGGCGTCTCCGTCTATCCCAGCCCCCAGGATTACCAGCCCGATCCGGATACCTTCTACCACGGCAACGGCGACGGCACCTTCACCGACGCCACGGAAGCCTCGGGCATCGGCCTTCGTGCCGGCACCGGGATGGGAACCGTCTGCGGCGATTACGACGCCGACGGCGATACGGATATCTTCGTCTGCAACGACGTGAGGGCCAATTTCCTCTTGCAAAACGACGGCCGCGGACACTTCCACGACGTGGCCCTGCTGGCCGGAGTCGCCTGCGATTTCTCCGGCATCCCCCAGGGAAGCATGGGCGTCGATTGCGGCGACTACGACAACGACGGCTGGCTCGACTTCTTCATGACCAACTACCAGGGCGAAATCCCCGTGCTCTACCGCAACTCGGGCCGGGGATTCTTCGAGGACATGACCCTGCGAAGCGGCGCCGGAACACCCGCCATCCCCTACGTCACCTGGGGTACCGGCCTGGTCGATTTCGACAACGACGGCTACCGCGATATCTTTATCGCCTGTGGCCACCTGATGGACAACATCCACCAGCGAGACGATACCCAGCAATACGCCGTGCCCAACCTGCTGATGAGAAACCGCGGCGACGGCCACTTCGTCAATCTGAGCAAATCCACCCCCGGCCTGGAAGCCGCGCGGGTCAGCCGGGGCGCGGGCTTCGACGACCTCGACAACGACGGCGACGTCGACGTCGTCGTTCTCAACTCCCGCTCCATGCCCACCATCCTCCGCAACGAAACCCGCAACCAGAACCACTGGGTCCAAATCCGCCTGCGGGGAACCACCACCAACCGCGACGGCATCGGCGCCGGGGTGAAAGTCGTCGCCGGGGACCTCACTTCCGTGGACGAAGTCCACAGCGGCCGCGGCTACCAGGGACATCACGGAATGCGGCTCCATTTCGGACTCGGCCGCCGGACCCAAATCGACCGCGTGGAGGTCCGCTGGATCGGCGGCAAGGTCGAGGTCTTCCGGGACGTGCCCGTCGATCGCCTGGTCACCCTCACCCAAGGCCGCGGCACGGTCAAGCAAGACGCGCCCCGCTGATCCCCGCCCCCCTCAAAAACGCTCCGCCGCCCCCGGCAGACCGGAGTGAAGGTGGATCGAAACCAGCGCCATCAGGGCAATCAACCCCATTAGCCCCGCAAGCAACACGATCCACCGCCGGCCCGTTTCCGGCGTCTCCGCCACCGGCCCAAACGCCTTGCCCCTGCTGCCCCAGCCCAACCACACCAGGGCGATCGTCGCCAGCACGACCCAGTAGGCGATTTGCTCCGGCTGCCGGCCCACGCCGCCGGCGAAAACGCCCTTCTTCAAGTGGCTGAAGACAATGTAGAGTGCGCCGTAACCGATCAGAAACGACGGCAGCCACCTGCCGGCCAGCCGCCGGCCGTCCCGCCGCCACCGTTGCCACAGGGCCACGCAGACGACCAGGAAACCCGCCATCGCGATCCAGCCCCCCAAGACCTCCGCCCGGGCAAACCCCGCCGCGTCGCCCACCCCCAACCGCTCGGCCACCCCCCTCAACTCCTCCAGATCGAACGCCTGCACGAGATTGGTCGCCGGCACGGCAAACAGGAGAAACGCCAGGGCCAGCCCGTTGGCCGCCTTCGACGGTTCCGCGCCCTCCGGCCACTCCCGGGTAAACACACCATAGGCCATGCCCAGCCCGCCCAACAGCCCCAGGGTAAACTCCATCACGTTCCACCAGTTCAGCGGCCAGCCGCTGGCGCTGCCCAGGGTTTGCAGAAAGTTTCCCAGGGCAAAGCCCAACCCCGCCCCCAGCCCCGAGTACGCCGCTACCCGCAAGGCACGATGAAATCCGTTTCGCTGGAGAAACCACACCATCGCCACGGAGGCCCCCAGGCAGGCAGCCCAAAGCTCCGAGCGGGGCGGGGTCATTTTCCACTCGAACTGGTAGATCAGCACGCCCCAGAAAAGAACCGCCCCGGCCACCATCTGCGTCAACAGCGCCGCCCACTCAGGCCGCTTCCGCTCGGTCGACTCCAGCCCCAGGCCCAACAATCCCCCCCCCACGAGACCGTACAGCCCACCCACCACGGCCAGCATCGCCAGCCCGTAGGCGACGTTGCCGAAATCGGTCCCCCGGCAATAGCCCACGATCCGGCCGTAGCTCATCATTCCGCCCACCGCCCAGCCGATCCCGCCCAAGGCGACCAGCACCGGCATCCGCCTGGCCCAGTCTTCTCGTCTCGCACACAGCAGCACCGCCGCCGCCCCCAGGGCTCCCGCCCAACAGGCGCCCCATTCGTGTCCAAAATGCCCCCGAACCGCCCAGCCCAGGCCCAGGCTCAGCGACACCACGATCAAGCCGGCAACTCTCCGCATCAGCGTTTCTCCTTGGCCCTGGTGGGTTCTGCGTTCGGCACGGGTAGCCCAGGTTCTCGAACCTGCACCCGGCGGCAGCCGGCAAGAGG
>CAYZWG010000113.1:8692-13928 GCA_964481605.1 uncultured Planctomycetaceae bacterium
TCGCCCTCACCCCGCCAGGTGCGCCACCAAAATCCGTGCCCCGATCACCATCAGCACGCCGCCGCCGGCTACTTCCGCGCGGGGACCCCAACGCGCTCCGATCCGGCTGCCGAAGGTGATCCCCAACGCCGTCAACACCCCCGCCACCAAGCCGATCACCACGCTGGGCACCCAGATGGAAACGCCGATCAACGCCATGCTCAACCCTACCGCCAAGGCGTCCAGGCTGGTGGCCACCGAGAGCACCACCAGGCTCAAACCCCGGGTGGGATCCTTCTCCAAGGCCGGCCCCTTCTCCTGCCGGGCTTCCCAGAGCATCTTGCCCCCCACCAGCCACAGCAATCCGAACGCCACCCAGTGATCGACCGCCGCCAGGTGCGCCACCGCCTGCCGCCCTGCCATCCAACCGAGGATCGGCATGAGGAATTGAAACAGTCCAAAGTGCCACGCCAGGCGAAACGTCTGCCGCCGAGTCACCGTGGCAAGCGCCAGCCCCACGGCAATCGACACGGCCAGCGCGTCCATTGCCAGCCCCACGGAAATCCCCAACACGTTCAACAGGCTCACGCAAATCCCCTCCGCCGGCCGACCTCCCCGCTCTTGCCCAGGGCGTCCCTCGCTGCCAAGCTCCCGCCCCCCCTCGTTCCCACGCTCCCGCCCCCCCTCGCTGCCAAGCTCCCGCCCTCCCTCGTTCCCAAGCTCCCGCCCTCCCTCGTTCCCAAGCTCCCGCTTGGGAACGCCCCGCCCACGCCTCCGCAATCCCCCCTGGCTCTCCTATAATACACTAGGCTCCCCGCCCATTCCTTCTCCGTTTCCAGCGAGCTGCGCGTGCCCCACACCCCACCGCCCGACGACGATTCCCTCCCCGCCGAGAAGGTTCGCACCTTCCCGCACACCCCCGGCGTCTACCTGATGAAGGACGCCGCCGGCCGCGTGATTTACGTGGGCAAGGCCAAGGACCTTCGCAGCCGGGCCGGCAGCTACTTCCTCAAGGCCGCCGCCGCCGAACAGCGGACCGCCCGCCTGGTCCGCGAAATCCGCGACGTCGACTACATCGAAGCGGAAAGCGAAGTCGACGCCCTGCTGATGGAAGCTCGGCTGATTAAGGACATTCAGCCCAAGTTCAACCAGGAGCAAAAAGACGGCAAGAGCTTCCCCTACCTGGAAATCACCACCCGCGACGACTTCCCCCGCGTCGCCGTCACCCGCACGCCCAAGGCCCGGGGCACCAGGCTCTACGGCCCCTTTCCCAACGCGGGAGGCCTCCGGGGGGCGATTCAAGTGATGCAGAAAATCTTCAAGTTCCGCACCTGCACCCTCGACATCCGCGAGGACGACCAGCGCTGGCAGTGGTTTCGCCCCTGCCTGTTGGCCTCCATCAACCAATGCTCCGCCCCCTGCAACCGCCGCATCTCCCGCCAGGACTACCGCCGCGACATCCACCGGCTGCAACAATTCCTCCAAGGCAAGAAGAAATCGCTCTTGAAAGAAATGTATGGCGAGATGTCGGCTGCCGCCGAGGGGCGAAACTACGAACACGCCGCCCGCCTGCGCGACGAAATCCGCCTGCTGGAAACGCTCGACCAACGCGGCGACCTCGACACCCACGTCCAGCCCGAAGTGTTTCACGTGGACCCCAAGAAAGGCCTCGTCGGACTCCGCAAAGTCCTCAAGCTGGCAAACCAACCCCGAACCATCGAGGGCGTCGACATCGCCCACTTGCAGGGAACCGAGACGGTGGCCAGCCTGGTACAGTTCATCGACGGGCTGCCCTTCAAGCCAGGCTACAAGCGATTCCGCATCCGCACGGTCACCGGCGGCGACGACTTCGCCAGCATCCGCGAGGTGGTCGCCCGCCGCTTCCAGCGGCTCCACGACGAAGAGCAGACCTTCCCCGACCTGCTGTTGGTCGACGGCGGCCGGGGCCAGCTCAGTTCGGCCCTGGCGGTCTTCGACGCATTGGAAATCACCCCGCCCACGGTAATCTCGATCGCCAAGCGGGAGGAAGAAATCTTCGTCCCCTGGCAGCACGACCCGCTGCGACTGAGCCGCCACAGCTTCGCCCTGCGGCTGCTCCAATACGTTCGCGACGAGGCCCACCGCTTCGCCCAGCACTACCACCACATCCTGCGGCGAAAATCAACCCTGGGGGAATAGGCCCCCTACTTACCGGCTCTTGCCGCTGCCCGCTGCTTGGCGGCCCGGCTATTGTAATGCCGCGCCATCGCCTCCAGGTCGAGCGGCTTGCCCGTTCGCCGACTCCACCACTGCGGCGCCTTCTGCGGGTCGTAGTCGGGATTCGGCGTGGGCATCCGCGCGCCCACGCGCTTACGCCACTGGGCCAACATGCCCTGCAAGCGTTCGGCCTTCCGGACCATCCCCGGCGCCAGGTTCGTCGTTTCGCCCAGGTCGTCCGCCAGGTTGTACAACTCCAGCGGCCCGCCGTCGAAGAATTCGATCAGCTTCCAGTCGCCGGCCCGGATCGCCCCCGACGGACGCGAGTGGTGGTAGTGGGGATAGTGGAAATAGATCGCCTTGCGGGCAAGCGTTGCCCGGGCGTCGCGGAACAAGGGCACCATGCTCAGCCCGTCAATCGGCTGGTCGGGCAAGGCCGCGCCGGCCGTTTGGCAGAAGGTCGACATCAGGTCGACCGTGGTGGTCGGCTCGTGGCAGACGGTTCCGGCCGCGATCACGCCCGGCCAGCGAACGATCATCGGCACCCGAATCCCGCCTTCGTAGAGCGTGCCCTTCTCGCCCCGCAAGGGAGCGTTGGTGGAGACGGCTTCCCCCACGCCGGTGAAAATCTTTTTCAGGCCGCCGTTGTCCGAAGTGAACACGACGATCGTCTTCTCCCGCAGGCCCAGCGCGTCGAGCTGGTCCAGAATGCGGCCCACGCTCCGGTCCAGGTCCTCCACCATCGCCGCGTAGACCGGGTTGTTCACCCCCGTCGGCGGCTTGGGCTTCTTCTCGTACTTGGCAATCGCCTCGGCGGTGGCCTCCAGCGGAATATGCACCGCGTAGTGCGAGAGGGTAAGGAAAAACGGCCGGTCCTTGTTCTGCTCGATAAACCACATCCCCTGGTCCGTGAGCAGATCGATCCGCTTGGGTCCCGGCTTGTTCGACTTCCGCCAGGCTTGAAACGCCTTGGGCAAGGTGCGGGCGGTGACGTCGTAGCCGCGCCGGTCGGGACCGTTCGTATTCTCCGGACCCAGGTGCCACTTGCCGAAATAGGCGGTGGCGTAGCCGGCCGCCTTGAGCGCGTCGCCGGGCGTGTTGATGTCCGCCGGCAGGGCGTTCTCGATGGGCGGCACGATCAACTTCTCGAACGGACGCCAGTGGCCCGGAATGAAGTCGGTGATGCCCACCCGGGCCGAGTATTGGCCCGACTGCACCGTGCAGCGCGTCGACGAACAGACCGGCGTGGCCGCGTAGAAGTCGGTAAACTTCATCCCCTCGGCACACAACCGGTCGACCACGGGCGTCTCGTTGAAGGGATTGCCGTAGCAGGCCACGTCGGGCCAACCCATGTCGTCGATGAAAAAGAAAACAATATTCGGCTTCTCCGGCAGCGGGGCCGCGGCGCTCGCCTCACGGGCAGCGGCCGGCATGATCACCAGGAGAAACGTCAACACGATAGCGGCGGCAAGACCGTGTGCCCGCCTGCTGCCAGAGCGATGGGTGCGAAGCGGCATGGGTGAGAACCTCGATTCGGCGGATTGGATTGTATCGGACACGCCCCCTGCCGGCGTGCCTTCCGCCCCAGTCTACTCCGGCCGGGGTCCGTGGTCCAGCAATCCCTTGCGGTCCTTTGCGGTCAGGCCTGGTAGGGCGAGACCAGCCGAAACTCGCCGTGCGCTTGCAGGTACTTTTCCACCCGGTCCGTGCGGCCGAACGCCTCCGGCAAAAACCGCAGGGCCTGGCCCAGCCGTTGGTCCGGCTCGGCGCAACTGAAGCGGAGGAACCCCCGCCCGGCCTCGCCGAAACACTCCCCGCCCAGGCAGGCCACGCCCAGCCGCTCGTCGGCCCCCTCCAACAGGTACATCGCCAGCCCGTGCGAGGTGATTCCCAAGCGATTGCAGACCTCGGCCACGGCGGGAAACACGTAGAAGGTTCCGCCCGGGTCGAGACAGCGGATACCGTCGATCGTGTTGAGCCCCTCGACCAAAATCTCCACCTTGCGGCGGAACCGTTGCATCGAACGGCGGCTTTCCTCGTTGTCGTGCTTGAGCGCCTCGATTCCCGCCAACTGGACCATCGGCGGCGTGCAGGAAAGCGAGACGTTGATCAGGTTGCCCAGCATCTCTGCCAATGGGGGACAAGTCACGGCGAAGCCCAGCCGCCAGCCGCTCATGCTGTACGACTTGCTGAAAGTATAAGCGGCCACGCACTGGTCGAGCATTCCCGGCAGCGCGTTGATCGTGTGGTGCCGGCCCCGCCAGACCATCCGGTCGTACGGCTCGTCGCTGAACAGCGCCACGTCGCGGCCGCGAATCAGATCGGCCAGCCCTTGCAAGTCCTCCTCGGCCGCCACTCCACCGGTAGGATTGTGAGGGCTGTTGAGAAAGATCGCCTTGGGGTGAGGGTCCTCGTCCAAGAACCGCTCGACCTCGTCCAGGTTGGGGCGAAATTCATGCTCCTGCTTCAGGTCCGACAGCCAGACCCGGGCTCCCCGCCGGGCAATGTTGGGAATGTACGTGGGAAAATACGGACTGAACACCAGCACCCCGTCGCCCGGATCCAAAAACATCTCGCAGAAAAACAGCTCAAAAATCTTCGCCCCCGGCCCCACCACGATATGGTCGGCCGTGGTGGCCAGCCCGTACTCCGCGTTGACGAACTCGGAGGCCGCCTGGCGGAACGCGGGCAAACCGGCCGAGGGGCAGTAGTGCGACTGGTCGCCGCGGATTGCCTTGAGGCCTCCCTGCTTGGCCGATTCGGTGGTGGCGAACGGGCTGTCGCCGATCTCCAACTCGACGACCTCCTTGCCGGTCGCCTTCAACTGCCGGGCTCGCACCAGCACGTTGAACGCCGTCTCCACGGTGACGTTTCGGGCAAACTCGCTCAGGGTGACCGACATCAGGGCCCTTTCGCCATGGAGAGAAGGGAAACGTGTGACTTGCGGACCGATTCTACGCGAAGCCCCCGCGGGTGCAAGTGCCGGCGACATCGGCGGCGGGGTCGGGAGTTCCGTAAGCCGGATCGTGATCCGGCCTACGTTCCTCACGGGACTTTTGCG
>CAYZWG010000114.1:0-1548 GCA_964481605.1 uncultured Planctomycetaceae bacterium
CGCTCACCACTTCAGCCCGAAGCGGCTGCCGGTGGAGCGTCCCAGACCACCTTTGAGCGGCTCGCTGGGTGGTTGCCGCCGCTTCGACTTTTCGGCCGGCTGGCCGGGTTCCTCTCCTTGCTTGGCCTTTTTCTCGTCTTGGGGTGGTTCGATCAGGTCCTTCATGGAGAGGGCGATCCGCCGCGTCTGGGGATCGACCGACTTGACCATCACCTCGACTTCGTCGCCTTCCTTGACCACGTCGGTCACGCGCCACACCCGCTTGTGGGAAAGCTCGGAGATGTGGACCAGCCCCTCCACGCCCGGCTCCAGCTCGACGAAGGCGCCGAAGTCCATGATCTTCATCACTTTTCCCTTGGCCTGGCTGCCGGGGGGGAACTTCATCTCCGCCTCGCGCCAGGGGTCGGGCAGCATGTCGCGGTAGGCCAGGCCGATGCGGCCCGTCTGGGGGTCGTACTTGAGAATCTTGACCTTGATCGACTGGCCTTCCGAAACGACTTCGCGCGGATGGTTGATTCGCGCCCATGACATTTGGCTGATGTGCAAGAGGCCGTCGACGCCGCTGCCCAGATCGACGAAGGCGCCGAAGTCCATCAGTTTGCGGACCACGCCCTCGAACACCTGGCCCGGCTCGAGCGTTGCCAGCAGTTTCTGCTTGGCTTCCTCGCGTTCCCGCTCGAGTACGGCCCGCCGGCTGAGCACCAGGTTGCCGCGTCGCGGATTGACCTCGCTCACCAGGCAGCGGAACTTTTCGTCCGCGAATTCTTCCAGGTTCTCCACCCGAAAGAGCGAGATTTGGCTCACCGGGATGAACCCGCGGATGTGGTTGACCTCACATTCCAGGCCGCCCGAATTGTGGCCGGTGACGCGGGCCTCGACGACCATCCCTTCTTCCAGGTCGGACCAATCCTCGACCTGTGCGGCGCCCATCGGCACGCGAAGCTCGTAGAGCCCGTCCTCGAGATTGAAACGGACCACGACCACGTCGATTTCCTGGCCGAGTTGAGGCGGTTCGGGGAACTGCTTCAAGGGCACGATCCCCTGTTCGCGTCCGCCCAGCTCGACGAAGGCGTCCTCGCGGCGGATGGAGACGATTTGGCCCTTCCGCTTCGTGCCGGGCTCGAGCGTCACTTGCTTGGTGACCGCCTCGCCGTCGGCGATCAGGTCTTCCAGCTCCACGCCTTCCAGAGCTTGCTCGAATTCGGCCTCCAACTCGGGCGACAGCTTGCCGCGGATGTTCGGCGGCGGAAAGCTCTTCGACGTCGGGGCGTCGACCGGGGTTTCGGCCGTCGCGGGGGTTTGCGGGACCGTCGGGGCGGTGGTCCGGGCGGAGTCCGGGTCGTTGGCATCGGCGTCGTGGGGGCCTTCAACTGCCGGCGGAGGCGGCTGGGCCGGGGTCGTCTGCGAGGCGGCCGGCGCAACCGGCGGCTGGGCCGGTTGGGGGGTTGCGGCCGGCTGGGCCGGCTCCGGTTTGGGTGGGCTCTGCGCCGTCTCCACCGGAATCCAATCCCGTTTGGGCTTGGGCCGGTAGGCGTCCGGATTCCGCTG
>CAYZWG010000114.1:1648-13901 GCA_964481605.1 uncultured Planctomycetaceae bacterium
CCACCGGAATCCAATCCCGTTTGGGCTTGGGCCGGTAGGCGTCCGGATTCCGCTGCGAGCCGATGAGAATCGTTCGGCGGGGGGCCGCGGCCGGATCGGCGCCGGCCGAAGGCTCTTGGGCCGCAGGGGTCGCGGCGGCTTCCGATTCAGGCGAATCCTCCGCCGGGGCCGCCGGTCCGGACGCGGGCGCCTCATCCGTCGGGTCGGGCCGGGGGCCGAGCGGTTCGGCCGGCGCTTGCGGCGACGTCTCCGGCTTCGGCGTTTGCTGGTCTGGCGACGGGGCGGGAGAGTGATCGTTTGGATCGCTGGTCATGAATCTGTTCGGTATCGACTGGTGGTAGGGTGGTCCGGCCTGCCCGGTCCCATGATTCTATCAGAGACCGCGCGGGGCCTCCAAGAGCCCGGGCGGTCGATCGGGCCGGCCAACCGCCCGCCGAGCCGGGAAAATCGGCCTGGATGGGGGTGGGCACGGCTGGGTGGGAGCCTGGCGGTGGCGACTTTTCGCGGGAGACGCTCAGTAGATTTCGATGCTCTTGACCACGCCGCCCCCGGAGGCGCGGGAACCATAAAGGCAACGGTCCGCCCCCTCCAACAGCTTTTCCAGGGGAAAGTTTTTGGGCACCTGCGAGACGGTGGCCACGCCCACGCTGATGCTCACTGGAGCTTGGCCGGTGGTTGCGGGCCAGCGCCGGCGGACCAGCCCGATCAGTTGGTTGCCCAAGTGAATCGCCGGCCGGCGCTCGCAGTCGACCAGGAGCACGGCGAAGGCCGCTTCGCGGTAGGCGAGACAAATAACGCGGGGATGGTCCAGCGCCCGGCAGGCCGTCTGGAGCTTTTGCCGCAGCCGCTGAAACCCTTCCATCCCGTGCGTCAACAGCAAGTCGTCGACGTTGTTCATTTCGACCAGCATGATGCTCAGCGGGCAGCGCGACTGGCGGCAACTGGTCACTGCCGCGGCCACCTGTCCGAGAACCCCGGGATCCGGCTCGGCCGCGGTGGTTGGCGCCCCGGCGGCGGGTGCCGGCTGGGGCGCGTCCGGATGGGAAGACACGGAATCTGAAACAACCAGCGACGCGCCCGGCGAGCCCGCCGACGAGCCGATGGCCTGGCGGGGCGCGGGCGTTTCGCCCTGGCGGGGCGTTTCGGGGTGGGTTGCCAGGGAGACGGCGTCGGCCAACGACTCCAATTCGCTTCGCAGCGACTCGGCCAGGTTGCCGCGGCGGGCCACCATTTCGGAGGCCAGGTCGACGGCCACTCCGGCCAATCGGGCATGCGCCTGCACGAGCACGTCGCGGTAGTCGGTGTCCGGCGGCAGTTCAACGGACAACACGTCGGCCAGGTACCGCACCTTGTCGTTCAGTCCGGCGGCCAACTCCTCCAGTTGTTCCAGCGTCGGCGCGTGGGGGTCGTTGGGCTCGATCAGTTCGTCCAGCGCGTCGGCTCGCTCGCCGGCCAAGAGTTGTGCCAGGCGGTGGGCCAGTGCGAGTGTCCGGCGGAGGGTTTGCAAAGCTTCCGGAGACGTCTCGGCCGAATTCTCCCGGGGTGGTGCGACCGCCGCCACGACGCGTGGGGGCAGATGCCAACCGCGAAGCAGCCCGGCGCTGAGTTGCGTATGGCTGAATCCGAGCGATTCGATCTCCAGGGCGACCAGGTCGCCGCCGCGTTGGAAGACCTTTTCGAAGAACCGCACGTAGGGCCGGCCCAACTGCTGCACCAGGACCAGCACGCCGATATCCTGCAACAGGCCGGCGATGAACGCTTCGTCACCCGCCTGGTGATACCACCGTTGGCTGATTTCGCGGGCGGCGACGGCCTTGATGAGGGTGTGCCGCCAGTAGCGGAGCAATACGTCGCCGGTCAAGTCGGCGAACAGCCCCGGAGGCAGGCTGAAGCCCAGCACGAGGAGCTTCAGCGGCTTGGTGCCCAGAAGCGTCAGAGCCTGGTTCAGGTCGGAGACTTCGCGGCTGAGCCCGAACAGCGAGCTATTGACCACGCGAAGCACCTTGGCGGTCAGGGCCGGGTCGGTTTCGATGCACGCTTTGAGGGCTTGCGTGTCGACCTGGGGATTGTCGGTCAACTCGATCACCTTCATCGCCACGGCCGGAAGGCTATAAAGCTCCGAGGCCTTTTGGGTCAATTGATCGAGGATTGCTTGGGTGCTGCTCATGGTGGTGCACAAACCCTTCAAGGGGATCACGGCTTGGCGACAAACTGCCGGTTCAACACCCGCTTGCCGCCGATCTCTTCCGCCCGAATCCAGAGTGTCTTGCCAAGCAACTCTTGGCCGTTGGGCAAGCGGATCGTCTGCAGGTCGCGACCGTGTTCCAGCCCGATGACTTCGGTCTTGCGGCGGCGGCGGTCCGGGGCATAG
Source organism: uncultured Planctomycetaceae bacterium (assembly GCA_964481605.1). GTDB lineage: Bacteria > Planctomycetota > Planctomycetia > Pirellulales > Thermoguttaceae > CAYZWG01. The sequence continues at coordinate 4,020 of CAYZWG010000114.1, forward strand.
AGGTAGAGACGAAAGCTGACGGGGTCGGACGTTTCGTTGATGAACTGTTGTTCGATTTCTAACTCTCCTCCCGCGCCCAGTCGCGTGAGCACGCGGAGGTCCACGTCGTCGAGCCCCACCTGGATGTATCGGTAAACGCTAAAATACTTCGGTTCGCCGGCAACGATCTCCAGGTCGATCCGCAACGGATGGCGCCCGCCCACGGCGGTGTAGGGCAGGGAAATCTGGAAGGCCTCCTGGTAGGATTGATTCCGGTCGAGTTGAAAGCTCAACTTGTCGGGCTGGAGCTCCCATACTTTGGGGGCCACCAGTCGGGCCACGCCGGAAACGGGTTCGCTGAAGGTGTTTTTCATACGAATGCCGCTCGGGTAGCGGCGTCCGAACACGCTGGGAATCCGGTCCTGGACCAGTTCGGTCTGTTGTCGCCAGCGGGCGATCTGGGGGTCGACACCGATGAGGAAGGTGGGCAGCGGGCCCACCTGGATCACCTGGCGTTGGTCGCGGCGGGGCGGCTGGGTTTGCTGGCCCCAAAGGTTGACCTGGCGCACTTTCTCGCCCAGGTAGATGACCTCCTCGGCGGGGGTTTTGTTCCAGACGACCATCACGGCGTCGTTGCCCCGGGCGAAGACGCGGTTGTGGCTCTGGGCGGGCAACTGGATGCTGCCCAGATCGGTTTTGCCGCCCAGCACCAGGGCGGTGGTCCGCCAGGGCAAGAACAATTCGCCCGGCGTGCCGTCGTCGCGGAGCAACCCCCGCTCGGGGTCGATCACGTCGGGAACGAAGATTCCGTCCGCGTGGCGGATCTTGGCCGCCATCATCCGCTTGACCAGGTCGAGGATTCGGGTTTCGGTGGAATAGTGGGACTCGTCCAGCGGTTGCAGAACGACCCAGCGTTTGGCCGGCGAGTCCTTGGTCGCGGCGAGGTAGTCGAGCAACTCGTGCTCGGTCAGGGGCGGATCGGTGGAAAGGGCGAGGAATTGCCAGGGGGGCTCCGCCTGGGGACTCTGCGGCAGTTGGTTGAGCCATTGCCAGCCGAACCCCAGGTTGACGCCGTAGCCGCTCTGGTCCAGTTCCGTCTTGATCTGGGCGATTTTTTTCGCCAGGTTCGGGTAGTTGACGAATCCGCTATCCTTGTCGTCGCCGATCTGCCACCAGCGGACCTGGTTGGCCATGCGGATGAGGACACTTTCGATGGAGGGACGCCAGAGTTTGGCCGGTGCGCTGAACACGACCGCCGCCGAGCCGGCTCCCTCGTTGCCGAAATGCCGGCTGACCTCGTCCGGCGGATCGTCCAGCAATCCGACCAATTGAATCCCCAACAAGCCCAGCCGTTCGCCAAACCGCACCAGCCGCTCGATCTGCTCTTCGTCGGTTTTGGCGCCGAACCAGATGGGCATCTTGAGCCAGTTGATTCCGGCCTGGGTCACCACCTGGGAAAGCTCGAACAGTTTCAGTGGTCGCCCTCCGCGGGGGAGCGTCCAGCCGAATTCGCCGCCCTGGGGGATTCTTTGGGGTTGAATCACGGCAAACGTCATGTCCCGCCCGTCGACCGGCCCGTCGTGCCCCTCCAACTCGACCTCAACCCGATAGAAACCGGGCTGCGCCAGCGGCGGCGTCCAATCGGTCGTGCCGATCAGCGCCGCCGCACGGGGCTGGGCGTCGTCCATCGAGAGCGCGTCGCCGGCCGTGTCGGTGGTTGTCTCCAGCCGCCGCGACGTTTCCGCCAGTTGGTTTCCCAAAGCGTCCTCCAGCCGCAGCTTGACGGACGGATCCGTGCCCGAGAAGCCCGACGCCTTGCAGTGGATCACGACCTTGCTGGGATCGGTGAAGAGGTGAAGCCGGTTGTCGGCCCAGAGCGTCACCCGGGGCATCCGCACCAGTCGCACGTCGCCGAATCGCGCGCGGCCCTTGATGTCCGCCTCTTGGCCGTGCTCAACGTGCAGCCCGATCACGGCCTGCCGCGCGTCCGGGCTGCTCGGCGCGATCGGCCCCAGCCGCACGGTTTGCCAGTTCGAAGTGCCGCCTACGCCGTCCGAATCGTGGCTCTCCAAGCGGTGGCGATTCCGATCCAGGATGGTGAGGGAGAGTTTGGCCTGGTCGAAGTGCAACCCCTGGGTCCAGATCGTTCCTTCCAAGACGTAGCTGTACGAGGGGCCGATGGCGATGGCCGGGCTGTAGGCCGCCACGGCTCCCCCGTCCAGGTCGACTTCCAGGCAGGAGGTTCCCGCCGGGGCGTGGGGCGCCGGGACGATCTTGACCGGCACGTATTCCGGGAATCCACGTCCGCGGCGGCGCGACCAATGGTCCGGCCAGCCGTCGAAGTTGGCGTCCCAGGCCTCGCCGAACGCGCAGCGAAAAACCACCCCGTCCGCGCCCGTGGCGGGGGCGATAGACGCATCCGCGCCGACTGATAGAATCAATAGAAACGCCAGCACGCTCATGACCGATACCACCGGCGTGCAAAGAGAAACGATTACCTAAGCACTATCGACTTCCCCGCCGCTATACTCGACCGCATCGAAGTCGACCGCTACGACCGGAAGAGAGGGCCGCGTGCCTCACCTGAGAATCGCCATCGACTTGTCCAGCTTCCGCCTCCGGCTGAAGGAAGCCCTCCGGCAGGCTGCCCGGCTGGGCGCCGACGGCGTTCAAATCGACGCGCGGGGCGAAATCTCGCCCCACACACTCTCCCAGACTGGACTGCGGAGTTTGCGGAAAACGCTGGATGATCTGCACCTGCGGGTGGCGGCGGTGAGTTTTCGCACCCGCCGCGGCTACCACGATCCCGCCGACCTGACGCCTCGGATCGAGGCCACCAAGGCCGCCATGGACCTGGCCCACCGTCTGGGTGCGTCGCTGGTCGTCAACCGGGTGGGCCGAATTCCCGCCGACGCCGATTCGCCGGCGATGGAGATGCTGGTCGAAGTGCTCACCGATCTGGCCCATTACGGCAATCGCGCCGGGGCCCTGTTGGCGGCCGAGACGGGCACGGAAAGCGGTGCGGAAATGGCCCGCCTTTTCCAGCGATTGCCCGAGGGGACGATCGGTGTGGCTTTGAATCCGGGCAACCTGGCGGCGGGCGGCTATTCGCCGCTGGAGGCGGTCGAGGCCCTGGGGCCATGGATTCTTCATGTCCACGCCGGCGACGGCGTTTGCGATCCGGCGACCCGGCGGGGCAAGCACGTCGCGCTGGGACAAGGCTCGGCCGATCTTCCCGCCGTGCTGGCCGCGCTGGACGAGCACGGCTACCGGGGCTACCTCACCGTGGGACAAGATTCGGCCCAAGACCGGACGGAAGAAATCGCCGCCGCAATCAAGTTCCTGCGCGGTCTCTGAAGGCGATGGAGGAAGACGTCATCGTGCGGCGGTTTCTGCGTGCAGGCGTGCTCGTCGTGACGGTCTGGCTGCTGCTGCGGACCTGGCTGGTCCAGGGGATCGTGGTTCCCTTGGAGGTCAGCAGTGGCTCGATGGCCGAAACGCTGCTGGGTCCGCACCGCGACGTCACCTGCGGCGATTGCGGGTACAGGTTCCCTTGCGCGGCCGATCCGCGTCGCGTTCGGCCCAAGGCGACCTGCCCCTTGTGCGGCTTCGCCGGCAACGACCTGGGCGGTCAATCGGTCGTTCGCGGCGACCGGCTGGTGGTCGACCGCTCGGCCTTTTGCTTTCGCCGGCCCAGGCGTTGGGAGCCGATCGCCTTTTGCCACCCCGAACATGCCCGGCAGATTGTCGTCAAGCGGGTGGTGGGCCTGCCGGGCGAGTCGGTCCGCGTGGACGAGGGCGACGTTTTCATCGACGGTCGGCGGGCCCGCAAGACGCTGGCCCAGCAAAGGGCGTTGGCCGTGCTGGTTGACGATGCCGATCATCTGCCGGCGTCGCGACCGGCGGCGGGGCGGGCCTGGCGGCCAGCCTCCCAAGGCAGCGCCTGGCAATGCCGGGGCGGCCGATTTGTCCGGCCCCCGACGCCGCCCCGTGGAGACGTCGACTGGATCGTGTATCACCACCAGCGACGCCTGCCCGGTTCGCCCGGCCAACTCGTGCTAGCGCCGGTCACTAACCTCCGCGGCTACAACCAGGGCCGGGTTTTCCACGCCCGGCAGGTCCACGCGGTGGGCGACCTGATGCTGACCTTCCGGGTCCGCCGGTGGCGTGGCGAGGGGGCGCTGTGGGTCCGCCTGGCCGACCCACCGGCCCAGTGGCTGCTCCGCCTCGACCCGGCGGCCGGCCGCTTCGAACTCAGCCGGGGGGAAGGGGACCGGGGCTCGGCGGTGGCGGTGTTGCGAGGGCGGCTTGGGGGCGATCCGCGTGGCGCGACGGTCACCGTTTCGCTGATCGACCGCCAATGGCTTTTCGCCTTGGGCGAGACGACGACGGCCACCCTGGCGATTGGCCCGCGCTGCGCGACGGCACGGCCCACCACGCGGCCGGTGGCCCTGGGCAGCAGCGGATTGGGCGTCGAGATCGAGCGGGTTCGTCTCTGGCGCGACGTCTATTACACCCACCCCATTGGGCCGGAAGCAAGGGACAACCCTGGCGGTGCGTGCCGGCTGGGGCCGGGCGAATACTACGTGCTGGGCGACAACAGCCTGGTGTCGATCGACAGCCGGCAGTGGGCCCAGGGCCCGGCCGTTCCAGCTAAGTTCTTGGTAGGCAAGCCCTTAGCCGTTCACCTTCCGTCCCGGATGCTGCGTCTGGGCGGGCGGGAATTTCAAGTTCCGGACCCGCGACGAATCCGGTATATTCGTTAGTCTGCGGTTTCGCGTTCCGCACGTACGGGTGGAATGATGTACGAAAGATAGTGGAATGCCAAGGCTCACCCAGCAGGAACGACGGGAGATTATCCGCTATCTGGAGGCGGGTATCCTGGGCGGCGACGCGATGATGATTGTGGAGGTGACGATATGAGCCAAACCGTATTGCAGCCCACGGAATTGCGTGCCCTGTTGAAGTCATTCAAGGAACAACACGCAAAAGAATATCATTTGCGCGCTCTGGGCTATTTCGGCTCCTATGCCCGAGGCGAGGCCACACCCGACAGTGATGTCGACGTGGTTTTTCAGACGGATCGACCCGATCTGTTCATGACAGCCATGCTAAGACAGGATCTGGAAGCCTTCCTGGATCACCCGGTGGATGTTGTCCGGCTGCGGGACTCCATGAATCCACGACTAAAAGCCAGAATCGAGCGGGAGGCGACCTATGTATGATTCCGGATTGTTGTTGGAAAGATTGCAATCCGTTATGAACCGAAGTCGTTTGCGGATTTGCCGGCTGGCTTGCGAGAAGATAAGGAGACGAGATTACAAGTGTCCGTGGCGCGACAGTCGCCAGGGCGAGGCTCCTGCTCCAGCCGCGAAGGACCAGAAGACGCCGGCGGGTGCGAGAGTCTCACGCTGCCACCAACCGGCAACCCGGGGGTCTTGCGACAGGAGGCAGGTCAAATCGCGATCCGCGTGGAGCAACTGCGCTGGCCGGTTCGCGGTGGTTGGTGGTGACAAGGGATACTGTCCGATCACGATCGGGCCTACGGCTGGGCTGCCGATCCGATCGGGTGCCGGTCGCCTGATCTCGGCAACCTGGCCGTGACCGACTATAATCGAGAGATTGCAGCGAATCACTGATAGACGATGCTCCCTCGCCAGAGGCGGCCGCGGGGCCGCTTCCGGCGAGGAGACGACAACCGGGGGTGACGATGTCGCACCGCATGAAGAAAGATCACGCCGGGCGGGCCGGCGGGCGAAAAACCTCGCGTTCCCCTTCCAAGCCGAGCCGGGCGGCGGCGGCCGATCAGCCGGCGGCGCGCTCGGGTCGGGGCGGGTCGTCGGATTCCGGGGCGTTTCGCGAGACGATCGAGTCGATCGTCATCGCCTTCGTGCTGGCGTTCCTGTTTCGGACCTTCGAGGCCGAGGCGTTCGTGATTCCCACCGGTTCCATGGCCCCCACGCTGATGGGTCGCCACAAGGACCTCCACTGCCCCAAGTGCGGATATCCCCTCCGGGCCAGCGCTTCCGCCGAAGTGGATGCCGATACGAATCGTCCCAGCGGCAGGAAGATCGTGGAGTGCACCTGCCCGATGTGCCGCTACACGATGAATATCGGTGAAAACAACCCCCAGGGGAAAACCTACCGGTCGTACAAGGGGGACCGCATCCTGGTGGGGAAATTTCTCTACCAGTTTCGCGATCCGCAACGCTGGGAGGTGGCCGTCTTCAAATGGCCCGGGGGGGCGAAAACCAATTTCATCAAGCGGATCGTGGGGTTGCCCAACGAAACCCTGCGGATCAGCCATGGCGACATTTTCGTCAAGCCGGACGGGCAGGCGGAATTTTCCATCGCCAGGAAGCCCCCGGCCAAGATGCTGGCGATGCTCCAACCGGTCCACGACTCGGACTACGAGCTGACCGAGTTGGTCGAGCGGGGGTGGCCGTCGCGGTGGGCCGCCGAGACCCCCTCCGACGCCCACACGACCCCCTGGACCACGGACAACCAGCGGGCGTTCCGGATCGCCGGGGATCAAGCCGGCGAACACTGGCTTCGCTATCGGCACGTGGTGCCAAGCTACGCCGATTGGAGCTACCTGGAGGCCGGTTCCCTGCCGCCGAAGTTGCCCACCGGGCAACTGATCTCCGATTTCACCGCCTACAACACGTCGGCCGATTCGCTCAATCAGCAGGGTCCGGGCCCGGACAGCATCGGTCTGCACTGGGTCGGCGACCTGGCCTTCGAGGGCGAGCTCGGCGTGGAGGATTCGCGGGGCCAGGTGGTGTTGGAGCTGGTCGAGGGGGGCGAGCGATTCCAATGCCACATCGACCTGGCCGAGGGCACGGCCAAGCTGTCGATCCTCGGTCATCCCGAGTTCGGCACGCCCACGACCCAGACGAAAATCCGTACCCCCGGCAGTTACCGCGTGATGTTTTCCAACATCGACGACCAGTTGCGGTTTTGGGTCGACGGCCAGGTGATGGAGTTCGATCGTCCCACCACCTACGAGCCGTTGGGCAATTCCGTCCCCACCCCGGCCGACCTGCGTCCGGTGGGGATTGCTTCCGACGGCGCGGCGATCACCGTCCGCCACCTCAAGGTCTTTCGCGACATCCACTACATCGCCGAGCGTGGTTACGATGAGATTGTCAATCCGAATATGATCACCGATTTCAAGTATTCCAGTTTTCCGTATTCCCGGCCGATTTCCGGAGAGAACGTCGCCGCCGTGCTCTCCGATCCGTCCCAGTGGGAGGATTTCGGGAAAACCCGCTCGGTGGAGTTCAAGATCGAAGCCGGGCAATTTCTGGCGCTGGGCGACAACAGCGCCGCCAGCAAGGACGGCCGGCTGTGGGAACGCTATCCCGGCCCCGACCAGCAACCGGTCGAGTTCTACGTGAGTCGCAACCTGCTGATCGGCAAGGCCCTTTTCGTCTACTGGCCCCATTCGCTGGACCGCATTCCCGGCACCGGCATTCCCGTCCGCTTGTTTCCCAACTTTGCTCGAATGAGGGTCGTCCGCTAACCGCGCTCTGGCCGCGAGATGGAGCTCCGCATGACGAGGAACGGATTTCAGTCTTCTCTGCCCGGCGATGAAAGCGACCCCACGCACCGCCGGGAGCCGATGCTCGAGGCGCGCGGGCTGGTGAAAATCTACGGCACCCGCCGCGTCGTCGACGGGATCGACTTTGAGGTCTATCCCAGCGAGATCGTGGGTCTTTTGGGTCCCAACGGCGCGGGCAAGACGACCAGCTTCCGCATGACCTGCGGGATGATCGAGCCCAACGCCGGCACGGTGCTGTTGTCGGGGGTCGACGTGACCGATTGGCCCATGTATCGCCGCGCCCGGGACGGCGGCATGGGCTACCTGGCCCAGGAGTCGAGCGTTTTTCGCAAGCTCTCCGTGCAAGACAACCTGCTGGGCGTGATGGAGATGCTCGGTATCGACCGCCGCACGCGGCGCAAGCGGTGCAAGCACCTGCTGACGCAGTTCAACATCTGGCATCTTCGCAAAGCCAAGGCGATCTCGCTCTCCGGCGGCGAGCGACGCCGAGTGGAGATTGCCCGGGCGCTGGTCTCGCTTCCCAAGATCATCCTTCTGGACGAGCCGTTCACGGGCATCGACCCGGTGACCATCGACAGCATCCAGGCGATCATTCGCGGACTGCGGGAGGAGGGAATCTCGATTTTGATCACCGACCACCAGGTTCGCGAGACGCTGCAAATCACCGACCGCAGCTACGTGATCCGCACAGGGCAGGTGCTCTGTCACGGCACGCCCGACGAGGTGCTGGCCAATCCGGAAGCGAGGGAGTGCTACTTCGGGGAAGACATGGACATCGGCACGGCCGTGCCGCCGGCACCCCATCGGCGTGGGCAAGCCACCATTGCCCCGGTGGCCCGGCCAGGGGAGACCCGCCGTTAAGGGCCGGCCGCGGAAGTTGCGTTTTTCCGCCCGGCCCGCCCGGCGGTTCCCAAGCTGGAGCTTGGGAACCAGGTTGGCGGTGGGGAACCAGGTTGGCGGTGGGGAACCAGGTTGGCGGTGGGGAACCAGGTTGGCGCGAGGCCTCCGGTCCCGCGACCGGATGTTTTCCGCGGGCCGGCTCAGCCGCCCAGCAGGTGTTCCAGCACGGCCAGATCGAGCGCTTCATAGTCGCGGTCGGCCAGGCACTGTTGTTGAACGTCGCGGGGAAAGGTGCGGACTTTCTCCACCAGCTTGAGGAAGATGGTGCGGCTGTTGGAGAGGTGCTTCGCCGCCACATCGGTCTTTTGGGTTCGCATCGCCTTGACGTCCAGGCCGACGTAGCGGCCGGTCTCGGCGTAGCCGTCCAATTCGAGCACGCGAACCTGGTTGTAGGCGCTGCGGAGGTTGGCCGAGCCGAAGCTCTTGTCCTGGTCGAACTTGAGGCCATTCTGGTCGTTCAGGTGGACGCTCCAGAGCTTGCCCATGGAGAGGGCAAAGGCCATCTCGTCCGAGGGGTCCAGCCCGGCCAACAGCGCGTGGGCCGTTTCGATCAGCCCGCCCACACGGCTGGGGTCGACGGTCTGGTAGCCCAGCGCCAGGGCGTGGCCGATGGTGGGGATATAGGCATGGTCCATCGGCTCGTTGGGCTTCGGCTCGATCGCCAGTTGCATCTGGTCGTCGTATTCCAACAGCAGATTGACGGCATCGACCAGGTGGCGGTGGGCCTGGATGGCGTTTTTCGACTCGCGGATATACGTCCCCTCGCGAGCCAGCCAGAAAACGATCAGCTTGGTGCCCAGGGCGTTGGCGATGTCGATACACCGCTTCAGCCGCTCCAGCGCCCAGGCCCGGCAGGCGGGATCGTTCGAGGTGAACCCGCCGTCGATACCGCGAGGGTCCTCCCAAAGGCGGGGGGCGACGAATTCGGCGACCAGTCCCTGGCCGTCGAGCATCTTCTTGACCGCTGCCGCCTTGGTCGTGATCTCCTCGGGGGAGAGGTCTTCCAGGTCGGGCACGGCGTCGTCGTCGTGAAACTGGACGGCGTCGAACCCGAGTTGCTTATAGGTCCCCAGTTTCTCGACGAAGGCGATCGACGGGCGGACGGTCGGACCGAACGGATCGGCCCCTTGGTGGATGTTCCAGGGTCCAAAGGAGAAGCGATATTCACCAGCCATACGTGTCTCCGTGCTCGATTCCGCTTGTTCGATGATTCGACGATGCGCGTCTTTCGGTAGGGTCCGGCCCCTCCATCCCACCGCGCCCGCGAGGGGCGCAACGGCACCCACGGCGACCAATATGCCGGATTCGATTTTGCCTGTCAATGCTTGCCGGGCGGGAGTGGCACGTAGGGCCGGCTGTGCCGGCCGGATTGCGGCTCGGCGGGAGCCTCGCCCTGGGGTGCAGGAACCGACTTCCGGAGGTGGTTCGAGGTGGTGGTT
>CAYZWG010000115.1:0-13897 GCA_964481605.1 uncultured Planctomycetaceae bacterium
CTGCCGGCTACGGCTTCCCAATGCTCCTTCAAGAACGCCTTGAAGGCGCGGTCGCGGATTTCCTTTTTCGTGCGGAACTTCAATCGAATCAGGTCGCAGTCGGGCTGCTGGGCGTCCAGTTCCGGTTCGTGTCCCAGTCGGGTCAGCCGCCCCAGCGCGAATCGTCCCTTGGGACCGGCCAGAACCAGGTGGACGGCATCGGCCCGCTTGGTGATGACCGAGGCCCAGGATTTTTTTTGTCCGGCCACGTGGAAGGGCACCAGCACCTTGTTGCCCCAAGTGGCCTCCGCCTGGGGAGCGGTCGATTCGAGCAAGGCGAACAGCTCCTCCAGCACGGCCTGGTCCCAGGCCACGTGGTTGCCGCCGGAAAACCCCTTCCGCATCAGGTGCCAGCGGCGTCCCAGCACCTTCCAGGGCATCAGGTCCTGGGGGTTCTGCCGCACCCGCTCGGTGAACGTGCCGAAGCCCCGAATCGCCTCCTCCAGAAACCGCCACATCTCGGGCCGGTCGATTTCCTCGTAGCCGTGCAGCCGCAATTCGATCTCCTGCCAGGGGCCGCGAAGGTTCCTGCACTTGGTCCGCGGCTGGGTGCCGTAGAGCGGCAGGTCGGGCATGTCGTTCAACGGCTGGAGGTTCAAACGCCGCACAAGCTCCTCGCGGCGAAACGTGTTTCTCGCCGTGCGAAACTTCAGCTTCAACAGCCACGGCTCGCCCGTAATGGCGTGAAAGAACCAGCCGTCGCTTTTCTTTCGGGCGCGAATCTCGACCACGCTGCGGCTGTTCCAGTCGGGCCGGCTGAAGAGGTCGGAATCCTCGATCCGGCGGACGAACTCGTCGAGAATGCGGCCGTCCCAGCGGCAGGGACTGCCGTTGCGGGCCAGCCGGTCGCGGGTGTGCCAGCGGCGGCCGTCGATTTGCCAGGGCATGTGGGCCTCGCCGCCCACCTGGTCGATTTCCAGATCACCCTGCTCATGGGCTTCGTCGGCGAGGAAATCGTGCAGGCGGCGGTGCTCGCGGGGACCCGCCTCGAGCACCGGCCGGAGGCATTCCCCCGTGTACGATCGCCACAACCGCGGCCGGGTCCGCCGGGCCGGCGATGGGCGGCGGCCGCGCCAGCGGCGGGCATGGGCGACGATGTCCTCGGGCGTGCCGGCGGCGACCAGGTAGCCGCCTGCCTCGCCCGCCTCGGGGCCCATGTCGATCACCCAGTCGGCCGTCTTGACCACGTCCAGGTTGTGCTCGATCACCACCACCGTATTGCCCAGGTCGACCAGGCGGTTGAGCACGTCCAGGAGCTTGGCCAGGTCGTCGAAGTGCAGTCCGGTGGTCGGCTCGTCCAGCAGGTAGAGCGTTCGACCCGTGTCGGGCCGGCAGAGCTCGGCGGCCAGCTTGACCCGCTGGGCTTCACCTCCGGAGAGGGTGGGCGCCGGCTGGCCCAGGGTGACGTAGTCGAGGCCCACGTCGCAGAGGGTTTGCAGGTTGCGGCGAATCTTGGGGATGTTCTCGAACAGCTTTCGGGCCTGGCCGCACGACATTTCCAGCACGTCGGCGATCGACCGGCCGTGGTAGCCGACGGAAAGCGTTTCCTCTTCGTAGCGGCGGCCGCGGCAGGCGTCGCACTCGATCCAGACGTCGGGCAGGAAGTGCATTTCGATCTTGAGTTGGCCGTTGCCCTGGCATTTTTCGCAGCGGCCGCCGGCCACGTTGAAGCTGAACCGCCGGGCCGAATAGCCCCGCAGCTTGGCCTCCGGCAATTGGGCGTAGAGCTGCCGGATGAGGTCGAAGGTGCCGGTGAAGGTGGCCGGGTTCGAGGTGGGCGTCTGGCCCAGCGGTTGCTGGTCCACGCGGATCACCTTGTTGATCTGCTCCACGCCGCGGATTTCGTCGTGGGCCGCCGCCACGACCTTGGCCCGGTGGAGCGTCTTGGCCAGGGCGGCGTAGAGCACGTCGTCGACCAGGGAGCTTTTGCCGCTGCCGCTGGGGCCGGTCACCAGGGTGAGCGTGCCCAGGGGGATTCGCACGTGGAGGTTCTTGAGGTTGTTGTGCCGGGCGCCGAGCACCTCCAGCCAGGCCCCACCGGGCGGTTTGGGCGGGGCGGAGGCCTTCTTTGTTCCGCGGCGGGTCAGCGCGGACGCCATTCGCCGGTTGCTGGGAACGGGGATCGCCTTCTTGCCCGAGAGATACGGCCCGGTGACCGACCCGCGGCGCGAGCGAACCTGGCCGGGGGTGCCCTGGGCGACGATCCGGCCACCGCCGCGCCCGGCCGCCGGACCGAAATCGAGCAGCCGGTCGGCGCTGCCCACGACCTCCCGGTCGTGCTCCACGACCAGCAAGGTGTTGCCCAGATCGCGAAGCTTCTTGAGCGCGGCGATCAGCCGGCCGTTGTCGCGGGGATGCAGTCCGATGGTCGGTTCGTCGAGCACGTAGAGCACGCCGCACAACCCGCTTCCCACCTGGGCGGCAAGGCGGATGCGCTGCATTTCTCCGCCGGAGAGCGTGGGGGCCGGGCGGGCCAGGGTGAGATAGTCGAGGCCCACGTCGACCAGGAATTCGAGCCGGTTGCGAACCTCGCGGAGCAGATCGCCGGCCACTTTCTTCTGGGTCGAGTCGGGGTTCCACGCCTTGAAGTGCGCCAGCAGTCCGCCCAGCGGCTGGCGACACATCTCGTCGATCGTGCGGCCTTCAAGCTGCACGGCGGCGGCATCGTCGCGGAGCCGGCTGCCGTTGCAAAGCGAGCATTCGACCTCGTCGACGAGATGCTCCAAGCGACCCCGAAAACCAGGCGAGACGCGGCTGGCCTCTTCCAGGGCCGGGTAGAGACCCTTGTACTGAAAGCAAAACGCCGGCTGGCCGTCGGACGCGGACGACGCGGCCGGCAGACGCACCTCAAACCACTTGGGACCCGTCCCGTGCATGATCAGCCGGCGGTGCTTGGCGCCGAGCTGGTTGAAGGGCACGTCGGGGGGAATCCCCGTGCCACGGCAAAAGGTCTCCAAGAGGTGGGGAAAGATCTCGCTCGCCGGTGAGGGAAAAAGCCCCACCGCCCCCTGGGCCAGCGTCAACTTGGGATCGTGCAACAGGGCCGCCGGATTGGCACCGGTCTGCACCCCCAACCCTTCGCACGCCGGACACCAACCCAGCGAACTGTTGAAAGAGAAATGGTGCGGCGAGAGCGGCTCGAAGCTCCGCCCGCAACGGTCGCAGGCGAAATGCCGGCTGTGGATTTCCATCGGCCACTGGTCTTCCGGCAGGTCGGCGCGGACTTCGGCCACGTGGAGCACGCCTCCGCCCAGGCCGAGGGCCGTTTCCACCGCCTCGGCGATCCGGCTACGGGCATCGCTGCGCACCACGACCCGATCGATCACCGCCTCGACCTGGTGTCGCCGCCGCCGGTCGATGCGGGGTGGTTCGTCGATCGAGTGGACTTGGCCGTCCACGCGGATGCGGACGTAGCCGGCGGCCCGCATTTCGTCCCACAGCGTTTGGTAGTTCCGGCCCACGGGAACCTCCAGCGGCGCCATCAGAAACAGCCGCGTGCCCGAGCGGCGGTCCATCACCTTGGCGATGATCTCGTCGGCCGACTGGGTGCCGATGGGCACATCGCAGTCGGGGCAGTACGGTTTGCCCAGCCGCGAGACGAGAATTCGCAGGTAGTCGTAAATCTCGGTCACCGTGCCCACGGTCGACCGCGGTGTCTGGCCGGAGTGCTTCTGCTCGATGGCGATTGCCGGCGAGAGGCCCTCGATATGCTCCAGTTTGGGCTTCTGCATTTGGCCGATGAACTGCCGGGCGTAGGCGCTGAGGCTCTCCACGTAGCGGCGCTGGCCTTCGGCGTAGACGGTGTCCATCGCCAGCGAGGTCTTGCCCGAGCCCGAGGGACCACAGCAGACGGTCAACCGGTCGCGAGGAATGTCGACGTTGATCGACTTGAGGTTGTGTTGGGCGGCGCCGCGGACGCGAATCGACTGGGCCTGCCGCACGCGGCGGGCCGACTTCGTGCCGGAGGATTTCGTGCTCCCGGCGGCGCGGGGTGGTGCGGCCCGGCCGTTCAAGAACGGCTTCAGTGCGGCACCGGTGTAGGATTTCCGGTTTCGGACCACTTCCTCGGGCGTTCCCGCGGCCACGATCCATCCCCCCTCTCGGCCACCCTCCGGCCCCAGGTCGATGATCCAGTCGGCCGTCTTGATGACTTCCATGTTGTGCTCCACGACGAGCACCGTGTTGCCGGCGTCGACGAAGCCGTGGAGCACTTTCAAGAGCAGCTCGATATCGGCGAAGTGCAGTCCCGTGGTGGGCTCGTCCAGCAGGTAGAGGGTTTGCCCGGTGCTCCTCTTGACCAGTTCCCGGGCGAGCTTCACGCGCTGGGCCTCTCCGCCGGAGAGGGTGGGCGAGGGCTGGCCCAGCTTCATGTAGTCCAGCCCCACGTCGTGCAAGGTTTGCAGCTTGTGGCGGACCTTGGGGATGTTTTCGAAATGGGTGAGGGCCTCCTGCACGTCCATCTCCAGGACCTGGGCAATCGTCTTGCCCTTGAAGCGGACTTGCAGCGTCTCGTGGTTGAAGCGGTGGCCCTGGCAGACCGGGCAGGTGACCCAGATATCGGCCAGGAAATCCATCTCCAGCTTGTTCGAGCCGTTGCCCTCGCAGGACTCGCAGCGGCCGCCGGCCACGTTGAAACTGAACCGGCCGGGCTTGTAGCCGCGGGTCTTCGACTCGGGCAACTGGGCATAGAGCCGGCGGATATCGTCCAGCACCTTGATGTAGGTGGCCGGGTTGGAGCGCGGGGTCCGCCCGATCGGCGACTGGTCGATGGCGATCATCTTGTCCAGATGTTCCAGGCCCTCGATGGCCCGGTGGCTGCCCGGCGTGCCGCTTCCCGCGTTCAGATCGCGCCGCAGGGCTTCGACCAGAATGTCGCGGACCAGGGAGCTTTTGCCCGAGCCGGAAACACCCGTCACGCAGACGAAGGTTCCCAGGGGGATTTCCACGTCGATGTTTTTCAGGTTGTTGTGTGCCGCCGCGCGGACAATGAGCCGGTGGCCGCCCGGCGAGCGCCGCGCGGGGGGCACTTCGATCCGCCGCCGGCCAGAGAGAAACTGCCCGGTGACGCTCTTCGGCTGGCCGATCACCTCGTCCACCGTGCCCGAGGCCACCACTTCGCCGCCCCGCACCCCGGGACCGGGACCGAAGTCGACGAGGTGGTCGGCCGCCCGCATCGTGTCTTCGTCGTGCTCGACGACGATCACCGTGTTGCCCTGGTCGCGGAGCCGGGCCAGGGTCTCCAGCAGCTTGTCGTTGTCGCGGGCATGCAGCCCGATGGAGGGTTCGTCGAGAATATAGAGCACGCCCACCAGGCCGCAGCCGATCTGGCCGGCCAGGCGAATCCGCTGCATTTCGCCGCCGGAAAGGGTGGGGGCGG
The DNA here is from genome assembly GCA_964481605.1 of uncultured Planctomycetaceae bacterium. GTDB lineage: Bacteria > Planctomycetota > Planctomycetia > Pirellulales > Thermoguttaceae > CAYZWG01. Next base: position 5,417 of record CAYZWG010000115.1, read on the forward strand.
TGCGTTCCAGGGTGAGGTAGTCGAGGCCCACGCGGGCGAGGAATTCGAGCCGGCCGCGAATCTCCTTCAGCGCTTCGCCGGCGATTTTTTGCGAGGTCTCGTCCAGGTCGAGGGCTTCAAAAAACCGCGCCGCGTCGCTCACCGCCAGGGCGGAGACCTGGGGCAACGACCGCTGGGGCTGTGGGGCAAAGGAAGCCGAGCGGGTGGAGAGCGTGACCGCGCAGGCCTGCGGATTCAGCCGCCGGCCCCGGCAGCGTCCGCAGGGGACCACGTTCATGTATTTTTCCAGCGCGCGGCGCTGCAGTCGACTCTTCGACGTCTTGTATTGGGAGAGCAGCTTGGGAATGATCCCCTCGAACTTGCCGCCCCATTTGTGGCCGTGCGGCCCGGATCGCCAAGTGTAGGTGATGTGCTCGTCGCCGGTGCCCCAGAGGAGGGCATTTTGAAAGTTGGGGTCGAGTTCCTCCCAGGCGGTCTCCAGGATGGTGCCCGACTCCAAGCCGGCCTTGCGCTCGAGCGTCTCGGCCACGCCGCGATAGATGTGCCGCCGCCAGCGTCCCATCTGCCGCCACCGGCCAACCAACGCGACGCATCCCTGCTGGAACGATTTCGAGGGGTCGGCAATCAGCCGCTGGGGATCGAAGGTGTAGATCTCGCCCAGGCCGTTGCACTTGGGGCACATTCCCTGGGGGCTGTTGAAGCTGAACAGTTGAGGGCTGGGAGGCTCGAAGCTCTTTTGGCAATGGGTGCAGGCGTAGTGGGCCGAGAGTTGGACGTCATTCCCGGGGGCACCGTCGGTCGGCTCCGTGGCCACGACCAGGTTGCCCTGGCCCAGCCGCAGCGCCAACTCGACCGCCTCGGCCAGCCGGGCCCTGCCCGCCGGACCCAGCGAGAGCCGATCGACGACCACCTCGATGTTGTGCCGCATCTGCCGGTCGAGCCGCAGATCGTCGGTCAGTCGGACCACGCTGCCGTCGACCCGGGCGCGAACGAAGCCCTGCTTGAGCAGGTCCTCGAAGAGGTCGCGATATTCGCCCTTCTGCCGCCGCACGAGGGGAGCCAGCACGAGAAACCGTGTTCCCGAGGGCAGCGCCTCGATGCGGGCGAGAATCTGCTGCCGGGTCTGGGCAGTGATCGGCCGCCCGCAGTCCGGGCAGTGCCCCGTGCCCACCCGGGCGTAAAGCACCCGCAGGTAGTCGTGGATTTCCGTGATCGTGCCCACGGTCGAGCGAGGGCTCTGGCCGCTCGATTTCTGGGCGATCGAGATCGAGGGGCTGAGGCCGCCGATCAGGTCCACGTCGGGCTTGGGCATCTGGCCCAGAAACTGCCGGGCGAAGCTCGACAGGCTCTCCACGTAACGCCGTTGGCCTTCGGCATAGAGCGTGTCGAAGGCCAGCGAGCTCTTGCCCGACCCGCTCACGCCCGTGAAACAGATCAACCGGTTGCGGGGCAACACGAGGTTGACGTTCCGCAGGTTGTGCTCGCGGGCGCCTTTGACAACGATATCGGAAATGGCCATGGCCGGCGACGGCGGTGCGGTGAAGTGCGGGGGAATCGAAAACCATGTATTCTACGTCTTGGCGCCGTGATGCGACAAGGAGGTCGAGGCGGAGAAGGTAGGGACGGCGTTTGGCGCGGGTCTCCCGACCCCGCCGGTGGCCGCGTTCGGCGCGGGTCTCCCGACCCCGCCGGTGGCCTTCCCACCTGGTTCCCAAGCTCCGGCTTGGGAACCCATCGTGCCGAGGCTTCACCCCGCGTGCGGTCCCAAGCGGAAGCTTGGGACCGAGATGAAACGCTTGGGACCGAGATCAGGGTCTTGGCCCGATGGGCGGCTTGAGCATAGAATCCTGGCAGGGTTTTCCACGAAATGGGCCACTCCAACCGGGTTGGGTGCGGTCCCAAGCTCCCACCCGGTTCCCAAACTCCGGCTTCCCACCTGGTTCCCAAGCTCCGGCTTGGGAACCCATCGTGCCGAGGCTTCACCCCGCGTGCGGTCCCAAGCGGAAGCTTGGGACCGAGATGAAACGCTTGGGACCGAGATCAGGGTCTTGGCCCGATGGGCGGCTTGAGCATAGAATCCTGGCAGGGTTTTCCACGAAATGGGCCACCCCGGGCGGAATCGGCTGCCGATCCCCGAACCACGGAGGCGTGCTCGACGATGGCTGGCTCAAACGATTCGGCACGGTCCGCCGTGAACAAGACCGACGCCCAGTGGCGCGAAATCCTCTCCCCCCTGGCGTATGAGGTGACGCGGAAGAAAGCCACCGAGCGGGCCTTTTCCGGCGCCTACTGGGACTGCAAGACGGCGGGCACCTACCGCTGCGTCTGTTGCCAAGCGCCGCTTTTCCGATCCGACGCCAAGTACGATTCGGGCAGCGGATGGCCCAGCTTCCGGCAACCATGCGATGCGCGGAGCATCGCCACCGCCCCGGACCGCTCGCTCCTGATGCGGCGAACCGAGGTCCTGTGTGCCCGCTGCGGGGCCCACCTGGGACACGTCTTCGACGACGGCCCCGAACCGACCGGCCGGCGATATTGCATCAATTCGGCCGCCTTGCAACTGGAGCCCAACGCGGAACCGTAGGCCGGCGGGGTGCGTGGCGAGCACGCATCCCGCGGAGTCGGCGAGGGCGAATCGCTCAGCCGCGGAAGTACAGATAGGCCGCCAGGATCGCCACCAGCACCGCGGCCGAGGCGGCCACGTCGACCCAGCTCCAACTGCTTCGCGTGGCCCGGCGTTGCTCCTGGCTCACCGTGCCGTAGGTGAGGCCGGCGATCCGCTCTTCGTCGGGCGCGGCCGTGGCGAAGCTGACCGCGATCATCACCGCCACGCAAACCAGGAAGATCAGCAGGCTGTAGTATTGGAAGTAGATGTTGTTGACGATCCAGAGCAAGGAGCCTTGCGTGTAGCCGTTCTCGAAGCCGGCCAGCTTGAGCGTGACCGGCGTATCGACGGCCAGGCGAAACACCCCCAGGGCAAACCCCACCACCAGCGCGGCCAGGCAGCCCTTGCTGTTGAGCCGTTTCATGAACACACCGAGGAAGAAGACCACGAAGATCGGCGGGGCGAGGTAGCCCTGCACGCCTTGGAGGTAGTGGTACAGCCCGTGGGCGTGTTGGATCACCGGCACCCAGACCAGGCCGATGAGGACCATCATCGTGGTGGCCACGCGGCCGACCCAGACGAGTTGGTGCTGGCTTGCGCCGGCCTTGAGCCGGCTGTAGAAATCCATCGTAAACAACGTGGAGGAGGCGTTGAACACGCCGGCCAGGGAACTCATCAGGGCGGCCAGCAACCCGGCCACCACGATCCCTCGCACGCCCACCGGCAGTACGTACTTGACCAACAGGGGAAAGGCCGCCTGGGCCTTGGTGGCGTCGAGTTGGCCGCCCGTGTAGAGCGCCTGGGTCAACTCGGCGGCGCGGCCGCTTCGGGCCAGGGCAAAGCAGATCATGCCGGGAATAATGAAGATGAACACCGGCAGCAGCTTAAGGAAGGCGGCGCAGATGCTGCCCCGCCGCGCCTCGGTCTCGTTGGGGGCGCCCAGGGCACGCTGGACGATGTACTGATCGGTGCACCAGTACCAGAGCCCGATGATGGGCGCACAAAACAGCATTCCCAGCCAAGGATAGTTGCCGTTGAAATACCACGCCTGGCGAACGACGTGGCCGTCGGCGGCTCTTTCCATGAGGGGGGCCCAAGTGCCTTCCACGCCGGCGGGAATGAGCGGCTTCCAAAGATTGAACATGTCGGAGCCGCAGACCGCCCGAAGCTCGCTCCAGCCGCCCAGCGCCCGCAGTCCAAAGTAGGTCACCAGCACCGAGCCCAATACCAGCACCACCGTCTGCACGGCCTCGGTGTAGGCCACGGCCCGAAACCCGCCCAGGATCGTGTACAGCCCGGTGAGGATAATCACCAGGAAAGAGCCGATCCAGAAGCTGTCCATCACCACGTAGCCCAGGTTGAGCTGAACCTCCGGCAGCAGGGTGCGGAAGACGATTCCCCCGGCAAAGATACCCACGGCGATCTTCGTCAACACGTAGGCCACCAGGGAGATGATCGAGAGCACCCAGCGGGCGGTGGGCGAGAATCGCCGTTCGAGGAATTCGGGCATGGTGAAAACCTGCGAGCGAGCATAAAACGGCACGAAGATCCACCCCAGCACCAAGAGGCACCAGGCGTGCAGTTCGTAGTGGGCCATGGCCACGCCGTCGGTGCAGCCCGACCCGGCCAGTCCCACCAGGTGTTCCGAGCCGATATTCGAGGCGAAGATCGAGGCCCCGATCACAAACCAGCCGAGGTTCCGCCCGGCAAGGAAGTAGTCGTCGGCCGTGTCCTTGTTCTTGCGGATCACCCACCAGGCAACCCCCAGCAAAAGCGCGAAGTATGCGGCGATGACCAACCAGTCCAAGGGTTGCATGTTCTCTCCTTGCGGCGGTTTCTTCCAGCGCGAACAGGCCGCGGGCGGCCCGCCCTACTCGGGTTGGCCGTAGTAGGCTGCCGGCCCGTGCTTGCGTTGGTGGTGTTTCTGGAGGACCCACGACTCCAGCGGCAGCGCCTCCGGCCGAAGGCTGAGGGTGCCCAAGGCCATGCGGGCGACCGCCTCCAGGGCCACCGCGTTGGCCACGCCGCCGGCGACGTCGCGGCCCCAGGTGAAAGGACCGTGGCCGGCCACCAGCACCGCCGGCATCTCCAGCGGATCGAGCCGGGCAAACCGCTCCACGATCGCCCGGCCCGTGTTGGCTTCGTAGTCCTCGGCCACTTCCTCCTCGGCCAGCGGCCGCGTCACCGGCACGGGACCCAGGAAGTGATCCGCGTGGGTGGTGCCCAGGCAGGGAATCTCTCGCCGGGCCTGGGCAAACATGGTGGCGCGCGGGCTGTGGGTGTGCGTGACTCCGCCGATGCGGCCGAAATGCCGGTAGAGCAGCAGGTGGGTGGGCGTGTCGGACGAAGGCCGCAACGCCCCCTCCTCCACCACGTCGCCCTCCAGGCCGACCACGACCATCTTTTCGGGAGCCATCTGCTCGTAGGGGACGCCGCTGGGCTTGATCACCACGTGGCGGCGATCCTCGCTGATCCCGCTGGCGTTGCCCCAAGCGAGGGTCACCAGCCCATGGCGGACCAGGTCGAGATTCGCCCGGTAGACGTCCTCTTTGAGTTTTTCCAGCATTCGCATCAACCTTTTCGCACCCGACCCCGTTCGGCGCGGGTCTTCTCTCGTTCGGCGCGGGTCTTCTCTCGTTCGGCGCGGGTCTCCCGACCCCGCCGTAGTTCTCAAACCCGCAATCCACCGGGGCGAGTCCGGTGGGGATTCTCTTTGACCACGGGCCCTCCCCGGAATCCGTGACGGTCAGACCCCTTTTCGCACCCGCTGGCGAATGGCAATCAACCGCTTCATCACGTCGGCCACCCCGTTCGGCGCGGGTCTGCCGACCCCGCCGAAGGCGTCATGCAGCTTGCGGTACAACGCGTACAGTTCGGCGTAGACGCCCGCCGCCCCGCGCCGCGGCCGGTAGACCTTCGCCTTCACGCCGGTCATCCGTCGCTGCGCCCGTTCCGTCGTCTTGTAGGCCCCGCCCACCACCGCCCCAAAGATGGCCGCCCCCAGGGCACACGTCTGGGCCGACCGGCTGATCTTCATCGGCCGGTTGCAGACGTCGGCGTAAATCTGCATCACGAAGGGATTCTTCTCGGCGATGCCGCCGCAATTGACCACGTCCTTGACCTCGACCCCGTACTCCTCGAACCGCTTGATAATCGTCAGCGCGCCGAAGGCCGTGGCCTCGACCAGCGCCCGGTAGACCTCGGCCGCGTCGGTGTGCAGCGTTTGCCCCAGCAACAGTCCCGTCAGCAGGGGATCGACCAGGATGGTGCGATTGCCGTTGTTCCAGTCCAAGGCCAACAGCCCGCTTTCGCCCGGCGCGAGCCTTTCGGCCGCGGCCGTGAGGTTGGCGTGGGGATCGCCCTGGCGGGTGAACTGGGCGGGCGCCAGGTCGTGGGCAAACCAGTTGAAGATATCGCCCACCGCCGACTGGCCCGCCTCCAATCCGTACATCCCCGGAACGATCGACCCCGGAACAATCCCGCAGAGGCCGGGAATGTCGGGCAGGTCGACGGACATCGGCACGACCATCATGTCGCAGGTGCTGGTGCCGATGATTTTCACCAGCGTGCCGGGCTTGATCCCCGCGCCCACGGCGCCCATATGGGCATCGAAGGCCCCCACGGCGACCGGCAGCCCCGCCGGCAGGCCCACCCGCTTGGCCACCGCGGGCGTCAGTTCGCCGGCCTTGCGGTCGGCCGCCAGCGCCGGGGCCGCCCAGCGGCGGCGGACCCGGACCAACTCCGGATCGAGCCGCTTGAGAAACGCCTCGCTGGGCAGCCCGCCCCAGTCGTTGTGATACATCGCCTTGTGTCCGGCGGCGCAGATTCCCCGCGGCATGGTCCGCGGGTCGAGGTTTCCGGTGAGAAAGCCGGGAATGAAATCGGCCAACTCGACCCAGGCATGGGCCGCCTGGAAGACCTTGGGGCTGGTCCGCTTGCAATGGAGAATCTTCGACCAGAACCATTCCGAACTGTAGGTGCCGCCGCACTTGGCCAGGTACTTCGTCCGGTTCTTCCCGGCCCGCTCGGTAATCTCGGCCGCCTCGGCATGGGCGGTGTGGTCCTTCCAGAGCCGCGCCTGCGCCGCCAGGTCGTGCTGGAACTCGGCCCGCAATGCCAGCGGCATCCCCTGGGCGTCGACCGGCATGGGCGTCGAGCCGGTCGTGTCGACGCCGATGCCCACCACCTGCCGGGGCTCGAAGCCGTCGATCTTCCTGGCGGCCCGGATCGCCGCACGGACCGACTTGTAGAAACCTTCGATGTAGTCGGCCGGATTCTGGCGGGCGAGGTTGGGGTCCTTCGGGTCGAGCAGGATTCCCGCCTGGCCGCTTGCGTAGTTGCAGACGTGGGTGGTGATCTCGCTTCCGTCGGCCACGTCGACCACCAGCGCGCGAACGCTGCTGGTGCCGTAGTCGACGCCGATGGCAAAGCGTCTCGGTGAAGACCTGGCCATGGAACTCCGCTGCCTCACTATTGAGATCTTTCCGGGCATGGGCATCCGGCAAGTCGCTGGAAAGTGTGTAGGGTAGCCGCTTCGGCCGCGGGGGGCAAGCACCGCCCCCCTTGCGCCGCAGCCGCCCGCCGCTCGGCCCGCCGGCCGGCGTATGCTATGTTTTCCTGGCACGCGAGATGGTCGCATGCACGCCGCTTTGCATGTCGCCCGCTAGCCGGGGAGGAATCGCCGTGGAACTGAAGTGGGTTGCCAGCAAGTCGACCAGTGCCCTGCACGCCGCCGACGCCCTGCGTCGCGGTCGTACCCTTACGGACAACCGATTGGCCCCGGCGATTCGCGGCCCGGCCACCCGGTTGGCCGACGAGATTCGCCAGGCCGGCTTGCCCGAGCAGCGTTTTTGGGACCACCTGGTGCCTCTCTCCGAGAAAATCGGATACAGTCGCGACCTGGTCCAAGTGGCTTTGCGAAAGACCGTGGGACCGGCGGCGAGCCAGTCGGAAGCCCTCCTCATTCCGCTCACCGGCGTCGTGGCGGAGGTCGAGCAGGCCATGCGGACCGCCGGCGTGTCGCTGGACGACGTCGCCCGTCGCGCCGTCCCCTTGCGCGAGGCATGGAACGCACGCGGCAGGCCGCTGTTGGCCGGGGTCGCCGCGCGGACCGACGCCCAGGTCCTGGCCCCCGCCGCCACGGTGATCCTGATCTATCCGGCCACCGGCGGTGGCGGAGCGGCCCACCTGGCCTACAACTCGGTTCGCATCGAGCCGGTCGCCCTCGGCGAAGCAAACACGCAGACCGAAATACTGCGGTTGGCGTGGCTGTTGATCCAATTGCAGGGCGAGTTGCCGATGTTCAGCGAACAGATTCCGGCCGAACATCTGTTGCCCGTGGTGCAGGCCGCCATGCTGTCGCCGCTGTTGGAAGCGGCCGCCGAGCAGAACGAGACGTTCGTTTTCGACCGCGACCGGCTGTCGTCTGCCGTGACGGCGTGGATTCCGGAGATGGCTGAAACGCGGGAGCAAATCGAGCCGATCTGGACCTGGTGGCAGACGTACACCGGCGCCCGGCCTCCGTGGAACGTCGGCCTGGCGGCACTTGACGCCATGCTGTTTGGCGCGGCCTCCCCGGCTTGAAGAGGTGTGCGCACGAGCCCCCCCACGGTTGCGCCGGTCGATTCTCGCGGCCACCGACGGTTGCTTCACGCGGGGTACGAGCCTATCATGGCCAAGGCCGCGGTGGTGCGTCGAGAGCGTACGCCCTGCTTCCCGCGTTGCGAACATGCTTTCGGGTGGGGAGTTTCAACCGATGCGGAAAGATTGGGCCAGGTTTGTGGTGGGCGCGTTGGTCGCCTGTCTGGTGCCGGCGGGGGGAGCGGCGGCCCGGGCCGCCGGACCTTATCAAGCCACCGGTTTCAAGGTGGGCGAGA